>CAJXZO010000001.1 GCA_913062975.1 uncultured Micrococcales bacterium
CTTGCATGTGTTAAGCACGCCGCCAGCGTTCGTCCTGAGCCAGGATCAAACTCTCCGTAAAAATTGTTTTCCCAATTGCTTGGGAAAGCTTTACGACCACTCCGAAGAGTGTTCAATTTGATTTGGCTTTTGAACTGTCTTACTGACAATTCGTCTTTTCCAAAAGGAATCTCCACTGGTCCTAAGACCAGCCGAGGATTTTTGGCATAGACATTGTGCACGCTGTTGAGTTCTCAAAGATCGGATGCATCTGCGATTTCCCTTCCAGGTCCTTCACAGAGCAACTTCCCTACCCTACCAGCGAAAGCTCCTTAGTTGCAACCTCTGAATGGAGGAAATAACTTCCGACATTTCTCTGGCGGATTTCAAATCCTAGACGCATAAAAACCCACCCGCAAGGGGCAATTTCAGTGAATCTGAGATTTGGTTGCACTTGAGACGACTGTCTAATCAGACGGTGTCAATCTTTGGACAACTGGAAAAGGTTACTGCTAAAACTTAGGCCTGTCAAATAACTTGGGTAAACTAAAAAACTATTGCCGCCAAGCTCTTTTTTCCACGCCTGATAATCATCACATTTCCAGGTAATTGCTGGGTTCTGTCTATTCCTTCAGAGTCAACCTTTTTGTTGTTCACATACACCCCGCCTTCGGCAATTGCCCTTCGAGCTGCCCCCATTGAGCTAACCAATTCGGTTGCCACCAATGCTTGCGGCAAATCCTCAACCTGACCGGCGTCCACATTGGGAAGTGCTTGGGCCGCTGATTTCAATACTTCTCCATCAAGATCACCAAGTTCATCGCTTCCAAACAGCGCCTGTGAGACGTCTCTGACCTTGTTTGCAATGTCTTCAGTGTGAACAATTTTCGTTACCTGGTGAGCAAGGGTTTTCTGTGCTGAGCGCAAAAATGGCTTCTCTGCCAGTTCTTGCTCAAGGGTTTCTATCTCCTCTCGGGTCAAGAAGGTGAAAATCTTCAGAAGCTTGATGGCATCTTCGTCCATCACGTTGAGCCAGAACTGATAAAAAGCGTAGGCGGATGTCCACTCCTGATCTAGCCAAACGGCATTGCCTTCACTCTTTCCAAACTTCTGACCATCCGCGTTAGTAATTAGTGGCGTCGCCATCAGGTGAACACTTTGTTGCTCGGCGTAGTGAATCAAATCAGAACCAGCTGTCAGATTGCCCCACTGATCACTACCACCGGTCTGCATCATGCAGCCATAGCGTCGATAAAGCTCTAAAAAGTCATAGCCCTGCAAGATTTGGTAGCTAAATTCCGTGTAGCTAATGCCGGTATCACTGTTCAATCGAGCACTCACTGCGTCTTTGGACAGCATCTTCCCAACTCGGAAATACTTACCAACATCTCTGAGGTAGTCAATTGCGGATAGTTCGCTTGTCCAGTCCAAGTTATTCACTAGCTGAGCTTTGTTTTCTCCATCGAAATCTAAAAACCTAGATGTTTGAACTCCCAATTTGTTCACCCACTCGGCAACAGTTTCTTTGGTGTTCAGCTGTCGCTCCGCATTGGGCTTTGGGTCACCAATCAGGCCTGTGGCACCGCCAACCAAGCAAAGAGGTTTGTGTCCGGCTAACTGCAATCTGCGCATGGTCAGTAGCTGCACCAGGTTTCCCAGGTGCAGACTGGGTGCAGTTGGGTCAAACCCGCAATAAAAGGTGATGCTTGAGTTGTTCAGTGCCTGCTCTAGCTTCTGCTCATCGGTTGAAAGTGAAATCAAACCACGCCACTGAAGCTCCTGGTAAATACCCTCGAAGCTCTGATCGTTTTTCAAACTTAGCTCTCCAAATCTGTTCTCGGAGCCAATTTCCTAAGCTCCATCAACTGATCCAAAACCCTGGGCAAAGCCGTTCCGCCAGCCCTGTCACGAGACTTGATTGATCCGCTAACGCTGAGAACCTCGCGAACCTCGGGGGTCAATTTGTCGGAGATTTCTTTCAGCTGACTGTCGCTTAGGTCTTGAAGTTTCAATCCCAGCTGCTCGCAAGTTGAAACCATCTTGCCGGTGATTTCGTGAGCATTTTTGAATGCAACGCCCTGTCTAACCAGCCACTCCGCAACATCTGTTGCCAGTGAGAAACCTTCAGGAGCTAATGACTCCATGCGGTTGGTTTCAAACTCTAAAGTCCTCAGCATGCCGGTCAATGCGGGCATCACCAGCAACAAGGTGTCCACCGAGTCAAACACTGGTTCCTTGTCCTCTTGCAGATCCCGGTTATAGCTCAATGGCAAGGATTTCAAGCTGGTCATTAGAGAGGTCAGGTTGCCAACCAGTCTTCCTGTTTTTCCCCTGGCCAATTCGGCAATGTCAGGGTTTTTCTTCTGAGGCATGATTGAAGACCCGGTTGAAAATTCATCGTTGAGTTTGATGTAGCCAAACTCAGCGGTGGACCAGATAATCAGCTCTTCGCTGAGACTTGAAAGATCAATGCCAACTTGCGCACAGATAAACAAAAACTCCGATGCGACATCTCTGGAACTGGTCGCATCCATTGAATTTTTCTCTGGTCCCGCCATGCCCAGCTTTTCAGCAATCAGATTTGGATCTAGCCCAAGCGATGAACCAGCAAGCGCTCCAGCACCGTAGGGAGACTGCTTCGCCCTGGCTCGCCATGATTCCAGTCTTTGTAGATTCCTCACCTGCGGCCAAGCGTGTGCCAGAAGGTGATGTGCGAGCAAAACTGGTTGTGCGTGCTGGAAGTGAGTTCTTCCGGGCATGGCAACACCCATGTTGGTCTCAGCCTGAATTGTCAGTTGCTCTATGAAACTAAGAATCTGCTTTTCAATTTCTTCGGCTGCATCCAGCATGAAAAGCCTGATCTCCGTGGCAATCTGGTCATTTCTTGACCTGCCCGCTCTAAGCTTTCCGCCGAGATCACCTCCTGCAATTTCAATCAGTCCACGTTCGAGGGCAGAATGAACATCCTCATCGGTTTCTTTTGGCTTGAATGAACCGGCAACAACCCGTTTTTCAAGCTGCTTAATAGCCTTCAGCAATTCGGTAAGTTCGCCTTTGTTGAGATAACCCTTTTGGGCCAAAGCTTCAGCGTGAGCCTTCGAACCAAGAAGATCATATTTGGCTAACCTCCAGTCAAAGTGTGTTGACTTGCTGAGATTAGCCATCTCATCACTGGGACCAGAGGAGAACCTGCTCCCCCAGAGTGAATCGTTATTTTTCGATGCCATGTCTCTTCGCCGATAGTTTGGATGGCATTGACCATAGCTCAATAAATCCCTTTGCTAGGGATGAGTCAAAACTATCGTCGCTGTCATAGGTGGCAAGGTTGAAATCATAAAGACTCTGCTCACTTCTTCTGCCAATCACACTTGCATGCCCTGCCTGCAACTTGAGCCGGATCTCACCAGAAACATGCCTCTGGGTGTGGTCGATGAATGCATCCAGAGCTGATTTCAACTCACTGAACCAAAGACCCTCATAAACCAGGTCTGCCCAGCGAGACTCAACACCACGTTTGAAACGGTTGACGTCTCTCTCTATGGTGAGGTTTTCCAACTCCTCATGGGCGTTGATTAGTGCAATAGCACCAGGTGCTTCATAAATCTCGCGAGACTTAATTCCAACAAGTCTGTCCTCAACCAAATCAATGCGACCAACGCCGTGCTTGCCAGCAAGCTGGTTCATCATCTCAACTGCCTGCAGTGGTGTGATTGACTTCCCATCAATTTCAACAGGGATTCCCTGGTCGAACTTGATGATGACCTCGTCAGCAGGCTTTACATCAGCTGGGTCTTGGGTGTATTCGTAAAGATCTTCAATCGGACCATTCCATGGGTCTTCCAAAAAGCCTGTCTCAACAGCCCTCCCCCAAACATTTTGGTCAACTGAGTAGGGGCTTTTCTTGCTCTGAGCAATTGGCAGGTTGTGCTCAGCCGCATATTCAATTGCCTTGTCCCGAGTCAAGGCTAAATCTCTGATTGGAGCAATTGATGTCAAGTCTGGGTTGATTGCGCTGACGGCTGCTTCAAACCTCACCTGGTCATTCCCCTTGCCGGTGCAACCGTGAGCAACACTGTTGCCACCCAGGCGGTTTGCGGTCAACGCCAGGTGCTTGGCAATCAATGGCCTGGAAAGGGCAGAAACAAGCGGATAGCGTTTTTGATACATCGCATTTGCCTTCAATGCAGGCATTATGTAGTCACTGGCAAACTCTTCTTTGGCGTCAATAACCACAGACTCAACGGCACCACAATCAAGTGCTCGCTGTCGGATGACATCCATGTCTTCGCCGTCTTGGCCCACGTCAATGGCCATGGCAACAACCTCTTTGCCAGTTGCCTTTTGAAGCCAACCAATTCCTACTGATGTGTCTAGCCCGCCTGAGTAGGCGAGAACTATCCGTTCTGACATTCATCTCCTTGTTTTTTCACGCTAATTCTAGAACCGAGTTATGAATTCTTTGCCAGAAAGGACATAATCGCCTTCTGAGCGTGAAGTCTATTTTCTGCTTGCTGCCAAACCAAACTGCGCTCACCATCAATTACCCCAGCGGTGACCTCATTTCCACGATATGCGGGAAGGCAGTGAAGAAACACAGCCTCCGGACTTGCCTGTGAAAAAAGATTTTCATCTACACGGTATGGTTCTAGGTCTCCTATGCGTTGAGCCTTCTCAGTTTCTGCACCCATTGACACCCAAGTGTCAGTGGTGACAACATCTGCCCCTGAAACCGCCTCGGCAGGATCAGAGTTCACTAAAATCTCGCCACTTGCTAGCTGCTTCGCACGATTCACAACCTCACCGCTTGGCTGATAGCCCTCCGGGGAGGCAATACGAACATTCATGCCAGCCATCGCACCTGCAATCAGATAGCTGTTCGCCACGTTATTGGCACCATCTCCAACATAGGCAACAGTTAATCCTTCAGTTTTTCCAAAGTGCTCTTTGATTGTTTGCAAATCAGCGAGCAACTGGCAGGGGTGGTAATCATCACTTAGGCCACTAATCACTGGCACTGTTGAGTGCTTAGCCATCTCATCAAGATTTGATTGCTCGTAAGTCCGCCACATGATTTGACTCACCTGACGAGTTAAGACTTTTGCCGTGTCAGCGATTGATTCGCTTTTTGCCATCTGTGAGGACTGCGAATCGATCACCAACGGGAAACCGCCCATTTCGCTGATTCCAACAGAAAACGAAACCCTGGTTCTCGTGGAGGTTTTGTCAAAAATCATTGCTACTGTCTTGGGACCCTCGAAAGATCTGTCTGAAAAGCGGTCTTTTTTCAAGGCAATTGCATGATCCAATATCTTTGCTTGCTCCTGAGGGGAAATATCGTCATCTTTCAAAAAGTGCCTGGTCATTTGCTCACCTGTGTTCCTACTCCAGATTCGGTAAATATCTCCAGCAGGATGCTGTGAGGATCTCGTCCATCAATTATGTGCGCCTTTGGCACTCCCCCGTCAACAGCCTCCAGGCAAGCACTCATCTTGGGGACCATTCCAGATTCCAAACTGGGAATCAATTCTCTGAGTTCACTATTCGTTATCTCACTAATCAAGCTGTTTCTATCTGGCCAATCGGAATAAAGCCCAGGAACATCAGTCAACACAATCAACTTCTCAGCCCCAAGTGCTACGGCCAGTGATGCTGCAGCCAAGTCAGCATTGACGTTCAGTAGCTGTCCTTTGACATCGGGAGCAACAGATGAGACAACAGGGATCTTGCCCTGACTAATTAGATCTAATACAGCTCTAGGGTTCACGCTTCTGACTTCGCCAACAAGTCCCAGGTCAACTTCTCCATCAGCAGTTTCAACCTTGGTTTTCTCAGCCAAAAACAATGCTTTGTCCTCACCTGAGAGAACTTTCGCCTCTGCTCCGGCAATGGCTATTCGCCCGGCCAAACCAGCGCCAATGCTTTCTCTCAGTACGTCTCGGATGACTTTGATGGATTCCTCGCTGGTGACCCTGAGTCCCGCTTTGAATTCAGTTTCTATTCCCATCTCCGCAAGCTTTGCGGTGATTTGTGGGCCACCACCGTGAACCACCACCGGATGAATTCCCACAAATCGGAGATAGGCCATGTCCTCGGCAAAACTCCGCTGCAGAGCCTCGTCAACCATCGCATTGCCGCCAAATTTGATCACAACAGTCTTGCCGTGGAACTCTCTGAGCCAATCAAGAGACTCAATTAGGGTCTCCGCCTTCAGTCTGGCAAGTCTGTTATCGTTTGAATCCGCTGGCTTCATTAGCTTGAGTACTCGCTGTTCTCGCTGACGTATGCGTGGGTTAGGTCGTTTGTGAAAACTGTCGCTTCGTAAGCTCCGTTTTTCAAATCAATCTCAATCTCAACTAATCGCTCGGTGAGATCCACCTGGTCACGATCTGCCTGCGGCATTGAGTCATCGGCAACGCAAACACCGTTGATTGTTAGTTTGGCAATCATTGGATCGAAGTCACCCTCAACTGTTCCAATCGCAGCATAGATTCTTCCCCAGTTGGGGTCCGCTCCATAAATCGCTGCTTTAAGTAAATTGTTTCTAGCAACACTTCTCGCCACGTCCACCGCCAGCTGCTCTGAGGCAGCCCGGGTGACTTTGATGTGGATGTCGTGATCTGAACCCTCTGCATCAGTTAGCAATTGCATTGCAAGATCAATGCATAATTCATCCAAAAGAGTTTGAAACTCTTCATCTTCAGGAGTTACGCCACTTGCGCCACTGGCCATTAGCGTCACCTGGTCGTTGGTTGAGGTGCAACCGTCGCTGTCGAGACGATTGAAGCTTTTCTGAACAGCTATATCTAAATGTTTCTGAAGTCTGTCAGGTTCAATATCTGCATCTGTAGTTATAAACACAAGCATTGTCGCCAAGGCTGGGGCCAACATCCCAGCACCCTTGGCGATGCCTCCGATGCAAAATCCTGAGCCATCCCTGATTGCGTGTTTATGGACGCTATCGGTGGTCATGATTGCCTGTGCGACGTCATATCCACCACTGTCATAGAGCTTTTCATGTGCTCCCCTGATGCCAGCTAGAAGCTTATCCTCATCCAGCATCTCGCCTATCAGTCCGGTTGAGGCCACCAAAACCTCAATTGGGGCAAAGCCAGAAAGCTCGGCAACCAATTCGGCTGATTTGTGAGTGAGTTGAAATCCCAAAGGTCCTGTAAAACAGTTAGCTCCGCCACTGTTTGCTAGCACCGCTCTGGCACGCCCATCCTGAGAGGCTTGCTTGGACCAAATAATTGGATTGGCGACGGATCTGTTGGTGGTAAAAACATTGGCACATGAATCAATTGGTCCCTGGTTAACAATCAAACCAACATCATCGCCATGAGCCTTCAGGCCAGCAGCAAATGATCCAGCAACAAAACCTTTTGGATAGGTAACACTCATGGTCTGATCCCAATTTGACCAAGCCCCGCTTGCTCAACTAGCCCGAGTGCCAGGTTCAAAGACTGAATCGCAGCTCCTGCAGTTCCCTTGACCAAGTTATCAATGGCGCAGAAAACGGTGATTCTTCCCGAGGGGTCAAAGCTATGAGAGATCTGAACTCGGTTTGAACCTGTAACAGAAGCAGTCTCAGGGAGAGTGTCAGTCAATAAATCAATGAAGCTCTCATCGTGATAGGCATCATGCAAAGCCTCTGTGAGCTTCTCTGGAGAGGCCTTTATTTTTGCTGAACTCACTGCCAGGATTCCCCTGCTCACAGGAGCTAGCACTGGAGTGAAGGTGATGTTTAGCTCAACCGCACCCGCTTTTTCAAGATTTTGCAGAATCTCTGGAATGTGACGGTGAATGCCACCAACCGCATAAGCCTTCAGATTTCCGCTCATTTCTGATGAGGACAACTCGGTCTTTGCAGATTTCCCTGCACCGCTGGTGCCAACTGTCAGATTTGCAACAATGTCATCGGTTTCAATCAAGTCAGCTGTAATTAGTGGAGCGAGCGAAAGTGTCACAGCAGTGACATTGCAGCCTGGAACCGCAATTGCCTCAACTCCAGAAAGCCTGCTTCTTTGCTTGCCACCCGAAGCCAGGGTTAGCTCGGGCAACCCGTAATTCCAAGCTCCCGCATGCTTGGTTTGATAAAACTTTTCCCAGCGTTCGCTGCTTTCCAGTCTGAAATCTGCACCGCAGTCCAAAACCAAACCAACCGCGTCCAACTCCCCTGCAATTGCTGCAGATTGAGTGTGGGGCAAAGCAAGGAACACCACATCGTGGCCATTCAAAGATGCTGGCTTGGTCTCTACCAAGTTCATCTGAAGATGAGCAAGCTGTGGATGCACAGAGCTCAATGTCTGACCAGCGTTTGAGTGAGCGGTTACTGTTTTGAGCTCTAAATCAGGATGATTCAGAATCAACCTGATCAGCTCTCCGCCAACATAGCCGCTAGCTCCCGCGACAGCTACTGAATATGCCACTAGACACCCCTCAGTTCTGCTCCGTGTTTGCTGGTGGCTAATGCTACCGCCGTGTCCCTGGACTCGGAAGCCTCCTCTTGGGTGAGCGTTCTGTCCTGGGCCCGATAAATCATCGAAAATGTCAAGGATTTCTTGCCCTCGGGAATTCCTTGGCCCTGATAGACATCAATCGTTCTGATGCTCTCCAGCAATTCACCAGCACCTTCAACCAGGGTCTGCCTCAGGGTTTCTGCTTCCAAAGAGTCATCCACCACCAGCGATAGATCCTGGGTGGCAGCTGGGAAGGTGTAAACAGCGGATGCCGTCACTGGCTCAACCATCTCTAGAAGCATTTTCAGGTTTAGCTCAAACAGTGAAACTCTCGGCAAGTGGTATTCGGATGCAATGTCAGGGTGAAGTTCACCCACGAAGCCAACCTTCTCACCCTGGACGAGAACATCAGCACTTCTGCCGGGGTGTAATCCTGGGTTTTCAGCGTTGACCAAATTAGGACTCAGCGACAAAACCCTGAGAGCGCTAGAAACCTGGTCGATGGCCATTTTGAAATCAATTGGTTGACTACTCTCACCGGGAAGCATCGGCTGACGATCTCCAAAACTCAGACCAGCAAGCATTTCTGGCTGATTGGGAATATGGCTATTCAGCGCGTCCAGCTGTTCTTGTTGAGGTCTAGAAGCAGTGTCTGGGAAGGAAGCAGTTGAATTTGAATCCGAAACTGCCCAAAAAACATTACCCAGCTCATAGAGGTTTCCACTAACAAGTCCCCTAGAAACGTTTCTTGCCGCTGCCTGCATCAATCCTGGAATCAAGGAGGTGCGCATTTCGGGGAAGTCTTCCTGGATGGGGTTTTCAAGCCTTACAGCCCTGCGCTCTCCAAACAGCTGATTCTCTTCTGATGAAAGGAAGGGGTAATTCAGTGTTTCCACCATCCCATTCGCTGCCAAGAAATCGGCAAGTTTTCTCCTGAGTTGTTGATTCTGAGTCAAACCAGATCCTGGAGGAGCAACTGGCAATCTAGAGGAGATCTTGTGATAGCCATCAATGCGGGCAATCTCTTCAACCAAATCGGTTTTGTGGCGGAGATCTGGCCTCCAACTTGGAGGGTTTACCAACATTGTTTCCCCACCGGAAACAACGCATCCGATTTGTTCCAAAATTTGCTTTTGCAACTCTGGTGAATAGTCAACGCCCACTAGCTGGCTTGCAAAACCAACCGGCAATTCGATTTTCATCTCTGCAGGTTCTGGGAAATAACTAGCGCCAAAACCGGTGATCTCAGCAGAGCCATACTCAGCCAACAATTTAGCAATCTTGGCAATGGCTTTGTCTGCAACCAGCGGGTCAACTCCTCTTTCAAAGCGCTTCGAGGCTTCAGAGGGTAATTTGTGTCTTCTCGCAGATCTAGCAATGCTTACCGGGTCAAAATTGGCAGCTTCAATCATCACTCTGGTGGTGTTGTCGCTTACCTCTGTTGAGTTCCCACCCATCACACCAGCAATACCAATTGGACCCGATTCATCGGTAATCAGCAGATCTTCTTCGTGAAGTTCTCTAACTTGTCCATCAAGAGTTTTCAATTTTTCACCCTTGGCCGCCCTGCGCACGGTGATTCCGCCGGTAACTAAATCGAGGTCATAGGCATGTGTTGGTTGACCGGTTTCCAACATCACATAGTTGGTGACATCCACCACCAGGCTGATTGAGCGCATTCCAGCTAGTTTTAGCCTGCTCATCATCCAAGCAGGAGTTGGAGCGGATGCATCTATTCCAGATAGCTCTACTAGCTCAAACCTGCCACAACCTGCTTCACCCCTGATTGGTGAGGTGTCTTCAACCCTGAGATCAAAACCAGACCCACTAACCGAATCGATCTCTGCGGGGTCAGTGAACTTGGTTGAGGTAGCGTGTGAATATTCTCTGGCAACACCTCTAATTGAAAAGCAGTAACCGCGGTCAGGAGTGACATTAATTTCAGCAGCTGAGTCATCCAGACCCAAAAGCTTCAGGGCATCCTCGCCGATCTCTGGGTCCAAGCCCAGCGTTGACAGAACCAAGATTCCCTCATGGTCATCTCCAAGCCCGAGTTCTTTGACCGAGGCAATCATTCCATCGCTAGTGTGACCGTATGTTGACCTTGCGGCAATAGCAAAATTTCCAGGCAAAACACTTCCGGGCAGAGTGACTACTACTTTGTCACCCTCGGAGAAGTTACTCGCCCCGCAAACAATTCCTCTGTGCTCTGACTCGCCAACATCGACCTGGCACCAACGGATGGTTTTTCCATTCGACTGAGGTTCATCGACAAACTCAACTACTTTGCCGACAACAACTGGGCCAGTGACCTCAAAGAAATGCTCTTGCTCTTCCTCTAGACCAATCTTCACTAGATCGGCCATCAGCTGTTCAGGCTTTGAACCCTTTGGAAGTTCAGTAAATTCGCTAATCCAACTCAGTGGGACTCTCATTAGACCCTCACCCCAAACTGTCTGGCGAAACGCATGTCACCTTCAACCATGTCACGCATGTCCAAAACGCCGTTTCTAAACATCAAAGTTCTCTCAATGCCCATTCCAAATGCAAAACCTGAATACTCTTCTGGATCAATTCCACTGGCTCTCAAAACGTTTGGGTTTACCATCCCACAGCCGCCCCACTCAACCCATCTGGGTCCACCCTTGGCCTGCGGGTGCCAAACATCCAATTCGGCAGAGGGTTCGGTAAACGGGAAATAACTTGGCCTCAGTCGAATCTCTGCCTCTTCGCCAAACATCTTCCTGGCAAAGTGCTCAAGTGTTCCCTTCAAATCCGCCATGGTCAAACCCTTGTCAATTGCCAAGCCCTCAACCTGGTGGAAAACAGGGGTGTGGGTGGAGTCAAGCTCATCGGTTCTGAACACCCTTCCAGGACATAGAACATAAATCGGGATGTCCCTTTCCAGCATCGAGCGAACCTGAACCGGAGAGGTGTGGGTTCTGAGAACTAACTTTGCATCTAATGGGCTAACAAAGAAGGTGTCCTGCATTGCACGCGCTGGGTGATCCTGATCAAAATTCAAAGCGTCAAAATTGAACCATTCGCTTTCAAGCTCTGGGCCTTCGGCAATTTCCCATCCCATCCCAACGAATGCATCACTAACCTGCTCCATCATCAATGTAAGCGGATGACGAGCCCCCTGCTGGGTGAGATTGGCGTAGGCAGACATGTCAACAGATTCTTTTTTCAGCTGTTGGTTTTTGAATTCCGCTGCCAACTTGGCCTCAACCTCTGCATACCTGCTTGAGATTTTTCCCTTGGCTTGCCCAACTAGCTTCCCCGCCTCTGCTTTTTGATCATTGGGGAGGTCCTTAATTGAAGCGTTTAATTTAGTAAGTTCACTATCGTCACCAATGATTTGAGAGCGCAAAGACTTCAGCTGTTCAATGTCCTCAGCGGAATTGAGTAGCCCTTCAGCCTCGGCAATCAGCTGGGCGATTTTGTCTGGGTTTATTTCTGACATCAGAGCTAAAGTCTAGCCCTGCTGAGAAAAAGCTGAGTGATAAAGCAGTATGCCGGCCGCAACTGAGAGATTGAGAGATTCAGCCTCACCAGCAATCGGCAATGAAAAAGTCTTGTTGCTTTTGGCACGTAGCTCAGAACCAAGCCCATGGGCTTCATTGCCCAAAAGCCATGCATGCTTTGACGAGTAATCTCCCGCTCGGAAATCACTTCCCGAAGTATCGGCTGCAAACACTTGATAACCCAGGCGCTGCACTTCTTCGATTGCGCTATCCATTTCCAGATTCTGCATCAGATCCACATGGAAAATACTGCCGGCTGAGGACCTCACCACCTTTGGCGAGAAAACATCTGCTGAGCCTTCACCAATCAAAATTGTTCCAGCACCCGAGGCATCGGCGGTGCGAATGATTGTCCCCAGGTTTCCTGGATCAGAAACCTGCTCCAACATGACCAGCGGACTGCCGCTAACGCTTGGTTGCTTGGGGGGCAGTTTGCAAATGGCTAAAACACCCTGCGGGGTGCTTGCATCAGCCATTCTCTGGATTTGCTCTGGCGATATCTCTTCAATCAAATCTGGATTGAACTCAGAGATCAGAGGTTTGTTGGCAATCATGAAATCTTCAGTCACATAGATTTTCTCCAGCCAATACTGCTTTCGGGCCAAGACCTTCAATGACTGACTTCCTTCAGCAAAAAAGCGCCCAGATTCAACCCGGGCGCTTTTTTTTGCTAAAGACTTTACCCAGCGAAGCCGGGCGTTGTTTATGCTCACTAACCAGCTTTCGGTGCGTTGACCTGCTCCGGCAATGCAGCCTTTGCGGTCTCAACCAAAGAGCTGAAAGTTTTTGGCTCATTCACTGCAAGCTCTGCAAGCATGCGACGGTCAACTTCAACGCCGGCCAGGTGCAAGCCCTGGATGAAGCGGTTATAAGTCATGCCATTGCTTCTTGAAGCTGCGTTGATTCTCTGAATCCACAACCTACGGAAATCACCCTTACGGTTTTTCCTGTCGTTGTAGGCATAAACGAGTGAGTGCAGGACCTGCTGTTTTGCTTGACGATAAAGCCTTGAACGCTGTCCGCGGTAACCGCTTGCGCGGTCAAGGGCTACACGACGCTTTTTGTGTGAATTAACTGCATTCTTTACTCTTGCCATGGTCTATACCCTCCTAGCGGCCTAGTTGCTTTTTTAATTTTTTGACATCGGCTGCACTGACAACC
Organism: uncultured Micrococcales bacterium; assembly: GCA_913062975.1. Classification (GTDB taxonomy): domain Bacteria; phylum Actinomycetota; class Actinomycetes; order Actinomycetales; family Microbacteriaceae; genus CAJXVY01. The sequence goes on from CAJXZO010000001.1 coordinate 13,124, forward strand.
TGGTTCTGGTTCAAACGACGCTTACGCTTTGTCGGCATGTGCTCCAGGTTGTGTCGCATATTAATCTGCTGCTTCATCAACTTGCCACTACCTGTGAAGCGAAAACGCTTTTTGGTGCCCGAGTGGGTCTTCATTTTTGGCATTAGTTCTCCTCGTTTTTTTTCTCAGCCTTTTGCTGAGCTTTCGCTGCCTTCTTTGCCTCTGCCCTTGCTTCAGCCTTGTTCCGGACTGGACCAAGCACCATCACCATGTTTCTTCCATCAATCGAAGGTGTTGACTCAACAACTCCAACCTCAGCAACTTCATCGCTGAGTTTTTGAAGGAGCTTCACGCCCATTTCTGGTCGTGACTGCTCCCTGCCTCGAAACACGATCATGACTTTGACCTTGTCACCAGCTCTTAGAAACTTTGTAATCTGACCCAGTTTGGTTTGGTAGTCGTGGTCATCAATCTTCAGTCCAAACCTGATGCTTTTCAACACCGTGTTGACCTGCTTCTTTTTTGACTCGCGAACTTTCTGGGCGGCTTCGTATTTGTACTTGCCGTAGTCCATCAATTTAGCTACCGGTGGCTTCGACGTTGGTGCAACTTCCACCAAGTCCAAATCACTTTCTCTGGCCAAGGTTAGGGCCTGTTCAATGGGAACAACCCCCACCTGTTCGCCTTTTGGTCCGACTAAACGAACCTCAGGAACGCGAATGCGCTCGTTGATTCTCGGGTCGCTGATTACTAGCTCCTTCTGGTTCCACAATCAAAGGCCGCGCAAGCGCACAGAAGGGTCAAACTCTCTAACCCAGCAGTCTTAGAATCAACCGCAAGGTGGGATCGCAATCCTCTTCTGACTGGACATTTTTGCCCAGAGCCTCGTATAGCCTAGCAGAGCGCAACCTAAAGGAGAAGAGTTGGATTTTAAGGATGCAGGCGATGAGATTAGAGACATCGCAGATGTGCCGGCAGTGGAGATTATTAATTCCACGGCCGTGCACCTAATGAGTGCGGCTGCAGTTCACTGTGGTTTAGCAGATGACAGTCCCAAGACTGACCTAGCTGAGGCAAGAAAGTTGATTCACTCCCTTGCTGGATTGGTCACAGCAGCCTCAGCTGAGATCGGTGATCACCACGCAAGACCGCTAAGAGACGGCTTACGTTCTCTGCAACTTGCCTTTCGTGAGGCCTCCACACACCAGGACCCCCCAGGGCAGGGTCCTGGCGAAAAATATACAGGTCCGGTGAACTAAGCACTGAGTGAGATTTTTAGCGAATCCACTAGCAGATTGAATCTCTGGCTGTCCAGGTTGCTAATGAACTTGGCCACCAGGGATTGAGTTTGCTCTCGATCCATCCCAGGCTCCAATTTCAGAATCACTATCAGCTCCTCGGCAATTAACTTTGATTGCGGGTCGCCACTGACCAGTCGGTAACCAACAATCGGTAGCTGTTGGATTGCATCCGACACAATTGACTTCACCTCAGGGTTATCCTCAGGCTGCAGCCACTGCTTTGCTTGTGCTAACGACTCGATTGCGGGTCTCTTGATGGCGAACCAGTTTTCATTGCCGGGATTTACCACAACTCGGGTTTGACCCTCTGTGGCGGCTGCAAGTAAGGCCTTTTCAAATTGCACCGGAACTGGTCTGGACTCTGGGTTCCACGTTTGCAAGTTTTCAACCGAACTAAAAATAGGAAGACTGGGCTGGCCATCAGGACCATCCAAAGCAACGATGTGCATGTCAGAGCTTGTGTCCACCAGTTGCCCGTGGTGACCCATCTTGGTCTCTTCGGCCTTGGCTACCAGCGGAATCAAAACCCTGGTTTCAGCGAAACTTGCAAACAAATCACTCAGTGATGATTTGTTTTGAACAAAACTTTCAATGGCCTCGGTAATCTTCGGAAGCTCTTGTCCCGAGTCATCCCCAAAGATATTTTTAGAAAAGCTCCTGCCCTCCCAGGGCACCCCGGATGAATCTGTGAAACTCAACCAGCAGCCTCTAACGCATCGGTAAGGGTGAACTTGCCGGCGTACAAAGACTTTCCAAGAATTGCCCCCTCCAATCCAAGCTCGGTTAGTTCTCTAAGTGCTCGAATGTCTTCGAGGCTTGAGATTCCCCCACTTGCAACCACTGGCTTTTCAGTCTTGGCAAGAACCGATTTCAAAAGATCTATGTTTGGCCCCTTCAAGGTTCCATCCTTGTTCACATCAGTTACCACATAACGAGAACAACCAGCAGCCTCTAGTGATTGCATCACCTCAAAAAGGTTGCCGCCTTCCTGAGTCCAACCCCTTGCGGCGAGGGTTTCTCCCCTAACATCAAGCCCAATGGCAACAAGGTCACCATGCTTCTTAATAATTTGTTCTGTCCATTCAGGATTTTCCAAAGCGGCGGTTCCGATGTTTACTCGGTGAGCTCCCATGTCCACCGATTGCTGCAAAGATTGGTCGTCTCTAATGCCACCGGAAAGCTCGATTTTCACATCAGTGCAACCGTTGATGACATTTTCAATCACGGATACGTTGGTTCCCCGGCCAAAGGCGCGGTCCAGATCAACCAGGTGAATCCACTCAGCACCCTGATCAATCCACTCCCTGGCAGCAACTAGTGGGTCACCGTAATCCGTTTCGCTGCCAGCTTCACCCTTGGTCAGGCGAACCGCTTTGCCTTCGGAGACATCAACTGCGGGGAGTAATTCCAATTTTTTCATCTAATTGTCCCTAACCAGTTTTCCAACAACTTCAAACCTTGCTCCCCTGATTTCTCTGGATGAAACTGAGTTGCACTCATCGGACCGTTTTCAATTGCTGCCAAAAACTGTTCACCGTGGGTGCTGTGACTAATTATTGGCTTAATAAATGGTGGCATGACATCCAACTCAAGTTTTTTTGCAGCATAGGAATGCACGAAGTAAAAATACTCATCCTGCAGTCCTTTGAAAAGCTCGGTGCCCTTACCACTGTGGACTCTATTCCAACCAATATTTGGCAATTTCTCAGCGTGCAGCTTCTCAACCGTTCCAGGCCATTGCCCAAGACCCTCTGAAGTAATGCCGTGTTCAATGCCCTGGTCAAATAAAACCTGCATGCCAACACAGATCCCCAAAACCGCTTTGGAGCTTGCAAGACGCTTATCAATGATTCTGTCAAGAGCGTTCGCTTTCACAAGCTTCATCACCTGATCAAAGGCACCAACTCCAGGAATTACCAACCCATCAGCATCCAAGGAAGTTTGAAAATCTGAAGTTAGCTCAACCTGGGCGCCAACTTTTTCTAAAGCCTTTACAGCGGAATGAACATTGCCGCTTCCGTAGTCAAAGACGACGACGGTTTTTTTCAAAGACTGCCCTTGGTGCTGGGAATGCCCTTCACGCGATCATCCATTGCAACCGCCTGCCTCATGGCACGAGCGAAAGACTTGAACTCAGCCTCAGCAATGTGGTGCGGGTCACGACCTGCAATAACAGTGATGTGAGCTGTGATTCTTGCGTTGAGGGTGATTGCTTCAAAAACGTGTCTAACCATGGAACCTGTGAAGTGACCACCTATCAAGTGGTGCTCAAACCCAGCAGGCTCTCCTGAGTGAACCAAAAAAGGCCTACCAGAGATATCAACCACCGATCGAGCCAAAGCCTCATCAAGAGGTACTGAAGCCTCCCCAAAACGAGAAATGCCCGCTTTGTCACCCAGTGCCTGCAGTAGACCCTCGCCTAGAGCAATTCCGCAATCTTCGGTGGTGTGGTGAATATCTATATCGGTATCGCCAGTTGCCTTGATCTCTAAATCAATTAGTGAGTGCTTTGAAAAAGCAGTCAACATGTGATCCAAAAAGGGAACCGAGGTGTCAATGTTTGACTCTCCGGAACCGTCAAGGTTCAATTTCAGCGAAATAGACGATTCGCTGGTAATTCTATTAATTTCTGCCGATCTAGCCATAAATCTAGTCTAGCGAGGTAATTGCCGATGGCATCAGCTCTAATAGCCTGTTGTTTTCTTCCTCGGTGCCAATTGTTATTCGCAAAGCTGAGTCGATCGTCGTTTTTCTGACTATCAATCCATTGCTGAGCAGATAATCAAAAACAGCTCTGGGGTTACTAAATCCACCTACCAGCAAGAAATTAGATTTTGAAGGGTAAACAACCAAGTCCAACTTTTTCAGCTCTTCAGCAACTCGCTCGCGCTGCACTGAAATCTCTCGAACATTGGAAAGCATCGTTTCGCTTTCTCTAACTGCCGCCCTAGCAGCTGCTTGGGTGAGGCTACTCAGGTGATACGGGAGTCGAACCAATCTCATCGCATCTATTACCGCTGGATCTGCAGCCATATAGCCAAGGCGGACTCCAGCAAAAGCGAATGCTTTTGACATTGTTCTGGAAATGACCAATCTCGGTCTGTTGTGAAGCAAGCTGATTGCAGACTCAGAGTCTGAAAACTCTGCATAAGCCTCATCAACAATCAAGATGCCTTCGGTCGCTTCGTAAGCCGCCTCAACAACATCGAGTTCAATAGCCGTACCTGTTGGGTTGTTCGGATTGCACAAAATCACAATTGAAGGGTTATTGGCCTTTATCTGCTCAACCACATAGCTGGCACTCAGGGTGAATCCTTCTTCCCTGGGAAGCTCTTTGTAATCAGTCAGTGTGCCCTTGGCAATCACCGGATACATCGAATAAGTTGGGCCAAAGCTGATAGCCAATCGCCCAGGACCCCCAAAGGCCTGGTGCAATTGCTGCAAAATTTCATTAGAACCGTTAGCGGCCCAGATCTGAGCTAGTTCTAGATCGTAACCTAGAAAACCTGCCAATAGCTCCCTGAGCTCAATAAATTCTCGATCTGGGTATCTGTGAAGATTTGAAAGTGTTTTTTCGATTTCTGAAGATATTCGTCTCTGAACGCTTTCCGGAACACCGTAGCTGTTTTCATTTACGTTTAACTGAATGCCATCTAGAAGCTGAGGTGCTCCGTATGGTTCACTGCCTCTCAGGTCAGCCCTTAGCGGAAGGTCATCCAAACTTGTCATTTGGAAAGACTACCAATTCAGATTTAGGGAAGAGCTATTTGTTGTCCAGCAACTAAATCTGTGCTCGTAAGTCCATTTAGGTTCACAACTTCTGCAATCCAGTCCCGTGGGTCCTCACCAGGAGCGTAGTACTTAGCCAACTCCCACATGGAGTCTCCTGAGTTCACGGTGACATAGTCAAAACTCACATTGACCTTCTCGCCACTTGCGGTTGCGGAGAAAGGCGCAATAGTTGCCACCAAAACAGCAATTACAGCTACCAGGGCGCGGATTAGCTTCCTTGGACTTTCCAGTCTGTATGAACTAAACATTGAGTTCCTTTCGAACACTTGTTCTAATGATGACACATAATTAGACAAATAAACGACATTTATGACAAATTTCCGAAAATATGTTTGGAAAATCTGTTCAAACCGTCTACTCTCAAGTACTAGTAAAAGGTTTGGCACGGACATTTAGGAGCGAGATGCCAGAAATAGAAATGAGTGACAAGCAAAAACAGATTCTCGATTTCATCATGCTGTCTAAAAAACAACGTGGCTACGCTCCCTCGATGCGAGAGATTGGCGAGACAGTCGGATTGGCGTCATCCGCAAGTGTTAGCCACCAGCTCAGTCAATTAGAAAAAATGGGAGCAATCTCTAGAGACCCGAATCGACCAAGAACCATTGATGTTCTGCACCAGAGAGCAGAGGAAAGTGACCTACCGGAAGACATGGCAATGATTCCAATGGTTGGTCAGATTGCAGCTGGAACACCTATAACAGCTGATCAAAACATCGAAGAACTGTTCAGCTTGCCAAGAAAACTTGTGGGTCAGGGAGATCTTTTTCTTCTCAAGGTCAAGGGTGACTCAATGGTTGATGCTGCCATCTGTGATGGTGACTGGGTCGTTATTAGACAACAGCAAACCGCAAATAACGGCGAGATTGTGGCAGCGATGCTCGAAGAAGAAGCAACCGTGAAGACATTCAAGCAAAAAGATGGACACACCTGGCTGCTCCCCCGAAATTCTGCCTACGAACCAATCCTGGGAGACCATGCGGTTATCCTTGGAAAAGTTGTTGCTGTGATGAGGGCTTTCTAAAGCCTTACTTTTTCAAGCTCTGCAGCCAATACCGGCTCCACCCTTGCGTGCACCATCGTGCCCTCTTCTTGGTATTCCGTGCCGAGCAGTTGCCCAGAAAGGTGAATGCGAGAAATCAGATCCCCTCGGTGGTAGGGGATGAGACCTTCAAACTCAATCTCTGGTTTGGGTAACTTCGAGGCAATCTTCTCCTCAAGCTCACTAAGCCCGACTCCGGTTTTAGCTGACACAAACATGCTTCCCTCAACTCGGTTAGCAAGTTCTATTTCAGTGTCGAAAGGCATCAGGTCTCGCTTATTAAAGACCACTAACTGTTCAATGGCGGTAATGCCGGTTTCTGCGAGCACAGACCTAACGGTGTTTAGCTGTTTCATGGGTTGTGGGTTGGATCCATCCACGACAATCACAATCAAATCAGCAGCAGCTATCTCTTCCAGGGTTGACCTGAATGCCTCAACTAGTTGGTGAGGAAGGTTTTCAACAAATCCAACTGTGTCGGCAAGAGTGTATTCACGCCCATCCTCAGTCTGGTGTTTTCTGATTGTGGGATCCAGGGTTGCAAACAAGGCGTTTTCAACCAAGACACCCGCTCGGGTAATTCTGTTCAAAAGTGATGACTTGCCAGCGTTGGTGTAACCAGCAATGGCAACCATTGGAACCTTGTTGCGCTGTCTGGTTTTCCTCATTGCCTCGCGGGCTGGTGCCATAGCGGCAATCTGTTTGCGCAACTTAGCCATGCGCGAGTTAATTCGCCGTCTATCCAGCTCTATTTTGGTTTCACCCGGTCCCCTGGAACCAATACCAACACCACCAGCAGCCTGACCACCAGCCTGTCTAGACATCGACTCACCCCAACCTCTAAGCCTGGGAAGCAGGTATTCAAGCTGAGCTAGCTCCACCTGAGCCTTTCCCTCTCGACTTTTGGCGTGCTGGGCAAAAATATCCAAAATAATTGCGGTTCGATCAATCACCTTGACCTTCACAACATCCTCTAGTGCTCTTCGCTGAGAGGGTGCCAATTCACTGTTTGCTATCACCGTGTCAGCACCGAGCTCTTGAACGATGCTTTTTAGCTCCTGAGCTTTACCTTTTCCAACATAGGTTGCTGGGTCTGGGTTTTCTCTTCTTTGCAAAAGACCATCCAGCACCTGAGCACCTGCGGTTTCAGCCAAGGCTGCCAATTCCAGCATGGACTCATTTGCCTGATCGATATTTCCCTGAGTCCAAACTCCCACCAAAACAACTTTTTCAAGCCTTAGTTGGCGATATTCAACCTCGGTGATATCTTCCAGCTCAGTGGAGATGTTGGCCACTCTGCGAAGCGCTGAACGGTCCTCCAGGTCTAGCTGTTGACCGTCATAATCCAGGTCCTCGGGGGTTAGGCTTTCAAAGTCTTCCATTACAAATTACCTTAGGTGAAAAAATTGGAATATTGTTTGGCTGTGAGCGATAACCACTACTTCAGCGACAACCCCCAATCAACATCAGGAGAAAAAAAGATTGATGTGCAACTTGGCTCCAGTAAGGTTTCAGTCTTCACGGATGCCGGAGTTTTTAGTCCGCAATCTTTAGACAAGGGAACGGCAGTGCTTCTTCGTCACCTAGATTTGGCCCAAAGCCAAGGAAAAGTGATGGATCTTGGTTCTGGCTGGGGGCCTATTTCGCTTGCGCTGGCAATAGAAAACCCGCGTGTTGAAGTTGTTTCAGTCGAAATAAATCCTCGTGCCAATCAACTATTGGACAAAAACGCTGAACTTTTGGAGATCAACAACATCAACCAGTTGCAACTCGAGCAAATACAAGGAAACTCAATTGACCAAATCTGGTCCAACCCACCAATCAGGATTGGAAAAAAGCAACTTCATGCGTTACTCAGTGAAGCCTTTTCGAAACTCAAAATTGGTGGCAATGCCTACCTGGTGGTTCAAAAACATCTAGGTTCTGATTCATTGGCCGGCTGGATAGAGGCTGAACTATCGATGCCGGTTGAAAAAATTGACAGCCACAAGGGCTTTCGGGTGCTGCAGGTGACTAAACCTCAATAGTTCCGCTGAATACAATCTCTGCCGGTCCACTCAGTCCAACTCGCTCTCCATCCTCGGATTGAAAAACCTTCACTCCAAGCTCGCCACCAGGAACCCTTACCTGCCAGTGATTCTGACCAAGCCCCGACCAGTGGCGAACAGCCAAAGCTGCGGCTGCGACCCCTGTTCCGCAACTAAGCGTCTCACCCACCCCGCGTTCATAGACTCGCAATTGGATTTTGCCAACACCCTCGGTAATCAAAGGATCTGCAGGAACCACAAACTCGTAGTTCAAGCCATCAGGTCTTGGCTGTGACTGCTGGGGTTCATAAACAAGCTGAAGATTTTCCAACTCTTCAACACTGGAAAGTGCGACAACCGCATGTGGATTACCGATATTCACCTCCAACGCAGGGCGCTGGACATCTAAACCTTTAGCCTGCACCTCCAAAGCTGTGTCACTAATGCGAAACAGCCCCAGGTCGACAGCAAAACCCGTTGCTGCAGCGGTTAGATCCTTAACGCCATCTCTGGTTGCCACGGGCAATGTGCCGCCAGCAGGAATGGAGGCTAAATTGTTTTCAATGAGGTAGCGAGCAAAAACTCGTATTCCATTTCCACACATCTCCGCCTTAGATCCATCAGCGTTGCGATAATCCATGAACCACTCGCAATCTGGTTCTTGCTGCAGAAGAGAACTCATTTCACTGTGTTCAGTTTTTACAACAAAGATGATTCCATCCGAACCAATACCGAAATTCCTGTTGCAAATGAGACTTATTTGCTGCTCGGTTAGATTCAGTGAGTTGTCGAAATCCTCCGCCAACACAAAGTCATTGCCGGTTCCGTGCCCCTTGCTGAACTGAATCTCCATCCTTACAGCCTAGCCTTGGAAATAATCTGTTCGACTGCCGTTTCTGGACTAAGCCATTCAATGTTTTCATCTCGACCAAACCAGGTTCGCTGCCTCTTGGCATAACGAGTACTAAGTAATTGAATTTGCTCAATAGCTTCCTGCCTGCTGATTTCGCCATCGATGAATTTCTCTATCTGTTTATATCCAATTGCCGCAGATGCAGTTGTGCTGAGCCTTCCTCTAACCCGCTTCGCCTCTTCTACCAAGCCTGCCTCCCACATCTGCTCGACTCGCAGATGGATTCTCTCTCTAAGTATTTCTCTGTCAACATCGACACCAAACATGTGGCAGTCTCTCCAGAAACCAGGGTCTTTCCTAAACTCGTCCAATCCCCTGCCGCGGAGTCTATAAAGCTCCAGCGCTCTAATGATTCTTCTGCTGTCGCCGAGTTCAATTCTCTCTGCTGATTCTGGGTCTAGTTGCTTTAGCCTCTCTAGCATTGACTCAGCACCATTTTGCTCGAGTTCTTTTTCCAACTCAGCTCGAACCTGCTGATCCGTTGGAGCAAATTCCATTTCGTAGACAACTGACTGCAAATAAAGCATTGAGCCACCGACCAAGATTGGCAATGAACCTCTGTCGATAATCGCAGAAATCACCTCTCGAGCCAGCTTTTGATACTGAACCACTGTCACTTCTTGATCCGGTGGCGCAACATCAAACATATGATGGGGAAATTGCTGTCGCTGTTCAATGGGAAGCTTTGCGGTTGCAATGTCCAATTCTGAATAAAGCTGCATCGAATCCGCATTAACTATCTCTGGTTTATACCCCCGCTTAGATAACTCTTTTGCCAGATCAATCGAGATTGCTGTTTTGCCGCTGGCGGTTGGGCCAAGCAAGACTAAGTAATCAGCCACGAATCGGCAGGCTCGGCATTCCCAAGGAAATAGAACCGGGAATCCCTGTTGAGCAGGTCTCAAGCTGGCTTCGGTCCCAAGCATCACCAGCGGTAGTTCTTCTCACCGAGTATGTCTGAGAGTCTGAAATCAAAAAATGTGGACCATTATCGGTAACCTCAACAGTCACCACATCCCCGGGTCTTGGAACCTCTGCATTTTCAGGAACGGTGAAGTGGACCAATCTGTTGTCCCTGGCTCTTCCACTTAGTCGCATAGTGGTGTTGTCTTTACGACCCTCGCCATTGGCCACTAAAACCTCGACAGTCTTCCCGATTTGCAGCCGGTTTTCTTCCTCGCTGATTGTGTTTACAAGCTTCAGCAGGCGCTCATAGCGTTCCTGAACAACCTCTTTGGGTAACTGGTCTGGCATTTCTGCAGCTGGGGTGCCCGGACGCTTTGAATACTGGAAGGTGTAAGCGCTCGCGAAGCGTGCCTGTCTGACCACTTCCATGGTTTGCTCAAAGTCTTCCTCAGTCTCACCTGGGAAACCAACAATGATGTCGGTGGTGATAGCAGCATCTGGCATAGCCTCCCGCACTCTTTCTAAAATGCCCAGGTATTTTTTGCTTCGATAACTGCGGCGCATGTCTTTCAGCACCTTGTCGCTTCCACTCTGCAGGGGCATGTGAAGCTGTGGCATAACATTCTCGGTCTCTGCCATAGCCCAAATAACATCGTCAGTGAATGCAGCGGGGTGAGGGGATGTAAATCTAACTCGTTCTAGCCCCTCAATCTCACCAGCAGAGCGAAGAAGCTTTCCGAAAGCTTGCTTATCTCCAAACTCAACACCATATGTGTTCACGTTTTGACCTAAGAGGGTAACCTCAATCGCACCATCATCAACCAGAGCCTGCAACTCATTCAAAACCTCGCCCGGCCTACGATCTTTCTCTTTTCCTCGCAAGGAGGGAACGATGCAGAAAGTACAGGTGTTGTTGCATCCAACTGAAATGGATACCCAGCCGGAGTAGGTGTTATCTCTCTTGGTTGGAAGGGTTGATGGGAAAACCTCGAGAGCCTCCAATAACTCAACCTCTGCCTCTTGATTGTGCCGCGCACGATTCAAAAGCGTTGGTAGCGATCCCATGTTGTGGGTTCCGAAAACAACATCAACCCAGGGGGCTTTCTCAACAATCTTGTGCTGATCTTTTTGGGCCAAACAACCACCAACGGCAATCTGCATGTTTGGGTTGTCTTTTTTCTTGGGAGCTAATTGACCTAGGACCCCGTAAAGACGATTGTCTGCATTTTCCCTAACCGCGCAAGTGTTGAAAACAACAATGTCTGCATCTTCGTTTTCCGCTGCTTCAACATACCCAGCGTCTGCAAGCAATCCTGAAATTCGCTCGGAGTCGTGAACATTCATCTGGCACCCATAGGTGCGAACTTGATAGCTAAGAGTGGGCATCGTTTGGCAATTTTAGGCCATCTATCGCGTGCGCGACAGCCCTGGAACAAATTCCCCCGCTAAAACCTCTTCTTTGCAGATATCCCATCAATCTTCTTCGAACCACTTCGTCCTCTAGGTTTCTAAGGCTCCGTATTCTTTTCTCGGCAGCTTTATTAGCCAAATCTTGCTCTGAATCATCAAGTTCGGAAGTAGCTGAGGCAATCAACTCATCATCAACTCCCTTTTTTTGCAGTTCGTAGCTGATTACACGTTTGGATTTATATTGAGATCTTCGGTAGCTCACCAGTGACTGAGCGGTAGCCCAGTCATCAATGAGCCCAACTTCAATGAATCTCTCAATAGTCTCATCGGCAATCTCTTGAGGGATTTCCCGCTTTTCTAAAATCTTGGAAAGCTCTTGCGCGGTTTTAGGGGACTTTGAAAGCTGGAATAGCAATACATTTCTAGCCCTCTGTTCAAGCTTTGCCTGATTATTAGCTAGCTTTTGACTCTTCATCTCCAGCTTCCAAATCAGCTACTGGCACAGGAGCTCCGATTCCTAAGGCAACCCGAATCTTTTGCTCTATCTCTTCGCTGATGTCAGGATTTTCAACCAGGTAGCGTCTTGAGTTTTCTTTACCCTGACCCAACTGATCGCCTTCATAGGTATACCAAGCTCCACTTTTCTTTACAATTTCATTTTCAACAGCGATGTCAATCAACGACCCTTCACGGGAAATCCCCTGACCGAACATGATGTCAAACTCTGCTTGACGGAATGGTGCTGCGAGCTTGTTTTTCACTACCTTGACTCGCACTCGGTTTCCAACTGAGTTCTGCGCATCTTTCAGGGTTTCGATTCGGCGAATATCGATTCTCACGCTGGCATAGAACTTCAAGGCTTTTCCACCACTGGTAATTTCGGGGGATCCGAAGAAAACGCCGACTTTCTCTCTCAGCTGGTTGATAAAAATAGCGGTGGTCTTAGTGTTGTGAACAGCTCCGGTGAGCTTCCTCAAAGCCTGTGACATGAGCCTTGCCTGCAATCCCACGTGACTATCACCCATCTCCCCCTCAATTTCTGCGCGAGGTGTCAAAGCGGCAACAGAGTCAACGACGACGACATCTACTGAACCGGAACGAATCAGCATGTCAGCAATTTCCAAAGCTTGCTCACCAGTGTCTGGCTGGCTAACAAGCAGATCATCAATGTTCACCCCCAGTGCCTGCGCATAATTTGGATCCAAAGCGTGCTCGGCATCTATAAAGGCCGCCACTCCTCCATTGCGCTGAGCACTGGCTATCGCGTGCAGTGCAATTGTGGTCTTACCGCTGGACTCTGGTCCATAAACTTCTACTATTCGACCTCTTGGCAGTCCACCAATTCCCAATGCCGCATCCAGAGCAATTGAACCAGTCGAGATCGACTCAATCGGAGCTCTCTCCTCTGAACCCAATCGCATGATGGCACCTTTGCCAAATTGACGATCGATTTGCGATAAAGCGGCGTCTAGCGCCTTGTCCCTGTCGGCTGCTGATGGCATTGTTTGCCCTTTCCAATTCTTTGTCACAACTCTAATTTTCCAAAACGCAATGTTTGAGTAAACAATGCCGATTGTGCAAAATTCGTGCTTTTTAGTTATGTGAATAAACTAAGTGCTATTCGAACATAATTTCGAATATTCAGAGCGTGTCGCTTTTGTTTTTAACAACGGGCTTTCCAGCCCAACGGGATTTGGGGATTTCCTGCGCTCTGCAGATAGCTAGCCAGATGTCTTTTGGGTTATCACCATCGGTTAGTGCCTGATTGGGTGTTTTGTCTTGCAATTCTTGCAAGTAAAGATCTCTGAGGATAATCTCTGAATAACCCTGGCCGAACTCATCAATCATCAGATTGTGAAATTCAGATAAACGCACGACTTCGCTGTTAGGAGTTTTCAGAAACCAGTCCAGCTTCCGAGACAAACTCATCGGGAACGGTGTCTGGAATGTATACACCTTCGACAGCAGCCACACGGTCGCTTACCTGGCGAATGATCAAAGATAGTGGCACTTCGAGTGACTCTGCTACTGACTGCAAAATCTCGCTGGAGACCTCTTTCTGGCCTCTCTCAACTTCACTTAGGTAGCCCAGTGCAACACTGGCCTTACCAGCGACCTGCCTAAGGGTCATTCCCTTGTGAAGACGGTGGGTTCGTAGAACTTCACCAATTTGTTGACGTAGTAGCAATTCAACCTCCTATGCAACAACACTAGTTGAGCCCTTGGTCATTTTGTATCTCACTGGCTCAAAAGTTGCTGACAGTTACTCCAACTAAATTACTGCCCCAGTTGTTCCCTGAGCGCTTCAATTGCTTTATCGCAGGCCTGCTCCCTGATTTGCTGTCTACTGCCCTCAAACTCATGAGAGTAGACACTCTCCCCCGCAAACAAAGAGATTCCGATGAAGCAAGTCCCAACTTTGTTGTCACCAACCGGTTCAGGGCCTGCAACGCCAGTAGTTGAAATACCGATAATCTTCTCTGGCGTGATATCCATGACATTGGCAATTCTTGATTTGATGCCAGCGGCCATCTGTGAGCTAACCTCAGCATCCACAGCTGTTTGCGCTTCTATCAACGAGGGAGAGACGGTTGCAAAATAGGACTTCAGTTGATCTTGATAGGCAATCACTCCACCCAAAAACACATCACTGGCACCAGCCACCGACACAAACCTGTCTGCCAGCAATCCACCAGTGAGGCTTTCTATCACGGTGATTTTCAATCCCCGCTCTCTGCACAACTGGAGAAGCTCAGCGACCAATTTGTTTCCTAAAAAAATCCAGTCCGGTCCAAACCGTCACCGCAACCGCAAACCAAATAACACCGAGCTCCACAAACTCAATCCAGCTTCCCAAAAACTCAAGTGGTGCCATCACAAATGGAATCGCAATTGACTGCACTACGGTTTTGAACTTACCGCCACCGCTGGCAGCAATCACACGTTTTTTGGCAACCGCCAACCTATAAAGAGTCACCGCCAACTCGCGGACCAAAATAATGACCGTAGGTGCCCAACCGATAAACCCCAAGGCGCTCAAAGTAATGAGAGAAGCACCCAGCAAAGCTTTATCCGCAATCGGGTCTAGTAGCTGACCCGTTTTCGAGATCAGGTCTTTGCGTCTGGCTATCGCTCCATCAAGCCCATCGGTAGCGGCACTAATTGTGAAAAATAAAACCGCTAGCCACAACTCCCAGGCATTTTCCGCTCTAAATAATAAGACAATAACCAGTGGGATCAGCAAAATTCGCAATACCGTGATTGCGTTTGGGATTTGCCTAATCGCCCTCTTGCTCAATCGAATCTTCCTCAGTCTCTCCACGGAGTCTAGCTAACGCCTGAGGAAGATTATCGGGCTTAACTAAAACCTCACGGGCTTTTGAGCCCTCACTTGGTCCAACAACTTGATAACTTTCTAATAAGTCAACCAGACGACCGGCCTTCGCAAAACCAACTCTCAGCTTTCGCTGCAACATGCTGGTGGAACCGAATTGAGAGTTAACAATTAGCTCACAGGCTTTCAATACAAGATCCAAGTCATCGCCGATCTCGCTGTCAACCACAGCTGAGGACTGACTCTGAAGCACATCTGATCGATAAATTGGATCCATTTGAGACTTCACGTGCTCCACTACCTTTTCAACCTCTTGCTCTGAAATCCAAGATCCCTGAACTCTGATTGCTCGGTTTGACCCCATCGGGTTGAATAGCGCATCACCCTGGCCAATCAGTTTCTCAGCTCCGGGACCATCCAAAATAACCCTTGAGTCAGTCACACTTGACACCGAGAAGGCAAGCCTGGATGGGACATTGGCCTTGATTAAGCCAGTCACAACATCAACCGATGGTCGCTGGGTTGCCAGAATCAAGTGAATACCACTGGCACGGGCCAGCTGAGTGATTCTGACAATCGAATCCTCGACATCTCTGGGAGAGACAATCATTAGATCTGCAAGCTCGTCCACCACAACCAATAAATAAGGATAGGGCTGCAGTTCTCGCTTTGATCCTTCGGGCAGCTTGATCTCACCATTGGCAACAGCCAGGTTGAAATCATCAATGTGCTTAAAACCAAACTGAGCTAGATCGTCATAACGACTATCCATCTCTTTCACCACCCACTGCAATGCTTCTGCAGCTTTTTTGGGGTTGGTGATAATCGGTGTTACCAAGTGCGGAACACCCTGATAAACAGATAGCTCAACCCGCTTGGGGTCAACCAGGACCATTCTCACCTGCTGAGGTGTGGACCTCATCAAAACTGAGGTAATCATGGAGTTTATAAAACTCGACTTTCCAGCACCCGTTGCACCGGCAACCAACAGGTGAGGCATCTTTGAAAGATTGGCGACAACAAAGCCACCCTCGGAGTCTTTACCTAAGCCAACGGTCATCGGGTGTTTTGACTGACTTGCGGATTTTGATCGAAGAACATCACCCAGGGTCACGGTCTCTCGGTCAGCATTCGGAATTTCAATTCCGATCGCGCTCTTGCCAGGAATTGGGGCAAGAATTCTGACCTCACTGGATGCCACCGCATAAGAGATGTTGTTGCTTAGCCTGGTTACCGCTTCAACCTTTACCCCTGCGCCAAGCTCGACCTCGTAGGTTGTGACGGTTGGGCCCCTGGTGAAACCGCTGACTCTAGCTTGAACTGAAAACTCTTTGAACACAGCATTGATTGAATCTGCAGATTTCTGATTATGGTTAGTTGAACTTCCAAGGGCCTTGCCAGCCTCTAATAACTGCATGCTGGGTAGCTGGTAGGGGCCAGTGGGCTTGATTGGTTCAGATAAAAATTCTGGCTCCGCTTCAATGCTTTCAGGAATCCCAATTGGTTCAGTTGGCAAATCCTCTTCGTTTGCCTCTGGCTCTGACTCAAGCTGTTGGGGTTCTTGAATAACTGGAGTTTCAAAAGCCTCAGTTGATTGCTTTTCAGTTTGCCACCAATCGGCCTTTGGTTTGGATTTGCGTTCAGGTCTACTCCCAAACATGAATTCATACAAATCTGCAAATCTTGTGATTATCTTGTTGGGTGCCGTTTTGGTCATCACCAAAACCGACACCACAAGCAATACAACCAACACCGGCACAGCTCCAAAAACTGTTAGCCCGACAACCGCAGGCTCACCGATTAGCCACCCAAACAATCCACCCGCCGAGGCAAATGCTGAGCCGCCATCAGAACCGACATCAGCAGGTTGCGGACGGTTTCCAAAAATGTGAAAAAAGGCAGAAACGGTTGCCAGGAATAACCAAAACCCCAACGCAAATCGAGAACCATCTTGAATCGAAGCTGGTGATCGAAAAAGATAAATTGAATACGCCAGCAGCAGTATTGGGAAAATCCTTGCCACTGCGCCAAACAACAAGCCAAATGTGAAGTTGTGAATTAACTGCGCCCACTCCACGTTGATCAAAAACCAGGCGAATATGGCCCCTGCCACGCTGAGCAAGAACAATAGAAACGGAGCAGCGTCACGTCTGTCACTGTCGGCTAGTTTCTCAGTGGAGAAAGCTCTGATTAATGAACCCATTGCATGTGCTAAAACCATATAGACATTGCCAACTGAGCCCCAAAATTTGCCACCGGATTTTGTCTTGGTCGGTGATTTGCGATTTTTGGCGCTGGGCCTCTTCGGCGGCGGTGTCTTGCGTGCCATGGCACAAAACTAGCAAGTTGAAACCTAAAAGCTACTTAGACACAACGACTAACGGCGTGACTGAACCACCACTGGGATAATCATTGGTCGACGCCTGTGAGCCTTATTTACCCAACTTCCTATGGTTCTTCTAATCACCTGTTGGAACTGATAGGTGTCTCGAACGCCCTCACTGGCTGCCTTGTCCAGAGCTCTCTGAATCTCCGGTTTGATGTCATCGAAGACGTGATCTTCCTCGGCATAAGCTCTGGCACTAATCTCCGGACCCTCCATCACCAATCCAGTCTCGGGATCGATTACAACAAAGATTGAGATAAAGCCCTCGGCTGCAAGCGTCATGCGATCTTTCAGGTCATCCTCGGTTATCTTGCCAACGGTCTTGCCATCAACAAACAGCATTCCGCATTCAACCTTGCCCACTATCTCCGCAATACCCGCAGCCAGGTCAATCACTGACCCATCCTGACCGACCAGGACTCGCTCCACTGGAACACCGGTTTGTTCTGCAAGTTTTGCGCAAGCCGCCAAATGCCTGTATTCCCCGTGAACCGGCATTACGTTTTTGGGCTTCAGAATGTTGAAGCAGTAAAGCAATTCGCCCGCAGCACTGTGACCACTGACGTGAACCTTGGCATTGCCCTTGTGAACAACGTTTGCACCCAATGCGCTGAGCTTGTCAATCACTCGATAGACGGCGTTCTCATTTCCAGGAATCAAGCTGGATGCGAGTAAAACCGTGTCATTGGGACCAACCGAAATCGCGTGATCCTCATTGGCCATTCGGCTCAGCACCGCCATTGGCTCTCCCTGGCTTCCGGTGGACATATAAACAATTCGGTTATCCGGAACATCAGGGGCTTTTTTGACATCAATCAATAAACCATCTGGAACTCTCAAAAAACCCAGGTCTGCGGCTATTTGCATGTTTCTAACCATGGAACGACCAACCAGAGCAACTCTGCGATTGTTTGCTTGTGCCGCATCTAAAACTTGCTGCACCCTGTGAACGTGAGAAGCAAAGGATGCCACCACAACTTTTCCAGGTGTTTTTGCCATCACGCTTTCAATTACTGGTCCCAGCTCTTTTTCCAATGGAGTAAAGCCAGGGACATCCGCATTGGTGGAATCCACCATGAACAAATCAAGACCTGCATCACCAACTTTGGCAAATGCATTCAAATCAGTTCGGCGGTTATCAAGGGGAAGTTGATCCATCTTGAAATCTCCGGTGTGCAAAACAGTGCCCGCCCCTGACCGGATGACAACAGCTAGGGCATCTGGGATGGAGTGGTTCACCGCAATAAACTCCAGCTCGAAATCGGCCATCTGCTCAATCTGTCCCTCAGAGACAGTGTGGGTGAAGGGAGTGATTCGGTGCTCTTTGAGCTTCGCCTCAATGAAAGCGAGGGTCAAAGTTGAGCCTAGGATTGGAATATCTGGACGCATTTTGAGAAGGTATGGAACTCCACCTATGTGGTCCTCGTGACCGTGGGTCAAAACCAGGCCGATGACATCATCCATGCGGTTTTCGATGTATCCAAAATCAGGAAGGATTACATCAACGCCGGGATGATGCTCCTCTGGGAACAGTATTCCGCAGTCAACAATCAGCAACTTGCCATTGATCTCAAACACGGTCATGTTCCGACCGATTTCGCCAATTCCACCTAGTGGAACAATTCTCAGGGTGTCTTTTCTAAGTTTTGGAAGATTCATCTAGTGGTTCCAGCGACTTTTGGCAATGCTCCACCAGCCGCAGCGTTTCGATCTGGTCTCCAGTTTTCAAAGCTAAGACCAGGAACATCAATAACTGAGTAAATTTCTGACTCGATCATGGCAGCCTCTGATTCCTCAGGGCCCACCAGTGGCAGTCTCACTCGAGGGGTTGAAAGATCTCCGAGCCCGTGCAGGATGTATTTTGCTGCAACTGTCCCTGGGACATGGTTCATGGTTGCTCTAACCAATGGTTCCAGCTTGTTGTGAACCTCTCGTGCACTCAAAAAATCGTTTTTATTGGTTGCATCAACCATTTCTCGGTAGGCAACAGGTGCAATGTTTGCGGTGACCCCAATCAATCCAGTGGCACCATAAACAATGTGGGCCAAGGCGTTGGAATCATCCCCGCTGAAATACATCAAATCAGTTTCATTGAGGACTCTTGAGACCTCAGAGAAATCACCCTTGGCATCTTTCACCGCAAATATGTTTGGGTGCTTCGCAAGCCGGGTGATTGTTTCAAACTTGATTGGCACACCGGTTCTGCCGGGGATGTCATACAAAATCATGGGCAGGTCAGTAGCATCGGCAATCATGCGGAAATGGGTGAGCAAACCCTGCTGAGTTGGCTTGTTGTAATAGGGGGTTACCGCCATCACTCCATCAGCGCCAATTTTCTCACTTGCCTTGGCAAGTTCTATGGCGTGAGCGGTTTCATTGCTTGGTCCTCCAGTGATGATTTTGGCTCTATCGCCAGCAACTTTCTTAGCAACCTCAACCAGTCGAAGCTTTTCTTTGTCAGTAAGTGTCGAGGTCTCACCAGTGGTTCCGGTGACCACAACTCCGTCGGCTCCGCCGCTAACAATGTAGTCAACGTGTCGATCCACGTCGTTCCAATCGACCTCACCATCGGTGGTCATCGGTGTTACTAGCGCAACTAAGACCTGTCCGAATAAATCTTGCTCTGACCTCATGGTTCCAGCCTAGCGGGGATTGCTAAGGGGCCACTCGGCCGTTTAGGTTAAACATTTCATGGCTTATCGGCATTAGCTCCGCCCAAGCATCTTCCATCGGCTCCGCACACATTTCAATTTCGCGCTGCGGATACGAAGGGAAGTGTGAATCGTCACGCTTGGTTCTAAGGCTCAAAAAGTTCATTAGCGATCTGGCATTCATGGTCACATACATACTGGAATATATATTCAGGGGAAGAGCAATTCTTGCCACCTCCCTGGCAACCCCCGCCTCCAGCATTCGCTGATATGACTCATAGCTTGCGCGAGTAACACTCATTACCTCTTGCTGAACCAACGCCTGCTGCTCAGCGGTGCCTGGTTCAAACTCATATGACCCGGGTTTGCCAACCTGAATCAGATTGCGGTTTTCATCGGGCACGTAAAAAACTGGTTTCAGTTCGCGGTAGCGACCGCTTTCCTCGTTGTAGCTTGCAATTCTGTGACGCATGAACTCACGGAACACAAAAATCGGCGCCTGAACATAAAACGTCATTGAGTTGTGTTCAAAGGGTGAACCGTGACGATCTCGCATTAGGTAATTGATCAAGCCACGATCTTTTTTCTGAGCCTCTTGCTCTGCCTGTGCGGCCTCAAGAGTTTGCTCTCCCTGAGTGGAAACTCTTGCTGCAAAAATCACATCACTGTCCTGAGCACTGGCGCGAACCAGCTCAACAGTCATATTGCTTCTAAATTCGATTTCACTCACGAGCGTCAGCCTAATGCCGAGAGAGCCTAAACAATTGGTAGCAACCGCGTTTTTAAAAACAATTGCATCTAGTTTTTTGTCATGAACATAATTTTCTCAGCATTAGCTCTGGTGGCTATAACCGCACTCATCGGTTTTGGCTATAAATCTGGTGGAGGCAAATCCCTTGGATTGGTGCCCGAGGTGATTGAGCTTGAAAAACTTCTTGGCGTTGAAGCAAGCGCCAGCGGATCTAGAATCATCCTTTTCACAGCTGAGTTTTGCTCTAAGTGTCCAAATCTAAGAAGAAACCTACAATCTGAGAATATTGATTTTGCTGAGGTTGACATCACTGACCGACTGGATCTGGCCGCAAAGCTCCAAATCAACCAAACACCAACGATTCTGATCTTAGATTCAGCTGGAAAGATAGAAAGAAAACTGACCGGGTCAATCAAGGTTTCCCAAATTAGAGAATTTGATGGGGAGGAGTTGTTAGATGCAAAGAATTGATCCCAGGGCTCCTCGTTTAGGAGCTGCAATCACCAGCTTGCTGGCAATGATTGGCTTTGTATTAACTCAACTAAATCAAGCCGTTGGCTTGGCAATTCTGAGTCTGCTGACAGCGTTATTCGCATGGTCACTGATGTCTGCAAAAACCCACCCCTACGCATTGCTGTTCAGGCTCATCAGGCCTCGGTTAGCAAAGCCTGAGTTTCTAGAGGATCCGAGGCCACCCAGGTTTGCCCAGCAGGTTGGTTTGTCGGTGAGTGTGCTGGGTCTGTTGATTTCAGTTGTTGACCCTCTGATTGGAACACTGTTTGGGCTGGGACTTGTTTTTATTGCAAGTGCGCTGAACGCCTATTTTGATTTCTGTCTTGGCTGCGTTATTTACCTGCGAATCAAGAGACTTCAGCGCGTTCTAGTTCAATAGCCTTCCGAATTGCACTTCGAGCTCTGCTCCTGTCGCCATTGGCCTCATAGACCACACCTAGCAAAAACCAGTTCTGCCAATTTGGTTGTGTTTCAACCATTGCACTTACAACCTCAAATGCCCTACTGGCACTTTCCTTAGTTGCCTTGCCAGAAGGCCTGAGTTCTAAACCAAGCTGTTCGAAACTCTCCTCGGGCATCTTCCTTGCCACCTTTTCACTGGCAAGACCAAAGCCTATTTCCCTTGCTATCGCCCAAAAGGCAAACATTGGAAGCAATAAAAGGGCAAGTCCTAGTGTTTTCACAAGCCAGTTTGGGTCAAGAATCAAAACCAAACCGCGTTGCAACATCAAACCCAAATACAAAACACTCAGCGCAGTCATTGCGCCAATCCAGATTTTGGTGGTCATTATTCGCTAATCAGGCTGGAAAGACCGACATTCACACCCTGCATTCCAGACACTGCAAGCATTGCAAGCTGCATGCCCTTGGCGTAAGCCTGATGAGAGTTGGTATTGTGAACCAGTTTCAAAGACTCAAAGTCATTAGCTAGGTTCACCTCTTGATTGGCAGATACTCCAGCCATTCGGATTGAATGAATCGGAATCCCTGCCACCACCTCACCCCGCGCCTGCTGATCTGTGTTGGGTGAGTGGAATTCCTCCCCCCTGGCCTGGGCCATCAGTTCTGCTGTTCTGACAGCAGTTCCTGAGGGTGAGTCGATTTTGTTGGGGTGGTGAGCTTCAACAATCTCCACAGAATCAAAAAACTTTGCTGCAGAGGCACTGAACATTTGCAAAAGCATTGAACCAACACTGAAGTTTGGAACAAACAGCACTGCTGAAGTTAGATCTTGGCTTTGAATATCTTCCATCGCTTGACCAGTCCAGCCGCTGGTTCCAATTATTAGATGCTGACCGTTGTCAATTGCCCTGGAGGCAACGGTTTGACTGACATCGAAACGAGTGAAATCAGTCACAATGGAAGCCCCATCCATCTCAGCAAGATCTGATTTTGAATTCAGTGCCGAATGCAACGACAGGCCCTCGGTTTGTTCAATGATGTCAAGGGCCAATGATCCCATGCGACCGGTGCCAACAACGCTAACTGTTTGTGCCATGAAACTAACCTACCAACCCAGACATTGAATCGAAATCGCCATCACCAACAACCACCAGTGACTTTTCAGAGGAAGCCAAGTGATCTGCCAGCAACTGCAACTGCTGTTTGCTAACTGCATGGAAATTAGCAATCGTTGATTCCAAATCAATGAACTCACCAAGTGACATCTCAGCTGCCATCAAACGATTCATTCGAGCGTGACTGGATTCAAACCTCAAAGCTAACCCTCCCGCGATATTTCCTCGGGCCAGATTGAACTCTTCATCACTCACGCCTTGATTGGCAATGTTGACAAGCTGGTCGGCTAGCAATTTGGCAACCTCAGAGGCGTTTTCAGGGCTGGTACCGGCAAACATGCCGAATAGTCCAGCATCGGAATAGCCCTGATTGAAAGAGTAAACGCTATAGGCCAAGCCTCGTTTTTCACGAATCTCTTGGAACAACCTTGAACTCATCCCGCCACCAAGAATTGTGTTCAAAACACCCATCGTGTAGCGGTTTGGGTCCAGTGCGGCAACACCTGGCATGGCTAGGGCAACATTGGCCTGTTGGGTCTGCTTGAAAACAGACAGAAAAGCTTGCTCTGGTTTGAATTTCCGGCTTCCCAGGTTTCTCCTTGCGGGAAGTGCCTTTTGCCCGAAATCAAAATCTGTTTTGGATAACTCGGTTTCAACCAATCGCAGTAGCTGATCGTGATCAACACCGCCCGCCGCAGTGATGATCAAGTCTTGTGGTCGATAGTTTGCGCGGTAATGGGCCCAAACATCATCACGAGTCGCAGCCTCAATGGTTTCAGGAGTTCCGCCAATGGGCCTGCCCAAAGAATCTTTGGCTCCCAAAACCGCAGAGTTGGCACTCTCATGGGCAACATCCTCGGGATCATCCTGAACCATTGCCAGCTCTTCCAAAATCACAGTGCGCTCTAGTTCAAACTCTGTCTCATCCAAAACCGAATTGTTTACCATGTCTGCGAGCACCTCAACCGCTAGCGGCAGGGCATCTTTCTGAACCCGTGCGTAGTAGCTGGTGTATTCCTTGGCGGTGGCTGCATTCGAAGATGCCCCAACCGAATCAAACGACTGCGCAATTTGCTGCGCGTTTTTTGTCTTGGTTCCCTTAAACAGGAGATGCTCTAGAAAATGCGTTGAGCCAAACTGCCCCTCGGTCTCATCTCTGGATCCTACTGAAACACTGATAGCGATAGACACGCTCGGTGCTGCTGGCACGGTCTCTGTGAGCACCCTAATTCCATTTGGTAAAAGGGTCCTTCTAATAGTGGTGCCCTCCGCCGAGTTGATCTCGACGAAGGGCTCCAGAAGTTCTAACTTGGTCAATTACTCAGATTCCACAAGTTTTAGGCTCAACTTGCCACGATCATCGATCTTGGCAATCTCAACCTGAATCTTTTGTCCGACTGAGACAACTTCCTCAACGTTTTCAATCCGCTTTCCACCACTTAGGCTCTTCATTTCGGAAACGTGGAGTAGGCCGTCGCGACCTGGCATCAGTGAAATGAAAGCACCGAAAGCTGCAAGCTTCACGATTGTCCCCAAGTACTCCTCGCCCACCTCTGGGATGTGTGGGTTGGCAATTGCATTAATGCGTTGCTTGGCCTCTTCTGCCCTCGCACCCTCATCAGAGCCGATGTAAACGGTCCCGTCATCATCAATTGAGATGTCAGCACCAGTCTCATCCTGGATTTCGTTGATGACCTTACCCTTTGGCCCAATAACCTCGCCGATTTTGTCAACCGGAATCTGCACGGTAATGATTCTTGGTGCAAATGGACTCATCTCATCTGGCTCGTCGATAACCTCGTTCATGACATCGAGGATGTGCAAACGGGCCTCTTTGGCCTGAGCCAAAGCTCCACTCAAAACACCTGCTGGGATTCCATCAAGTTTGGTGTCTAGCTGAATAGCAGTGATGAAGTTTTTGGTTCCAGCTACCTTGAAATCCATATCTCCAAGAGCATCTTCTGCTCCCAAAATGTCAGTCAGAGCTGCATAGCGAGTCTCGCCATCAATCTCATCGCTGACTAGACCCATGGCAATACCCGCAACGGCTGCTCTCAGTGGAACACCCGCGTTATACATGCTCAAGGTCGATGCGCAAACAGATCCCATTGAAGTTGAACCGTTTGAACCCATTGCTTCACTGACCTGCCTAATCGCATAGGGAAAATCCTCGCGCTTTGGCAAAACTGGAACCAATGCACGCTCAGCTAGAGCACCGTGACCAATTTCACGCCTCTTGGGAGTGCCAACTCGACCGGTTTCACCAGTTGAGTAGGGAGGGAAGTTGTAGTGGTGCATGTAACGCTTGGTGGTCTCGGGGTGGAGAGCATCAATCGACTGCTCCATTTTCAACATGTTCAGAGTGGTAACACCCATGATCTGGGTTTCTCCACGCTGGAATAGAGCTGAACCGTGAGTTCTTGGAATGATCTCAACTTCAGCATCCAAATCTCTAATGTCGCTCTTGCCTCGACCATCCATTCGGACGCCCTCTGATAGGACCCTGTCTCTAACAATCTTTTTGGTTACTGACTTGTAGGCAGCTGAGAACTGGCTTAGCTGATCCTCGTCAAGCTTGGCTGAAACCGTCTCTAGGGTTTTTGCCTTCAGCTCATCATCGGCTGCCTGACGCTCTTGCTTGTCAGCAATTGTGTAAACCTTGGCCAATTCCTTCTCAGCTGCGGCTGAAACTGCTTCATAAACAGCATCCTCATAAGAAAGAAACACTGGGTAGTCAGCTGTTTCTTTGGCTGCCTGGTCGGCTAGTGACTGCTGCGCCTCGACCAAACCCTTGATAAATGGCTTTGCCGCTTCCAGCCCCTGGGCAACAACCTCTTCAGTCGGAGCTGTCTTACCAGCTTCGATCAAGTCCATGGCGTTGTCAGTTGCTTCTGCCTCAACCATCATGATGGCAACGTCTTGATTTGCACCCTCGCCAACCACGCGGCCGGCAACAACCATGTCAAAAGTTGCATCTTTCAACATTTCGTTTTTGGGGAAAGCAACCCACTGGTCATCAATCAGGGCAACTCTCACGCCACCGATTGGTCCTGAAAATGGCAATCCTGCCAACTGCGTGGACATGCTTGCCGCATTGATCGCTAGCACGTCATAAAGCTCGTCTGGCTCAATGCTCAAAACAGTAACAACAACCTGAACCTCATTGCGCAGACCATCAACGAATGATGGGCGCAAGGGGCGGTCGATCAAACGGCAGGTAAGGATGGCTTCCGTTGAGGGACGTCCCTCTCTGCGGAAAAAGCTGCCTGGTATCTTTCCAGCTGCATACATACGCTCTTCAACGTCGATGGTTAGCGGGAAAAAATCAAACTGATCTTTTGGCTGCTTTGATGCAGTTGTTGCACTAAACAGCATTGTCTCTTCATCGATGTATGCAACCGCAGACCCTTGAGCCTGTTGGGCCAAACGGCCGGTTTCAAATCGAACTTTTCTGGTGCCGAATTTTCCGTTGTCAATAATGCATTCGGCTGATTTAATTTCTGGACCTTCCAAGGTCACTCCTTCTTTTAGACATAGCCAAGCGTCGCTGGGCAAATGGGAGCGGCGAACCATCCATAGCTCACCTTGAAGGTTTGGTCCTCAGTCAAAAAGCCTGGACGAACTTCCAGATTTTTCCACCGATGACCCAACCCTCGGCCTAACTCCCTTTTCACCTTATCAGCCGAAGCCTAAATTAACCAGAAAACCCCCTGCCCGAAGGCAGAGGGTTTTCGATAAAAAATAATTAGCGACGCAAGCCCAGCTTGGCAATCAACGCACGGTAGCGCTCAATGTCGGTGTTCTGCAGATAACCCAGCAGACGCTTACGCTGACCAACAAGCAACAGCAGTCCACGACGTGAGTGGTGGTCTTGCTTGTGAGTCTTCATGTGCTCAGTGAGGTCTGTGATTCGTCTGGTCATCACGGCTATTTGCACCTCTGGAGAACCTGTATCACCCTCATGGGTTGCATACTCTTTTACGATTTCAGCTTTTATGCTTTTATCTAAAGCCATTTTGATCCTTTCTAATCACAGCGCGGCGTTTATGACCCTTTGTCTAAACCCTCTGGCTCCGCGGCCGATACACGGCAACCTGAGAATACTAGCCGTGAATTCGTGAAATATCTAGGTCAGGAGGTGGAGCCTTCAATGCCATAGGGCCAATCGGGGATGTTCGGATCGGCCAAAAGGTTGCCTTCAAAAAAAGTTTTCGTAGGTTTCAACAAAAACACCAGATATACAACAGCTAATGCCACTGTCGTTACCGCCACTGGAAATATCAAGAAATAAATTGGCAACAGCAAATCAACACTCACTGATTCATAGCTAAAAATAATCAGTGCGATACCGACTGTTGCAAGTAGCGCATAACCACCTGGAATTATCAACAAATACAGCCACTTCGCACTATGCCCGGCATCGTGAAAGCGCCTCGCGGTAACGGAAAGCAATGGAAGGATAAGCAAAAATATCAAAACTGCAGTAAAGGGAGTGGCTGGCAACGGCTCAAGCCCCCTCAGAACTCGGTCCAAATCCAGTGTTTCGGCTGGATATAAAAGCCTGTCGAGTAAACCGGTGGTAAACAACGTCCCCAAACTAAAAACAACAAACCACCAGTATTCAGACCTGCTAGCGGTTCCTTTGAACTGGACATATTTGCGCAGGGCAGTTCCAACTGCCTCTATAAAACCTTTTCCCTTCACGGTTAAACACTAAACCCACCCTGGGGGGTGGGTGGGTTTGGTTTTTATTTAGCTATTAGGCAATTGCACCGGCAATTCACTCAATGGGTCTATTCCGAACTTTTCTAAGCGGTGATTCAATCTCTCCAACTGCATTTGCTGCCTCACCTCCTGCTCCGACTCAGAAAGGTTTTTCATGTCGCGAGATTCTCCGCGGTGAGACCTCTGTTCAGATCCCTGCATGCGAAAGCCACGTTCACCATGCATTTGGTCTGTTTTTTCTGAGCCGAAATTTGCTGCAACCACTGCGTTGCTAAGCCCTCTTGGGTCAACCTTGGACCCAAATCCGGCTCCCGCTGCGAAGGTTCCTCCAAGCACGAGAGTTCCTCCCAGGACGCCTGCGGTCACCTTAACCCAGGTTTTGGAAAACACTCCCGATGATTTTTTCTCTTCATTCTCTGACATTGAATTTCCTCTCTACAGAGATAACAATTACGTTTAAGATTGATCTAGTTCTGAGATATGCGTGAGAAAAAGCTGGGTAAAACTTGGGAACTAGCTGAGAAGAGAAAGGCTTTTTTCAATGTCCTTATTTACCTGCATCACAAGTTCATCAACACTGTCGAATTTCCTCCAGCCACGAACTTTGTATAGGTATTCAACGGTGGCAAGCTTTCCGTATAGCTCGAGATCATCACGGCCTAGTGCATGAGATTCAACCAGTCTTGGAATTTCACCAACCGTGTCATTTGTGCCAACCGAGTGGGCTGCCGGATAAACCTCGCCGTCCACATGCAAATACCCTGCATAAACTCCGTCCGCAGGCAACATTCCCTCGCTGTTGCGGGCAAGGTTAGCTGTTGGGAACCCCAGGGTTCTCCCTAGCTGTCTGCCCTGCTCAACCAGACCGGTTGTTGTGTGATTGCGTCCCAACATCTTTGCGCAGGTTTCAACCTCACCCATTTCCAGAGCAATCCGAATATTTGTTGTTGAAACCTTTTCGCCATCAATTGATAGATGAGAAATAGATTCAACATCTAAACCCTGATCTGAAATAACTTGCGAGTCTCCCAATCCTCCAGCTCCGAATCGGAAGTGCTCCCCGACGAAAACCTTTTGAGCATGCAGTCCAGTAATCAGGTATTTCTCAACGAAATCTTCAGCAGACAATGAGGCCAGGTGTTCGTCGAATTCCAACTCCAACAAAATATCAACGCCGAGCTGTTTGAAGATTTGCTGGCGTTGTCCATTTCCTAAAACTGAAACTGGGATTTGGTCTGGTTTCAACACATGATTTGGGTGGCGATCAAAAGTCACCACCGCTGCTGGCAGGGAGTTGGATCTTGCGTTTTCGACCATGCTTTTCAAAATGTGCTGGTGTCCCAGGTGCAGGGCATCGTATTTTCCGATTGAGACCACTGTCTTCTGAATCGAAAGTTGAGTTAGATCACTGTATTTTTGCATCACGCCTTGCCAACCAAATAATCCCCAAAACTGGAAGTATCGCAGGGACATAAGCATACCCCTCACCAAACCCAGACCAAACTGATGGATGAGCAAACATCTCGGGCTGAGTAAAGCTAAGGATTCCAACACTGACCACACCGGTGAGCTCAAACAGCACACTTGCCCAAGCGATGCGTTTCCAGTTCTCGCCGGAAAGACTGAGAGCCAGGGTGGCCAAGATATAAACAACTGCAGCAACAGCACTCAGAGAATAGGCAACGGGGGCCTGTTCAAATTCAAAAATTAATTGGTAGCTAGCTCTCGCGGTCGCGCTCAGAGCAAAAACTGCATAGACCGCAATTAGTAGCCTGCCCACCCCTAGGTTTTTTCTCATACTGGGCTAACTCCCGTCCAAAGTTGTTGCATCCTGATAATCATCACCGCAATCGTGAAAGCAGCGAGTGCCAAAACAGCATTTGACCATCGGTTTTCTCTGTCAATAAGCCCCCAAATAATAGCCCCCACCGACACCATCAGAGCTACTATCAAATAGCCAAAAAATTCCAAGGTGCTGGTTTCGGCCCGCTCACCAAAAACCGTAAGTCCAGAGGAAAGAAGTAACTGAAGCACCAAACCTGCCAAAACAGCCATTTGAGCAATCAGCGTTACCGAATGCAGGTGCTTTGAAAAAATCGTCATAACCAGTGAGATGACACCAGCTGCCAAATAGGTCCAAAGTTGGAACCAGAACCAGAGCTCAATCATTAAAAACCGTCTTCGGACTCAATCTTTCTCCACCTGAGGCGATGGCAACAAGCCTATCGCCGTGAACTAATCCCAAAAACCTTTCAGGTGACTCAATAGCAAGCGCCCTACCAAAGGAAATATCCCTTGCCTCTGAATCAGTCATCTCCTTGATTGGCATGATCTGCTTCGTTGCATCCAGCATGGTCATCGGTTCCGCTGATTGAATGTCAGTGGCATCGTCGAGTGAAAAGCTTCCAACCTTTGTTCTGCGCAGTCCCGTCAGGTGACCGCCGATTCCCAGAGCGTTGCCAATGTCTCGAGCCAAAGCACGGATGAAAGTTCCGCTTGAGCAATCCACCTCCAGGTCAAATTCAATGAATTCACCCTGCTTGAAATTACTAAGCACAATTCTTCCAATTTCAATCTCCGCTGGCTCTAGCTCAAACTCTTTTCCCTCACGGACTAGTTCGTAGGCTTTCTTGCCACCAATTTTTTTTGCACTAACCCTGCTGGGCAGTTGCACCTGCTTACCAGTGAAACGCTCCACCGTGGCTCTAACCTGCTGCTCATCCAGACTTTCAATTAGTGATTTTTCAGCAGTCTCTAAAACCTCACCTTGGGCATCATCGGTAGTGGTTGCTTGGCCCAGCAAAACGTTTGTGGAATAGGACTTAGTAACCCCCGATAGGTAGTTCATAAGCTTTGTTCCCTGGCCAACACCAATAACCAACAACCCCGTTGCGTCTGGATCTAATGTTCCAGCATGTCCGACCTTTTTGGTTTTTAGAACTCCCCGTAGCTTGGCAACGACATCATGCGAGGTGAATCCTGCTGGTTTATCAATCAAGGCAATGCCATTTGCTGGCATCAGACTTCCTTGTGTTTATAGGGGTCCTCTTCGCCCGCAGGCTTTGCACCACTTGCGTTTTTCTGCAATTCGCTGTCCCGCTGCTTAGCCTCGGCTAGCAGTTGGTTCAGCTGAGCTGCAGATTCAGGAATCTCGTCCGTTACAAATTCGACAGTCGGAGTTATTTTGATGCCGAGCCTGTTTCCAATGTCTTTTCTAATTCGACCTCTGTATTGCTCCAGAATTTCTGCACTCAGTTGCTGCTGCTGCTCATCGCCAAACACCGTGTAAAAGATCTTTGAGGTTGCCAGGTCAGGGGTGACGTGACAGTCGGTGATTGTCACAAAACCCAGTTCAGGGTTTTTTACCACCCTCTCCAAAGCTTCTGCTGCTAGGACCTTGATTCTCTCCGATAGCCTTCTGGCTCTGGCGTGATCAACCATTTAGACCCTCGGCTTTTCCTGCATCTCGTAGGTTTCGATGACATCGTCAATTTGAATTCCCTTGAAATCACCCAGTCCGATACCACACTCGTAGTCAGCCTTCACCTCAGTAGCGTCATCTTTGAATCTCTTCAAAGATTCCACCTTCAAGCCCTCGGCAATGACCTCACCATTTCTAGTGACTCTTGCGGATGCGTTTCTTCTGATCAAACCACTTCGCACATAAGAACCCGCGATGATTCCGGCCTTGGAGGATTTGAAGATGTCTCTAACCTCAGCGGTTCCAAGCTGGACCTCTTCGTATTCAGGCTTGAGCATTCCCTTCAGGGCAGCCTCGATGTCATCCAAAGCGTTGTAGATAACCGAGTAGTGACGGATGTCCACACCCTCTCGATCCGCTTTTTCCTTAGCCTTCACATCAGGGCGAGTGTTGAACCCAATAATGATTGCGTTATCAACCGTTGCCAGGTTCACATCACTCTCGGTGATGGCGCCAACACCGCGGTGAATAATTCTTAGCGCAACACTCTCGCCAACATCAATTTGCAACAGGCTATCCTCCAGTGCCTCAACAGCACCAGAAACATCTCCCTTGATGATCAAGTTCAGACTCTCGACCTTGCCCTCTTCTAAAGCCTTGGTGAAGTCTTCGAGTGAGAGGCGCTTTCTGCTCTTGGCAAGCAATGCGTTTCTATCCGCCGCTTCACGCTTTTCGGCAATCTGCCTTGCTTGACGCTCATCCTCTGCTGCGACGAATGTGTCGCCAGCCCTTGGGACACTTTGCAGACCTAGAACCTGAACTGGTCTTGATGGTCCTGCAGACTCAACCGCGTTTCCATCCTCATCAAACATGGCTCTAACTCGTCCGTGGGCTGCTCCAGCAACAACTGCATCCCCAACTTGCAGGGTTCCCGACTGAATCAAAACTGTTGCAACTGATCCGCGACCCTTATCAAGGTTTGCCTCAATGGCGACTCCGCGAGCAGATCTGTCTGGATTTGCACGAAGATCCAAGGCTGCATCAGCTGTTAGCAAGACTGAATCCAACAATTCTGGAATTCCCTTGTTATGTAATGCGGAAACATCCACATACATCACATCTCCACCGTATTCTTCGGCAACCAAATCAAACTCAGTCAGTTGCTGACGGATTTTGGCAGGGTTAGCCCCCTCTTTATCGACCTTGTTCACCGCCACCACAATTGGCACCTCAGCTGCTTTGGCGTGGTTCAATGCCTCAATGGTCTGGGGCATCACACCGTCGTCTGCCGCAACCACCAAGATTGCGATGTCTGTGACCTTGGTGCCTCTGGCACGCATGGCGGTAAATGCCTCGTGACCAGGGGTGTCAATGAAGGTGACTGCTCGGTCTTGTCCCTCGTGATTGGTGTGGACCTGATATGCACCGATGTGCTGGGTGATTCCACCTGCCTCATCATCAACCACGCTTGCAGTTCTGATTGAGTCCAACAGCTTGGTCTTACCGTGATCAACGTGACCCATCACCGTTACAACCGGAGGTCTTGGCATCAAGTTTGCAGACTCTTCTTCTTCGATGTCTGTTGAGATGTCCAAACCAAAGCCCTCGAATAGCTCGCGCTCTTCATCCTCAGGGCTGACAATCTGGATTTTGTAACCAAGTTCAGTTCCCAAGATCTGGAATGTGTCTTCATCTAATGATGCTGTTGCGGTGGCCATCTCTCCAAGGTGGAACAGCACCGTGATCAACTGACCTGCATTTGCATCAATCTTGTCAGCAAAGTCCTGCAGGCTCGCTCCCCTTGGAAGCCTTACAACGGTGTTGCCGTCTCCTCTTGGAACAAGCGCACCACCGAGTGAGGGTGCTTGTCTTTGTTCAAATTCTTCGCGCTTGGTTCTCTTGGACTTGCGGGATTTATTTTTTGACCCACCCTTTCCAAAAGCTCCTGCGGTTCCCGCTCCACGGCCTCCGCGACCACGTCCGCCAAATCCTGGCTTGGCTCCAGGTCCGCCACCAAATGGTGCTCCCGCTGGCGCTGCTCCGCCACCGCCACCTGGCTTTGGCCTTGATTGTGGTCTATCGCTGGTTGGCTTTGAATCTCCCGCTGGCTTGGCTGGGCGATTGCCCTTGGGCCTGCGGTCTGCCTGCGCTCCAGAGTATGGGTTATTTCCACCAGGCTTAGCCATCGGTCTCGGGATTCCCATGCCCTGATTAGAACTGAATGGGTTGTTTCCCCTTCGAGGGGCGCCAGATGTTGGTGGCTTGGGGGCCTCGGCACCAGTAGCCGAAGGCTTTGGAGCCGAACTTGCAGCAGGCTTAGCTTCAGCTGGTTTCGCAGCCTCAGGCTTTGCTGGCTCTGCTTGAGCTGGTTGCTCGGGCTTTTCGGGAGCAGCGGGCTTGGGCTTTGCAGCTTCTGGTTTGGCGGTCTTTGCAGCCTTTGGCTTGGATTCTGTCTTTGGAAATGAGTCCCTAAGCTTTTTAGCAACGGGAGGAGCGATTGTTGATGATCCGCTCTTTACATACTCGCCAAGCTCTTCTAGTTTTGCCAAGGCGACT
This sequence comes from uncultured Micrococcales bacterium, assembly GCA_913062975.1. Taxonomy (GTDB): domain Bacteria; phylum Actinomycetota; class Actinomycetes; order Actinomycetales; family Microbacteriaceae; genus CAJXVY01. Next base: position 46,348 of record CAJXZO010000001.1, read on the forward strand.
TTTGTGTCAATTCCCAATTCCTTGGCTATGTCGTAAACGCGTGGAAGCGCCAAAATTTCTCCTGTCCGAGGCCAAACCCCGGTCAGGTCCGGCCATTGCTAGTTGATTGCACTCACTTTGAGCAACTCATCGTTTTGCCAGCATCTTTTCTTGCCTATCTCTCTGCATAAAACTTCGATCGGCTAAAGTCTAGCCGCTAAAGCCCAACAAGCAAACCTTGACTAGTCCTCGAGGATGCTATCTGGCTGGATATCTATCTTGGCACCAGTCAATTTCGCAGCCAGTCTGGCGTTTTGACCCTCACGACCAATTGCTAGAGACAATTGGAAATCAGGTACCAAAACTCGAACCGCCCCCATTTCCTGATCAATCACAAATGAACTAGAAACCCTTGCTGGAGACAAAGCCTGAGTTACAAACTCGGCTAAATCCTCGTGGTAATCGACAACATCAATTTTTTCTTCATTCAACTCCGCCATCACGGCCCGAACCCGCTGACCCAGCTCTCCGATGCAGGCACCCTTGGCATTCACTGAGGGGTCGTTGGCCTTCACAGCAATTTTGGTTCGGTGACCAGCCTCACGGGCAACTGCAGTTATTTCAACTACACCGTCTGCGATTTCTGGAACCTCTAGCTCGAAAAGTTTTCTGACAAGATTTGGGTGTGTTCTGGAAACAGAAACCTGCGGTCCCCCTGGTCCCTTTTTCACAGAAGTGATGATGACTCGAATTCTCTTTCCGTGCTCGTATTCCTCACCCGGAACCTGCTCTTCGGGACTCATCTGAGCTTCAATCGCACCAAGGTCAATGTGCACCATATATGGTCTTGACCCCTGCTGAATGGTGCCAGTGACGATGTCGCCCTCACGCGACTTAAACTCCCCCATTAGGCCCTCATCGGAGATCTCACGCATTCTCTGAGCAATCACCTGCTTGGCTGCATATGCTGCCACCCTGCCGAAATCGGTGGGAGTCACATCCTCTTCGGACTCCAACTCACCTTCTTCACTAAAGGTTTGATTGAAGATAGTGACTACGCCAGTTTTGCGATCAAGATGAGCCTTTGGGCCCGCATCGTGATTGCCAACATGTCTAAAATAAGCCGCAAGGATTGCAGATTCGATGATTTGCACCAGTCCCTCAAACGGTATTTCTTTCTCCCGCTCGAGCATTCTTAGAATGCTTAGATCGATATCCAATTTTCACCTCCGGCTAGCTGAGTAGCTGATAGAAAGCCGATTCTACATTGACTGTCTGCCGGTTGTTTGCCACTCGGTCCCAAATCTCTACCTCGCCATTGGCCAAACCCTTGCCAATAATCAAAATTTTAGGTATTCCGATTAGTTCTGCATCAGCAAACTTCACGCCTGGACTAACCTTTGCTCGGTCATCAATCAAAACGGTCTTGCCAGCCTGCTCCAATTCAGCGGTAAGCCTCTCAGCTACCGTGTATACCTCCTCGTCTTTTCCGGTTGGAACAACCTGAATATCAGCAGGAGCAACGCTCTCAGGCCAGATAAGGCCCTTATCGTCATGGTTTTCCTCGGCCAACACGGCCATGATTCGAGTAACACCAATTCCGTAGGACCCCATGGTGACTGTTACCAGTTTGCCGTTTTCATCCAAAACTTTTAGACCAAGAGCATCGGCGTATTTGCGACCAAGTTGGAAAACGTGACCAATTTCAATTCCTCGTGCAAGCTCTAGCTCTCCAGAACCATCCGGTGACGGATCTCCAGGCAGGATGTTTGCAATGTCGGCAATGCCGTCGGCATCGAAATCCCTGCCAAAAACCAAGTTATAGACGTGTTTTTCACGTGCATTGGCACCAGTGATCCAATGTGAACCTTCGGCAACCCGAGGGTCAAGCAGGTATTCCAACTTGCTTTCTGTATCTAGCCCCAAAAACTGCTTTCCATCCTTGGCGGGGCCTATATATCCCTTGACTAATTCTGGATGGTTTTTGAAGTCCTCCTCGGTTGCCTGCTCAACATCACATCCAAACCAAGCCTCAGCTCGCTTTTGATCAACATCTCTATCTCCAGGAATGCCAACGATGACCAGCCTGGATTTTCCATCAGCTTGAACAAGTTTCAAAACAACGTTTTTCAAAGTGTCGGCTGCCGTAAATTCACCATCTGGGTGTCGAGATAGGTTGCTATTGGAAAAATCAACCAGGGTTTTGATAGTTGGGGTTTCTGGTGAGTGATGAACCTCGGCTACCGGAACGTTAGATGAGTCCACCTTTTCTGCAACTTCAAAGCGAACAGCCTCTACGTTTGCCGCGAAGCCTCCGCTTGAACGGACAAAGGTGTCCTCACCAATTGCACTCGGAGCTAAAAACTCTTCGCTTTTTGAGCCACCCATTGCCCCTGCATCTGCAGCACAAATCTCATACTCCAGACCAAGGCGTTGGAAAATGCGCTCATAGGCATCCCTTTGCGACTGGTAGGAGGCTTCCAAGCCCTCATCGTCGATGTCGAAGCTGTATGCGTCCTTCATGATGAACTCTCGACCACGCAACAGTCCAGCTCTGGGTCGAGCTTCATCTCGATACTTAGTTTGGATTTGATAAAGCTGCAGCGGAAGGTCCTTATAGCTTCCGTAAAGGTCTTTTACCAGCAGAGTAAAGACTTCTTCATGGGTTGGAGCCAAAAGGTAATCTGCTTTTTTTCTATCCTGCAGCCTAAAAATGTTGTCACCGTATTCTTCCCAGCGACCGGACTCTTCATAGGGCTCTTTGGGAAGCAGTGCTGGGAAGTGAACTTCCTGCGCCCCAGCGTTATGCATTTCCTCGCGAACGATTTGCTCGATTTTTGATTTCACCATCAAACCAAGTGGCAACCATGAATAGATTCCAGGTGCCGCTCTGCGGATATAGCTGGAGCGAACCAATAATTTGTGACTATCTACCTCGGCTTCCACCGGGTCTTCACGAAGGGATCTAAAAAAAAGTTGGCTCAGGCGAATTGGCATGGCCACAATGTTAGCCTGCTTATTCTCCTTGAACCTGCACCTGGGCGGATCCAATTTCAGAAGTGTCCATGTCGGCGGCAATCCGGTTGGCCTCTTCGATAAGATTTTTCACAATCTCATCCTCTGGAACGGTTTTGATGACCTCACCCTTGACAAAAATCTGACCCTTGCCGTTTCCGCTGGCAACACCCAAATCAGCCTCGCGAGCTTCACCCGGACCATTAACAACACATCCCATGACCGCAACCCTGATCGGAACCGTCAGGTGCTCCAAGCCAGCGGTCACATCATCTGCCAATTTGTAAACGTCAACCTGGGCTCTTCCGCAGGATGGGCAGGAGACAATCTCAAGCTTTCTGGGCCTTAGATTCAAGCTCTCCAGAATTTGGTTACCCACCTTGATTTCTTCAACTGGTGGAGCTGAGAGCGAAACACGGATGGTGTCGCCAATGCCCTTTGACAAAAGTGCACCAAATGCAACAGAGCTCTTGATGGTTCCTTGGAAAGCGGGACCCGCCTCGGTGACACCAAGGTGCAAGGGCCAGTCTCCTTGCTCGGCAAGCAGCTCATAGGCCTTCACCATCACAACCGGGTCGTTGTGCTTCACTGAAATCTTGAAGTCATGAAAATCGTGTTCTTCAAAAAGGCTCGCCTCCCAGACAGCTGACTCAACCAGCGCCTCTGGAGTAGCCTTTCCATATTTTTCCAAAAGTCTTGGGTCAAGCGAACCCGCATTTACGCCAATGCGGAGTGAAACTCCAGCATCCGTGGCTGCTTTTGCAATATCCCCCACTTTGTCATCAAATTTCTTGATGTTTCCGGGGTTCACTCTCACTGCACCGCAACCAGCATCGATGGCCTGAAAAACATACTTTGGCTGAAAGTGAATGTCAGCAATCACTGGAATCTGGCTTTTTTTGGCAATCACGTGCAGAACATCAGCATCATCCTGAGTTGGGCAAGCAACCCTCACCACATCGCAACCACTAGCGGTTAGCTCCGCAATCTGCTGAAGGGTTCCATTAATGTCGGTGGTCTGGGTGGTAGTCATGGACTGAACACTGATTGGTGACTCTGATCCAACCCCTAGATTTCCCACCTTAATCTGCCTGGTTTTTCTCCTTGGAGCCAAGGTTGGTGGCGGTAGTTTGGGGGCACCTAGATTAACTGCTGGCATTACATTCCTTCGAACTTGATTAGCAATAACAGTAAACAGCAGAAGCCGCCGAACTGTTCCTAACCAAAAATTGATATTGGGTTAACGATATCGGCAATTATCAACAAAAGCCCCGTTCCCATAAGCAGTGCCCAAACAGCATAGGCAACGGGAATCATTTTCGCGGTGTCCACAGGTCCAGGGTCTTTCTGTCCCAGAGCCCTAAACCCTCTGCGCTTGGCTGCCTCGTATAAGGCACCTGCCACGTGACCACCGTCGAGTGGGAGCAGCGGAATTAGGTTGAAAACGAACAAAGCGAAGTTCAGGCTTCCCATGATTAGCAATCCACTGGCAAACCTTGCCTCCAAGCTTGCCTGATCACTGGATGCAATCTCACCTGAGATTTGAGCCACACCCAAAATTGAAACTGGGCCATTTGGATTTCGCTCAGCTGGGCCGAATGTGGAGGCAGCAACCTCAGCTAAGTTCTGAGGCAATTGCAGCACCAATTCAAAAACACTCGCAGTTGCGTCAATGCCCATTGCAAAAGAATCTGTGATCGGCATTGGCGTCAGCACACTTCCCAATTGAACACCTAAAAACGGCTGCAGCTCAGTGACTGGATTTCCATTTTCATCCTCAACCACCTGAGTTGTCTGTGGGTCAAAAACAGCCCTCTCAAACCAAACCGGAGTCACCACCAAAGACACCAATCGACCATCACGCTCAACCTCCATGGCAACTGCACTTCCGGGCTGAACATCCATCTGGTTAATAACCTGATCCCAAGATTGAACCTGAGTCCCGTTCACCGCGGTGACTGTGTCGCCGGCTTCAAAGCCTGCTTCCAAAGCAGGAGAGGGTGGATCAATCTCTTCACACTCCCCCTGCGGACCACTGCCCTGTACGCAAGGCAACACTTGGTTTATGGTCATCGACAATTGAGGCGAGCCAATCAGACTCAAAGCAGACATGATCAGCACCATGCCGAGTAGAAAATTCATAAACGGCCCGCCCAGCATCACGGTCAGTTTTTTTGGAACACTCAGCCGATAAAACTCTCGACCTTGGTCTTCCTCATTGATTTCTCCAAGATGCTCTTCTCGCGCCTGATCAATTGAAGACTGAAATAATCTGGACTTTTTCCCACCTTTTTCTGGAGGGAACATACCAATCATCGAAATATATCCACCAAGCGGTATTCCCTTGATGCCATATTCGGTTTCACCTTTCTTGGCCGACCACACAGTGGGACCAAACCCAATCATGTATTGCTTGACCTTGACCCCAAAAAGTTTTGCCGGCAACAGGTGTCCGAGTTCGTGCAGGCCAATGGAGATTGCCAATCCAATAACGACAAAAACAATCCCCAGAATGTAATAGATGGTCTCCACGGATAAAACGATACTCTCGCTAGCTGTGAATTTGGTCAATTAGGCCATTGGCGAATTCACGAGCCCAGACCTCTGATTCCAAAACCGTTGACAGCGAAACCTCGCTCTGAGGCTTATGAGCATCGATGGTTTGCTCGATGATTTCCATTATTTGCAAAAACCCGATCCTTCCCTCGTGGAAAGCCTCCACCGCCTCTTCGTTGCTGGCGTTATAAACAGCAGGGTAGGTCTTGCCTGCCTTGCCAACCTCACGAGCCAGTGAAATAGCGCTAAACACATCTTCGTCTAAGGGTTCAAACTGCCATTGTTGCGCACTGCTGAAATTGAGAGCACTGACTGCTCCTGGGGTTCTGTCTGGCCAGCTCATGCCAAGAGCAATTGGTAATTTCATATCTGGCGGAGAACACTGAGCAATCACCGATCCGTCAACAAATTCAACCATTGAGTGAACTATCGATTGCGGATGGACCGTCACAGCAATTTTTTCAAACTCAACATCAAATAACAGATGCGCCTCAATCAGCTCAAGACCTTTGTTCACAAGCGTTGCCGAATTGGTTGTAACCACTTTTCCCATGACCCAGGTGGGATGTGCCAACGCCTGAGCAGGTGTTACCAAAGCTAACTCGGATTTGCTAAATCCTCTAAAGGGGCCACCACTTGCAGTGAGTATTAGTCTTTCCACCTCTTTGGGCTTTCCAGCCCACAAACACTGAGCAATTGCAGAGTGTTCAGAATCAACAGGGACAATCTGACCGGGACTAGCAGTCTTTTTCACCAGCTCTCCGCCAACAATCAAAGACTCTTTATTAGCAAGCGCAAGGGTTTTTCCGCTTTCCAAAGTTGCAAGTGTTGAGGAAAGCCCAACTGACCCAGTGATGCCATTCACCACCACATCTGCATCGACTTGCTTTGCTAGCTTGGAAGCCTCGTCCGCTCCGAAGACAACCACGTCCTCCCTTAGACCAAAACTCTTAGCCTGAGCCTTTGCCAGCTCAACATTTCTGCCAGCGGCAATTCCCACCAGTTCAAATAATTCGGGGTTTTTTTGAATAACTTCCAAGGCTTGAGTGCCAATGGAGCCAGTTGAACCCAACACAATAATCTTTTTTGCTTGCACCTCTCCAGCTTAGAGCTAGGTCAAGATTCGGCGTTTGGCGAAACCCGAAAGGGCAGATAGTGCTTACAATAGCCCCATGGATATTGAGCAGCGCAGAATTCTTCGATCAGAAATCCCTGGACCAGCCTCCAAGGCGCTACATTCACGACGCCAGCAGGTTGTTTCCAATGGCGTTGGTGCGTTGCTTCCGGTCTACATCGAAAGCGCAAATGGTGCAATCATGCGCGATGCTGATGGAAACCAGTTTATTGATTTGGGAAGCGGAATCGGTGTCGTAACCATTGGTCACACAAACCCTGGTGTGGTTTCAGCTGTTCAGAAACAGGCAGATCACTTCACTCACACCCTTTTTACCGTCACCCCCTACGAGCCTTATGTCAGGGCAGCAGAATTGTTGACTAAAAACATGAAGGGTGATTTTCCCAAAAAAGCAGCATTTTTTGTCACAGGTGCTGAAGCATTGGAAAACGTCGTCAAAATTGCAAGACTTGCCACCGGCCGCAACGAAATCGCGGTGTTTGACCACGCTTATCACGGTCGCACCAACCTGACCATGGCCATGAATTTCAAGCGGCACCCATATGGAACAAACTATGGTCCGCTAGCAACTTCAGTAACCCATGCCCCAATGTCCTATCCGCTTCGTGACCCGGAGGGGATGACTGGCGAAGAGGCCGCTCTCAGGGCAATCAATTACCTAGAAAAGCGAGTTGGTGCCGATCAGTTGGCCTGTGTCATCATTGAGCCAATCCAGGGGGAGGGCGGTTTCATCATCCCCGCTGAAGGATTCTTGGCAACACTTGGTCGCTGGGCTAAGGAAAATGGCATCCTGATGGTCTCGGATGAGGTTCAGTCAGGCATGGCGAGAACTGGAAAGTGGTTCGCCTGCGAATACGAAGAAGGTTTCCAACCAGATCTGGTCACAGTTGCCAAGGGAATTGCTGGCGGAATGCCTGTGAGTGCAGTAGTTGGTCGTGCAGACATCATGGACATGAATCACCCCGGTGGTCTAGGTGGGACATTTGGAGGATCTCCAACAGCTGTCGCAGCTGCAGTTGCAGTCATGGAGCAATTCGAAGATGGGCCATGGTTGAACAGAGCCATGGAAATTGGCGAAATCATGCAGGAGAAACTTGATGCCATGGTTAGTCGCTACCCATTCCTGGCGGAGCATCGAGGAAGAGGTGCCATGCAGGCGCTTGAGGTAGTTCAACCGGGAACACTAAACCCCGATGCACCTCTGACCGAGGAGATTTTGAAGGCTTGTTATCAGCAGGGCGTGATTCCTCTTAGTGCCGGAACCTACGGCAACGTCATCAGAATGTTGCCACCTCTGGCGATCTCTAATGCGCTTCTCCTTGAAGCCCTTGCTGTATTGGATTCAGTCTGCTCTGATGTGGCGGCCAGCAAGGGCATGCTGAGCGCCTCAAGCGTTGAATAAAGTGCTAACTTTAGGCGTTCACTTTTTTGGAAAAGAGTTTAGGTGCGCATAGGTATTCCCACCGAGGTCAAAGACAGTGAAGCTAGGGTTGCGATCACTCCAGCTGGAGTTAAAGCACTCACCGAACACGGTCATCAGGTAAGTGTTCAAGCTGGTGCTGGTTTGCTCTCTGGAATCAGTGATGCTGAATACGTTGAGGTGGGTGCAAAAATCACCGAAACTGCCGAACAAACATGGGCAGAAAACGAATTGGTCGTCAAGGTAAAAGAGCCAGTGAAGAGCGAATACGGCTTTCTTCGCAAAGACCTAACCCTTTTTACCTTCCTGCACCTAGCAGCAGAGACTGAGCTAACCAAGGCACTGCTGAGTTCTGAGACAACATCCATTGCCTATGAAACAGTGCAGCAGGGAAGACACCTTCCGCTTTTAGCTCCCATGAGTGAGGTTGCTGGAAGGCTAGCTCCACAAATGGGCGCATCCACCCTTCAAAAAAATAATGGTGGTCTCGGTGTTTTACTCGGAGGAGTTCCAGGAGCGCGTTCGGCGAAGGTAGTGGTGCTTGGCGGAGGAGTCAGTGGCACCAGTGCTATTGAAATAGCCCTTGGAATGGGTGCACAGGTAACTGTTTTGGACACCTCCCTCCCCCGACTAAGAGAACTCGATTTTCACTATGGAGGAAGGCTAAATACAATCTTCTCCAACAGCCTAGAAATCGAAAAGGCTGTTATCGATGCGGATCTAGTCATTGGTGCGGTGCTCATTCCAGGAGCAAAAGCCCCGAAACTGATCTCCAATGAACTTGTTTCCAAAATGCGTGAGGGAAGCGTTTTAGTGGACATTGCAATCGATCAGGGTGGTTGCTTCGAAGATTCCCGCCCAACAACACACCATGAGCCAACCTTCAAGGTTCACGGAAGCGTCTTTTACTGCGTAACAAACATGCCAGGTGCCGTGCCGCACACCTCCACCTTTGCACTGACCAATGCCACCATGCCCTATTTGATGAAGATTGCAAACATGGGTTGGGATAAGGCAAGCAAGTCAGATGATTCCCTGCTTGCTGGCTTGAACACGCACGCGGGAAAGGTCTATAACGCGGGCGTTGCTGAGGCCCACGGTTTGGCTTTGGCTGATTCTAGAAACCTGTGACTGCCCCAACGGGAAATTGAAATCAATCTGACCCTCCGCTAGTTGAGCACTGGCCCAATTGGGAGCAATGGGTTTGCGTCTTTGCTTGGAAAGACCCATCTGCATCGCATCAACCTGATCAACTGCCCCCACCCCGATTTTTTGAAGGCAATTGGCCATCAGGGCACGAGAAACACCACTGAGGGTTTGACTTGCCGCAAACAGATATACTCCTAAAGCGCGTCCCTTGGTTGCAACATTGTCAATCATTGCGGCTGCTTTCGCAGAGCTTTTGACAACACTTGCAAGCTCATCAACTAATAGAATCATCGGCTTTGGGTTTATGCTCTCAGCGAGATCTCGTTCTCTTAATGAAAGCTCATTCTCAACCATCTCCAAAAACTCATTGAAATCATCAGACTGATTGCTTACCACCCATTCAATTCCAAATGCTTTTGAAAAACCCAAGCCACCCTTGAAATCAATTACAACCAATCGTTCCGGCCAGCTCTCAATCAAATTTCTGAGAAACTCGGTTTTGCCACTTCCGGTTGGACCGATGATCAGCGTGTGGGAGGGTTTTAGTGGGACAACCTCACCATCAGATTTGATGCCAGCCTTCAGCACTGACTTGGCATCCAAAAACCCATCCAATAAAACCTCTGAGGCTGGCCTCTCAAGCATTCGCAATAACCTCAGGTTCAGCCAAGTTGGCCAGAACAAACTAAACCCCCTGAGCCTTCTGCCACCAACGGCCACTCCCGCCAGACCGAGTTCAATCTCATCCGATTTTGTGAGCGGCTTCTTGGCCTTAATCAAAATCCAAATAAGCATTGTCAATAAACCAATTGCAGTGAGGTGCCACATCCCCTGGCTCAGACCTAGAAAGATTCCATAACCAAGCGTTGGAAGCAAAAACAAAATACTCATGAGAAAAGACTGTCGCTAAATCCCCCCAGCCTAAAAACAGCTGACGCTATTTGTGGACAACGGTTGCCTATTTGTTTATGTTTACTGAAAAGATAGACGCATGAGCCAAGATGTTGATGATCCAATAAATCTAAAAATCATCGCCCTGCTCAATGAGAATGGGCGAAGAAGTTTTACCGAGATGTCTTCACTTCTAGGAATCAGTGAAGCCGCAACCAGGCAAAGAGTGAACAAGCTGGTTCAAAGTGAGGTCATTCGTATTGCTGGTATACCCAACCCACTAGCACTTGGCTACGCACGAAAAGCGATGATTGGTATTCGGCACAGTGGTGCTGTCACGGAACTGTCGGAGCAACTCAAGTTACTTCCAGAGGTGTCTAAGGCGGTTGTCACAGCGGGCGGGTTCGATGTGTTGATTGAGGTCATCTGTGAAGACGATGAGCACCTGGTGAGGCTGATCAATGAAAACATTCGAGCTCTTCCGGGTGTTCAAACAACAGAGACATTTGTTTATCTGCAAGAGGAAAAACAAATCTATGAGTGGACGGGAAAATGACCCATCAACAGAGCTATAAATCCCCAGTTGGTGATCTGATTATCAAAGCGGATGACTTTGCAATCACTGAAATTAAGTTTGGGACTTCGCCAATTGAAAACAAAAGCCCGCTAACCGAACGCGCTGTGGCGCAACTGGATGAATATTTCGGCTCCAGACGTAATGATTTTGATTTACCTCTGATGCCAAAAGGAACAGAATTTCAAAGGGCGGTCTGGGAGGAGCTTATAAAGATTCCCATCTCCAAGACCTTCAGCTATGTACAGCTTGCTGAGTTGGTTGGAAAACCAAAAGCCGCAAGGGCTATTGGTGGTGCAGTGGGTGCGAACCCAATCGCCATTGTCATCCCCTGTCACCGAGTGCTGGCATCGGATGGGAAAATAACTGGCTACACCGGTGGTGATGGAATCAAGACCAAGCAGTCACTTCTCAAACTGGAAGGTGCCCTAGTTGAATCAAGCAGCTGATGGCTTAATCCGTTGCCACTGGTGCTCGCAAGATCCGGTTTACATCGACTATCACGATCAGGAGTGGGGTCGAGAAGTAACGGGAAATGACCAGCTATTTGAAAAAATTAGCCTGGAGGGTTTCCAGGCTGGTCTGAGTTGGTTGACGATTCTCAAGCGCAGGGAAAACTTTCGAGAAAGTTTTGAGGGTTTTCAAATCAAAAAAGTTGCCCAGTTTTCTGATTCCTTGGTGGATCAGCTGATGCAGAACTCAGGAATCATCCGAAATCGCAAAAAAATTGAATCTGTTATCAACAACGCCAGAGTTATAAGAGATTCAGGCATTGACCTATCCGAAATGATTTGGTCTTATAAGCCCGAGGTGGACCCAGATGACCACACTCGAACCACCTCGAGTGAATCGATCGCGCTTTCTAAAAAACTAAAATCCATGGCTTTTAGCTTTGTTGGGCCAACCACGATGTATGCGATGATGCAGTCAATTGGGATGGTCAATGACCACGATCCAAATTGTTTTCTAAAAAACTGAAAGGAATCCCTGACTGGAAACATAATCAGTCCAGGAGGAGCAAATGAACCCTGAGCAATTTCAATCAGTATTTAGAGAATTTCTAGACCCAGTCTCTAAATTTCTAGCTCGACGAGTTGAACTCGATTCGGTTGAGGACCTAGTCGCTGACGTTTTTGCCGTGGCGTGGAGCAAAAAAGATCAGATACCAACTGGGTTTGAACTTCCATGGCTTTATAAAACCGCAAGGTACGTGATTGCCAATCACAGAAGAAAAAATCAAAGTGGAATCAAGTTGCTCCTTGCTCTGAAAGCTCCGGTTTCAGCTCCGAGTGCCGAGGCGATCGCCCTTGCAGAATTTGGCCTTGCTGAGGCCTGGCAAGGCCTTACAGAAAAACAGCGTGAGCTACTTTCTTTGTCTGCATTTGAGAATTTATCGAGTAAAGAAATAGCCAAGGTCTTAGAAATAAGTCAAAACTCAGTGAACATAAGACTGACCAGGGCAAGAAAGAAATTTGCCGAGTTATTGAAAGAAAACTAAACGGGAAAACATAAACAGATTATGAACAACGAATTTGATGACCTAGAGGCTCGACTAAGAAAAGCTGATGTTGAGCAACCCGCATTGGATGATTCGGTTTTGGAGACTGCGACCAAATCAAAAAAGCCAAATCTTCCAAATCACCGAGCCTATAAATTCGGGCTCACTAGTGTTGCATCTGTGGCTGCTCTCGTCGTTTTAGTAACCGCCCTGCCCCAACCTGGACCAACAATCCAGCTGGCCTCCTCCAACCTGGTAGCTGACACCTCCGCAGAGGATTCCAGCATTGCTGAGGGTCTTCCCGGCTGGTTTAGCCCCTACGAATACACAGCCTCTGAGAATCTTTCCGAATCAGGATCTCAAGGTGCTGTATATGAGCTGGCTTTAGAGGGCGACCCAAGATCAAAAATGCGAGACTTCGCTTCTCTCTTTGGTGAAACAGGTGAGATTCGATTAGAGGAATATTCAACTGATTTTTTCCCAAACTATTCACTTGAAACGGAAGATTCCTACTTCTCGCTTGGCTGGCACGGTTCTGCAATTATCAATTACTCTTCAAAGAGAAATTGGCTAGCTGATGAGTGCTACCAGCGAGATGAGCAAGAGACTATCGAATCAGTCCCTGAATCCCAGGAAAACTGTGAACCACTTCCTGTTGCAGAGCTTCCTTCTGAGCAGGAACTGACCGACAAAGCTTTTGAGCTTATTTCAGCCGCTGGCTACCCCGGCACCAGAGAAAATATTTCCGTCATTCGCTATCAATGGGGCGCTGAGGCATACGCAGCCACATTCATTGACAATCAAGAGACAGCAATTCAGTGGTATGTAGCTTGGGATCAAACCGCTCAAATCTCAAGCGTCAGCGGGCATTTAGCCATTCCAGAATACGTAGGAGATTTTGACACCGTTGGTGCCTCCGAAGCAGTTGGCAGAATCCAAGACGGTTATTGGTTTGGCGTTCCGGCTCCCTCAAATTACGACCGTGGCGTAACCAACTTCGACACACCAGTCTCGAGTGAGCCAATTCCAGATTCATTACCTGACGAGATGAGTGGGGGCGAAAGTTCAGCATCCGGGTCGCTACCTAGTGAGCCAATGCCCGAAGATTTTGAAATGGAGGCGATTCAGCTAACCATTGAGTCTGCAACGGAGGCAATCCTTCTTATCGAAGATGCCAACGGCAAGGGCTGGTTGGTGCCGGGGTATCTTCTGCAAACCAGTGAGGGTTGGTTTGAATCAGTGGTTTCATTGGATCAGGGAGTGATTCAACCGCCAAACTGAGTTATTTAGTAGCCCTCAGGAACAATCAGAGTCAGAGTGTTATCAATCAACTCGGCTCTCTGACCGGCTGCTTTGGCGACATCAAAGACTTGATTGATTGAGGTGATAGTTGAATTCGCAGCATGCTTGGCAAAAACACCCTTGGCCTTTTTATTGAAATGGTTCAAGGGTTTTTTTGAGCCATCTGGGTATTCAACCAAAACCTCTACCACCCAAGCATCAGTTGAGCTAATCGGTGCTAGCTGTTGATAGCTTTTGGACCTCATGTCCAAAACCCCGTCAAATCCCTCAAAAAAGCCCTCGTGGGCCTGCTGCCAGTGCTTTTTGAGATTGATTTGAGGTAGTTTGCTGTCCCAGCTGAGTCTGTAATAGGGAATTTGCAATGATGCTGGAATCAAACCAAACATCGATGACTGAATCATCAGCTGATCGGTTTTTGGTGTTCCATCAGCTTTTAGGGCATCAAACAGCACGCCCGTGTAACGCTCGATTGCGGGCATGGTTGGAGAGCTAAGAATTTCAAGGTTTCGCTGAATATCCGCTAGCTGCTTTGGTCCAAGTTTCAGGGCCTTGGCGGCCGCATCCGGCTCTGCACACAAATCCAGCAATGCATCGATTACTGGTTGCCGAAACTCAGTCAACGAATCCTTTATTGGATTTTCATTTAGAGCGGGATGACCGCCACCGAGGTCTTTAGTCTCAGATGGAGGAAGTAAGATCCTCACTAGCTATCTAGACCACCGTCACGCATCACAACTGTCACCTGGTCGTTTTCAATGCTGAGAAAACCACCCAGTTCGGTTGTTGCCTTGACGTCGTTGCCGTCACCGCTAACCTTGATCTCTCCTGCTCCCAGGATTGCAAGCATTGGCTCGTGACCTGGCATCAAACCAATCTCACCAACGATGGTTTTGGCAACAACCAGCTTCGCATCCCCTGACCAAACTTCATGGTCGGCGGCTACGATGTTGACCTGCAACTGTTTTTCGCTCATTAGTCGTCTTTCGAAAGCTTCTCGGCTGCCTTCATGACGTCCTCAAGACCTCCACAGTTGAAGAATGCCTGCTCCGGGATGTTGTCCATCTCTCCATCCGCAATTTTGCTGAAGCCCTCAATGGTTTCCTTCAGTGGCACGGTTGAACCTTCAACACCGGTGAACTTGGTTGCCATGTAGGTGTTCTGAGACAAGAACTGCTGAATTCTTCTAGCTCTGGAAACGGTGATCTTGTCTTCCTCACTCAGTTCCTCGACACCCAAAATCGCGATGATCTCCTGAAGCTCTTTGTTCTTCTGCAGAATCTGCTTCACCTTCACGGCAGTGTCGTAGTGGTCCTGTGCGATGTAGCGAGGGTCCAAGATTCGACTTGTTGAAGCCAGTGGGTCCACAGCTGGGTACAGACCCTTGGAAGCAATCTCACGGCTTAGCTCAGTGGTTGCATCCAAGTGAGCGAATGTGGTCGCTGGGGCTGGGTCAGTGTAGTCATCAGCAGGAACATAAATTGCCTGCAGTGAAGTAATTGAGTGACCTCTGGTTGAGGTGATTCGCTCCTGCAACACACCCATCTCATCTGCCAGGGTTGGCTGGTAACCCACAGCTGAAGGCATACGACCCAACAGGGTTGAAACCTCAGAACCTGCCTGAGTGAAACGGAAGATGTTGTCAATAAACAACAACACGTCCTGCTGCTGAACATCACGGAAGTACTCTGCCATTGTCAAAGCACTAAGTGCCACACGCAAACGAGTTCCTGGTGGCTCATCCATCTGACCGAAGACCAGCGCTGTTTTATCAATAACACCACTCTCGGTCATTTCCTCAATGAGGTCATTACCCTCACGGGTTCGCTCACCGACACCGGCAAACACACTCACACCGTCGTGGTTCTCAGCAACGCGGTAAATCATCTCCTGAATCAAAACCGTCTTACCAACACCAGCACCACCGAACAAACCAATCTTTCCACCCTGTACATAGGGTGTCAGCAGGTCAATAACTTTTATGCCAGTTTCGAACATTGTGGTCTTGCTCTCAAGCTGGTCAAAGCTTGGTGGTGTGCGGTGGATTGGCCAGCGCTCGGAAATCTCAATCTTCTCGTCCTTCTCGGCGTTGAGAACCTCACCTGTTACATCAAATACCTTGCCCTTGGTGACATCACCGACAGGAACTGAGATTGGAGCTCCGGTGTCATTCACCTCTTGACCACGAACCAATCCATCGGTTGGTTTCAGGGCAATGGCGCGCACCAGATCATCCCCAAGGTGCTGTGCGACCTCAAGAGTCAGTGTGGTCTTCTCGCCAGCAACCTCAAACTCGGTTGTCAGAGCGTTATACACCTCTGGAATAGAGTCGTGTGGGAACTCGATGTCCACCACCGGACCGGTGACTCGGGCTATGCGACCCTTAGCTACGTTTTTGGTCTTCGCCATTTTCTATCTCTTTCCTAGTTGTCCTGATCGGTATTACCCAGTGCGTCAGCACCACCGACAATTTCCGAAATCTGCTGAGTGATCTCCGCCTGACGAGCTTGGTTGGCAAGTCGGGTGAAATCTTGGATTAATTTGTCTGCGTTGTCAGTGGCCGACTTCATGGCCTTCTGCCTAGCAGCATGCTCACTGGCTGCACTTTGTAACATCACATTAAAAATTCTGTTTTCGATGTACACCGGCAACAACGCATCCAGAACCTGGTCCACCTCAGGTTCAAACTCATACAGAGGATATAACTCTGCTTCGCTTTCATCTTCGGCTTCTACTACCTCCAGTGGCAATAGACGAGTGGTTCTGGGGTCTTGGCTGATCATTGAAACGAAGTGGTTTCCGACCAAAATGATCTCCTCCACTCCCCCTTCTTCATAATCAGTCAAAAATGCCTCCGTCAAAGTTGAGGCAAGCTCTTGGGCGGTTTCAAATTCAGGCAGATCGGTTGATCCAATCCACTCTTTTTTGAACTCCCTCTTACGGAACTTGAAGTAATTAACAGCTTTACGCCCGACCAAGTAATACTCGACTTCCTTGCCCTCTTGCTCCAAAAGAGTGCGAAGCTGCTCCGCTTCTTTCAAAACGTTAGTGCTAAAAGCACCGGCAAGACCGCGGTCAGAGGTGAAGATAACAACCGCAGTCTTCCTGATTTGTTCAGGCTGAGTGGTTAGTGGGTGATCTTCATCACTATAGGTAGCAACCGCACTCACCGCACGGGTGACAGCCTTGGTGTAAGGGGTAGAGGCAGCCACCCGTTGTTGCGCTTTGGCAATCCGCGAAGCAGAAATCAACTCCATTGCACGAGTGATTTTCTTAGTGGTCTTAGCAGAGCTGATTCTCTGCCTATAGACCCTTAGCTGCGCTCCCATTTAGCTACCTCTGAATTCCTATTTCTTGCCCTTGACGATTTTTGTCTGGTCCACTTCTTCTTCTTCCATGGCCTTCACAGATTCATTGCCAGCCTGAATCAACGGCTCACCAGTGCCCAGCTGGAACATCTTTTTGAAATTAGCTATTTCTTTCTCTAGCTCGTTCACGGTGTCGTCTTCAAGTTTCTCGGTCTCACCAATGGTGGTCAGCACCTTGGTGTTTCTTTTCAGGTAGTCCAAAAACTCTTGCTCGAAGCGCAACACATCTGGAATTGGAACCTCGTCTAGGTGACCACCGGTACCTGCCCAAATCGACACCGTCTGGTCCTCAACTGGATATGGGGTGTATTGAGGCTGCTTCAAAAGCTCAGTTAACCTGGCACCCCTGGCCAGCTGCCTACGGCTGGTTGCATCCAAATCGCTTGCAAACATCGCAAATGCTTCCAGTGATCGATATTGGGCAAGTTCAAGCTTCAAAGTCCCAGAGACCTTCTTGATTCCCTTTACCTGAGCGGCACCACCAACACGACTAACCGATATACCAACATCAATAGCGGGTCGCTGGTTGGAGTTGAACAAATCGGACTGCAAGAAAATCTGTCCGTCGGTGATGGAAATCACGTTTGTGGGGATGAAGGCTGAAACGTCATTTGCCTTGGTCTCAATGATTGGCAATCCAGTCATTGAACCACCACCCAGCGAATCGTTCAATTTCGCGCAACGCTCCAACAGTCTGGAGTGAAGGTAGAAGACATCTCCTGGGAAAGCCTCGCGTCCCGGAGGACGCCTCAAAAGCAATGAAACGGCTCGGTAGGCCTCTGCCTGCTTGGAAAGGTCATCAAACACGATCAAAACGTGCTTACCGTCATACATCCAGTGCTGACCAATAGCACTCGCTGTGTATGGAGCGAGGTATTTGAATCCAGCTGGGTCTGATGCAGGAGATGCAACGATGGTTGTGTACTCCATCGCACCAGCTTCTTCCAGAGCACCCCTAACACCTGCAATGGTTGAACCTTTTTGACCAACAGCGACATAGATGCATCGAACCTGCTTGTTTGGGTCACCTGATTCCCAGTTGGCCTTCTGGTTGATGATTGCATCGACTGCAATTGCTGTTTTTCCAGTCTGACGGTCACCAATGATCAACTGACGCTGACCGCGCCCAATTGGGATCATGGCATCAATCGCCTTAATTCCTGTTTGTAGCGGCTCGTCAACACTCTTTCTAGCCGTAACACCTGGGGCCTGAAGCTCAAGCGCACGACGAGCATCAGCCTTGATGTCGCCCAGACCGTCAATTGGCTCACCCAATGGGTCAACAACGCGCCCCAAAAAGTTATCGCCCACCGGAGCACTCAGAACTTCACCGGTGCGGTGCACCTCCATGCCCTCTTCAATTCCTGCAAATTCACCCAGGATAACCACACCGATCTCGCGCTCATCAAGGTTCAGAGCAAGACCCAGGGTGCCATCGGCAAACTTCAGAAGCTCGTTTGCCATAGCTGAGGGAAGGCCCTCTACGTGGGCGATGCCGTCGGCACAATCGATTACGTAACCGACCTCATCCCGACCACCCTTTTCTGGTTGATAACTATCAACGAAGTCCTTTAGGGCGTCGCGAATCTGATCTGGATTGATCTTTAGATCTGCCATTTACGTTCCTTCTCTATCTCTCTCAGCTCAGCTGAAGTCTTGCTTGGTTTAATTTGCGTGCAACGGTGGCATCAATAACTTCACCAGCTATTCGGATGCGCATTCCGCCAATAATCGTTTCATCGATTTCAAAGTTCAAAGTCAACTCCGAATCGAATTCTTTGTTCAGTTGTTTTTCCAACAATTCTTGCTGCTTAGCAGAAAGCGGGCTGGCCACACTGATAGTCGCCACCTTGCGATCGGCCTGCTCGGCCAGCCGCTCACCGTAATTTACTAATAGCTGGCTAAAGCTGGTTTTATGAGCAAAGCCAACCGCCTGCATCACCAGTAGCTCTGCTGATTCGCTCAGCTGCTTTCCCAGAAGTTTCTTCAAAAGCTGCTGCTTGGCATCAACACCGGCCCTAGTGCTTGACATTGCAAGCTCTAGATCTCCGTCGTCATCAACCAGAGATTGAACCGCGAACAGCTCCTCCCCCACGCTCTGTAGAGATTTTTTGTCAAGCTGCATCGCAACCGCACTAACCGCAAGTTGCTCGCAAGCCTTGGCTAAATCCCTAGGGCGAGACCATCGAAGGCTCACCAGAACCTGCACTAGCTTCAAAGCCTCGGTGGATAAACCCCTAAATGCTCCATTTGCAAGCTGCTCTCTGCGAGCAACATCAGCGGAAGGATCTGATAGTGCTCCTCTGAGCTGCACTGAATCATCCAGGGCGCTGGCTGCATGAAAAAGCTCGCGAGCGGTATCAATGCTCACCTTTTTCTCCGCAACTAGCGACTCCATGGCTTTAGCTAGCGATTGTCTGGTGGTTGCTGCCATCGACTATCCCTTGCTCCCTGTTTCAATTTCTTTCAAGAAATCATCAACAACTTTGTTCGCTACTTTGTCTTCCTGAAGTTTCTCGCCGACAATCTTGCTGGCGAGATCGATTGCAAGTACTCCGACTTCTTGGCGAAGTGATTCAATCGCAGACTGTCTCTCTGCCTCAAGCTGAGTCTTAGTCAACTCGGAGATTCGTTCGCTTTCCTCTCGAGCCTGTTCTTTCATCTCGGCGAGGATGGCAGCTCCTTCAGAGCGTGCCTGCTCACGAATCGAACTTGCTTCAGCCCTTAGCTTTTCCTGCTCGGCTTCAATTGTGTCGGTGCGCTCGGCAGCTTCCGCTGTTGCGCGCTCAGCCTCAGCTAAACGACCCTCGATTGCCTCGGCTCTCTCATCCAGCATTCCTTTGAAGCTTGGGAGAACCTTGAACCAGAAAAAAGCCAGCAGAACTGCAAAGACAACAGCCGACCAAAGGATGTCATAGTCAGCTGGAAGCAGCGGGTTCTGTGCCTCATCTGCTTCAGCTGTGAGAATCCTGTTCAGCATTATCTATCCCTCGCTCTAGACGAAAATGAATCCGGCTGCAAGGCCGATCAGCGCCAGTGCCTCTGTAAAGGCGATACCAAGAAACATTGTTACCTGGAGCCTTCCAGCAAGCTCTGGCTGGCGAGCCATGGACTCGATGGTTTTACCCACGACCATACCCACTCCGATTCCAGGTCCGACTGCTGCTAGACCGTATCCGATAACCGCGATGTTCCCGGTTAGTTCTGCCATGTTAGTTACATCCACTTTGATTTCCTTCCGTTTGTGGTTTCTGACATATAAATCATTAGTGCTCCTCCGCTAGCGATAACTGAATGTAAACGGTTGAAAGAACCGTAAACACGTATGCCTGCAGAATTGCAACCAAAATCTCGAACAGCGTGACCGCGAATCCGAATACCAGGGTTCCAACACCAAACAGGGCAGTTAGCCCATCGGTGTAGAAAAAGAAGAAGTGCGTCGCGCTAAAGGCAAGCACAAGCAGCAAGTGCCCGACCAGCATGTTCATGGTGAGACGAACGGTTAGCGTCAGTGGCCTCAAAATGAATGTTGATAAAAACTCGATCGGGGTGACCAAGATATACATCACCTTGGGGACACCGGGTGGAAACAGTGCGGTTTTGAAATAAGTGGCCCCGTGTGCCTTCACGCCCGCATAAATAAAGACCACGAAACTGGCAACCGCCATCACCAATGGCAAACCGATAACGCTGGTTGCGGCAATGTTAAGTCCTGGAACAATTCCGGTGAAGTTCATCGCCAAGGTGGTGAAAAAGATTGTTGCCAAAAGAGGCAGGAAGCGATCTCCATCTTTTTGACCCAATTGCTCGTGAGCAATGGATTTCCGAACAAAGTTCAGTGCAATCTCACCGACCAGTTGAAAACGTCCTGGAACATAAGTTTTAGTTTTTCTTGCAATGTCAAATCTTCTGGCCCATGCCCAAAACAACACAATTAGCAGAACCATGATCAGCAACCTGACCAGCATGATTCGGTTCAAGGCAAAAGGAGTGCCCTCAAAAAGGATTATTTCTGGGTAGAAATCGTCAAGTGAGGGCGGGTTGAACGATCCGTCGTCACCCGCTACCGCACTAAAAACAGTTAACAGCTTTGTACTCCTGTTTCGGTCAGCAACGTATTAGGTCGCGTATGGCCAGATTTCCCATAAGTCTAACAATAGATTTATCGTTAAATTCTCAGTTTTCGTCAACTACTGGAATTCTTGCCCTCAAAGCAGCAAAACTATCAACCGCCAGAGTTCCCAGAATTGTCACCACAACCGTTGCAAACAAAACTCCACCATCAATAAATGGTTGCCCTCTGAGAAGTACCAGAACGATTCCAAACAAGACGATTTTTATAAGCCAACCGCCCAGCACCACTGCATAAAATCCGGTGATGCTTAGCTTGCTACCAACAAAAACGCTGGCGATAGTCAAAATGGAGAACAAAAACGCGACCAAGGCGCCGATTAGTGCGCTAATCAATCCATTGCCACCAGCAACCAAAAACCCGACTAAGCCACCAACCACTGCAATCACAGCGACTAGCAACAGGCTGTATTTGGCAACCTGTTTGAAAAGCTGCTCTAGATTATTCGCTCTCATTGAACTCCCTTATAACGTCTAACGATAACTGGCCAAAGAGTAAACACCAAGGCCCCAATCAACCCGATGGATCCAAACAGAAGCACCTGCGCCACTTCCAGGAAAAAGAAGAGAAGTCCAGTGACAGAAATCAAGGCCGTCCAAATATAGAAAACCAAGACGGCAACTGGGTGAGAATGACCCAAGTCTTGTAATCGATGGTGAAGGTGGCCCTCATCAGCCTGAAAAGGCGACTTTCCCTGTCTCAATCTTCTGAAAACCGAAAGAAGCAAATCCAGAAGAGGCAGAATCAGGATTGCCACTGGCAATATCAATGGAAACAAAGCTGGAAGCAAATCGTTTCTAGTCACCGTCAATGGGTCGATTTGCCCAGTAACCAAAATCGCACTTGTTGCCATCAGCATTCCCAGCAACATAGCCCCGCTGTCGCCCATGAAAATCTTTGCGGGTCGCCAGTTCAAAGGCAAAAACCCAATGCAAGCCCCCAGCAGAATCACCGACACCAGTCCAGCTGTGTTGAAGTAATTCGTTGGTGAGGTTTGCTGAGCCAAAAGATAGACATAAAGAAAAAACGTGCCGGTTCCTATGGCAATCACACCTGCGGCCAAGCCATCTAAACCATCTATAAAGTTCACCGCATTCATAACCACCAGCAGGACCAAAACAGTCATTACAAGACTGAAGCCATAGCTTCCCACCACCAGTCCGCCAATTGGAAGTGAGACTATTTGCACCCCCTGCCAGGCAAGCAATCCAGCAGCTAGTATCTGGCCCGCAAGCTTGAGAGTCCAGTCCATGTCGATCAGGTCATCCAGCAATCCAACAACGGTGATGATTGCAGCTGAGCCAATGATTGCCCAGATCACACTCATGTCTTCAAACACGGTTTCAAACCAACCAAGTGAGCCAGCTAAGCCAAAACCAACCAACATGCCAAGAAATATGGCTGCACCACCAACCCGTGGAACAGGCTTACGGTGTTGGTCTCGTTTCCGAATGGGTCTATGCAGGTTGAATTTTTTTGCAACGAACAAAGTGATGAAGGTAAACAGCAGTGTGGCCAAGGCAACTGCGGCTGTAATCAGCAGATAGGCCCGCAATTAGCTCACCGATTCAAACTCAAAATCTTCTGCAATGGTTTTGATTTCATCAAGCCCCAAAGCACCCTGTCGCAACACGCTAATCTTGTTCTCTGCCGAGTCTGTCAAATCTAAAATTGTTGATGCCACGCCAACCGAGGCCTCACCCGCATCCAAATAAACCGGAACCCGCTCGCCAAAGTAATCGAATGCTTGCTGGGCATTGGTCGCAGAAGGCTGGCCATGCAGATTTGCACTCGAAACAGCCATCGGCCCAGTTTCCTGAAGCAAAGCTATCGCCTCCTGAGAATCAGGAATTCTCAGGCCAACGGTTCCTTTTGTTTCGCCTAGATCCCAGGTCAAAGAGGGTTGGGCGTGCAACACAAGCGTCAACGGTCCAGGCCAGAACTTCTCAGCCAGCTGGGTCGCAACCTCTGGGACGTCGGTTGCCAATGCCTCCAGGGTGGAAATTGAACCAATCAAGACTGGAGGTGGGGTTGCTCTTCCACGACCCTTGGCATCCAAAAGTGCTTGAACCGCTTTTGGATTGAATGCATCGGCACCAATCCCATAAACCGTATCTGTTGGCAAAACAACTAGCTCTCCGCGACCAACAGCCAGCTTTGCCTGTCTCATGGCGGTCAGTAGTTGTGAATTATCCGAGCAGTCAAACACTCTTTGCATCATGCCTCCGCCTGAATAAATCTGTCTCTACCGTTTAGGTCTTGAAAATGTCTGACGTTTTGCCATCCTCTGTCCAATAGTAATTGAACAATTGGCTCCCGTTGCGATTCATCGTGCTCGAACAGCAAAAACCCACCTTCCATCAATAAGTGCTTTGAGTCAGCCAAAACTCTGATGAGGTCAAGTCCGTCATCGCCGGAATACAGCGCAACCTCGGGATCATAAAGATTAACCTCAGGGTCTTTGGGTATTGCTTGAGCTGGTATGTACGGGGGGTTAGAAATCAATAGACCATATTTTTTTTGGGTTGAAAACATAGTGAAATTTGCAAGCTCTAGGTTCACCCGAGCATTGCAGGCATCAATGTTTTTTTGCGCCCAGCTGGCTGCCTCTGGTGAGAGTTCGATGGCATCAGCTTGAAAACCACCCTCAAGATTCAGAGCAATCGAGATTGCTCCACTACCAGTGCCAATCTCCAGGGATTTCTTTTCAGGGACATCTAGGGCTAGTGCAAGTTCGACTAGTGATTCTGTTTCTGGTCTTGGTACAAATACACCCGGGCCAACCTGCAGCTCTAGGTTTCTAAAAAAACTAACCCCTGTTAGGTGTTGTAGTGGAACACGTTTTTCGCGTTGTTTCGCAAGCTCCAGTATGTTCTCAAGATTGGATTCAGCAATTGAACCCTTGTCAATCTCCAACATCATCAGTTCTGATTTGGAAATCGATAAAACGTGACAGATTAACTCGCGCGCATCGGACTCTGCTGAATCTATGCCGGCATCTGAAAATCTCTTAGATAACTCCGCAATTAATTGCGAAGGATTCACTTTTTCTCGGCCCCTGACAAAGCAGCAATCTTTGCTTGTTCATCGGACTCAATTGCAGAGTCAACAACGGGTTGCAAAGCCCCATCCATGACCTGATCCAAGTTATAAGCCTTATACCCGGTGCGGTGATCGGCAACTCTGTTTTCTGGGAAGTTATAGGTTCTAATTCTCTCCGAGCGGTCCACAGTTCTAACCTGTGACTTTCTGGCAGCAGACTGCTCCTGCTCCAATGCCTCTTGTTTTTGAGCGAGCAGTCGAGCACGAAGCACACGCATGGCAACCTCACGGTTTTGAAGCTGAGACTTCTCGTTCTGCATGCTCACGACAATCCCTGTTGGCAAGTGGGTGATACGAATTGCAGAATCTGTTGTGTTAACGCTCTGCCCGCCAGGACCAGATGAACGGAAAACATCAATTCTCAGATCGTTTTGGCTGATCTCAACCTCTTCAGGTTCGTCCACCTCAGGAAATACCAAGACTCCGGCGGCGGATGTGTGGATTCGCCCCTGGGTCTCTGTCACGGGCACTCGTTGCACTCGGTGCACACCACCTTCATACTTCAACTGCGCCCAAACGCCTTTAGCGGGTTCGCTAGAGTTTCCCTTTATCGCGAGCTGGCAGTCTTTGATGCCACCAAGATCGCTCTCGTTTTTATCAAGGATTTCGGTTTTCCAACCTTTGGAGTTTGCGAATTGTGTGTACATTCTCAAAAGATCTCCAGCGAAAAGAGCAGACTCTGCTCCACCCTCGCCCGCTTTGATTTCCATGATGACATCACGAGCATCATCGGGGTCTCTTGGAATTAGTAGCCTTCTGAGTTTTTCCTGGGCGAAAACCAGAGCCTCTTTGTTTTTCTCTAGCTCCTGCTTGAAGCTTTCATCCTCTGCGGCCAGTTCGGCTCCAGCTTCAATGTCAGCTTCTAGCATCCGAACCTGATCGTCAGCCTCAATGATTGAATTCAGCTCCGCATACCGACGGTTGAGCTTTTTGCTTAAGCCAGGGTTAGCGTGAATCGCAGAATCAGATAACTGCTTCTGTAATTCGGCGTGCTCCTCCCGCAGCGCCTGCAAGGAGTCGAACATTTTTACTCCGATTCGCTATCGGATGGCACCGGCATGGACTTCTCAAGCTGCAACAGGAATTCAACATTTGACTGAGTGTCTTTCAACCTGGTCATTACCAATTCCAATGCCTGCTGTTGCTCTAGGCCTGCAAGTGCTCGGCGAAGCTTCCAGATAATCTTTGTTTCCTGTGGGCTCATCAACATCTCTTCACGCCTTGTTCCACTGGCGTTAATGTCAACTGCAGGGAAGATGCGCTTATCGGCAAGGGCTCTTGAAAGCCTCAGCTCCATGTTTCCAGTTCCCTTGAACTCCTCGAAGATAACCTCGTCCATCTTGGATCCCGTTTCCACCAAGGCGGTGGCAAGGATAGTTAGAGAGCCACCGTTTTCGATGTTTCTAGCTGCACCGAAGAATCTCTTTGGTGGATAAAGTGCTGAGGAATCAACACCACCGGAAAGAATTCTTCCGCTCGCTGGAGCGCTGAGGTTATAAGCGCGACCCAAACGTGTAATTGAGTCAAGTAGCACGACAACATCGTGACCCATTTCAACCAAACGCTTTGCTCTTTCGATCGCAAGCTCCGCAACGGTTGTGTGATCATCAGCTGGACGGTCGAATGTGGAGGCAATAACCTCACCATTGACTGTTCGCTGCATGTCGGTCACTTCCTCAGGACGTTCATCAACTAAAACAACCATGAGGTGAACCTCAGGGTTGTTTGCGCTGATGGAATTAGCGATTGCCTGCAAAATCAATGTCTTTCCAGCCTTTGGCGGGGAGACAATCAAACCACGTTGACCTTTTCCAATTGGTGCAACCAAATCGATGATTCTGGTTGCAATCTTTTTGAAATCGGTTTCCAGTCGCAGCCTTGCATCTGGATAAAGCGGGGTTAGCTTAGAAAAATCAATCCTCTCGGTGATCTCCGCAACAGCCTGACCGTTGATTGAGTCAACTCTTGCTAGCGCATTAAATTTCTGTCTGGAATTAGGCTGCTCTCCCTCTTTTGGGGCCTTGATTACACCAACAACCGCATCCCCCTTGCGCAAGCCATTTTTCTTGACCTGACCCAGAGAAACGTAAACGTCATTCTCTCCTGGCAAATAACCACTAGTTCTTAGGAATGCGTAGTTGTCCAAAACATCCAGGATTCCTGCAACCTGAATCAGCTCATCGTCGTCGCTGATTTCTGGCTCGGCATCCTCGCCCCCACGACGACGGTCACGATAGCGGTTTCGTCTATTGCGGTTGTTGCCGCCACGGCGATCGCCGTTGTTGTCATCGCGGTCACGATCTGACTGGTCGGATGATGATTTGGATTTCTCTTCACTTGAAGATTCTGATTTGGAGGACTCTGATTTGGAACCATCTGACTTTCCAGATTCGGATTTGCCAGACTCGGCTTTTCCAGACTCAGACTTATCGCCACCTTCTTTGGGTTCGGTTTTTGGCTTAGTGGTTCTTCTGGCAGGCTTCTTGGTCTCTGTTGACTCGGGCTTGTCACCGTTGGCAGCCTCTGTTTTGGATTTAGGCGTTGTTGCAGTCTTATTGTCTGCTGGATCTTGTTCGGCAGTTGATTCTGCGCTGGCCTTGGTAGTGGATTTTGTTGAGCTCACCCTTTTTCTAGCGGGTTGCTTCTGTTCGGTTTCTTCCATGAACTAAATAACTCTTTCTTTTCCCCGGCAGAACGCCATCAATGGGGTTTAGTTGAACTGCACTGTGAGCGAGCGCTCTATTCCTCGTGCACCTCTACGGTAGCACCTTTTGAGTCAACCGCCAACATTAATACCTGCCAGTGGGGATAATTTCTTTCAGCAAAAGCCTGAACTTCAAGACGCTTTTCGGGCTCTGGTTCCAAGATCAGCACCGAAGGACCAGCACCACTCACTACAGCCGGGTGGCCCAGTTCGCGCAATTTGGTGATTAATTCCTGAGTTTCAGGCATCGCACTTGCGCGGTAATTCTGATGCAACTTATCTTCTGTGGAGGGCAACATCAGCTCCGGGGAGGAAATTAGCGCTGCCACCAAAAGTGCTGAGCGAGAGAGGTTGAAAACCGCATCCTCGTGTGGAACAGAATCAGGCTGCAAAGACCTAGCCAGCTTGGTGGACATTTGGTTTGGTGGCACCATCACAATTGGTGACACTCCCCTGTGGACTGATAACTGCTTATGGTGAGGTCCGTCCAGGTCAGTCCAAGCAATCGTCATTCCACCAAACAAAGCGGGAGCGACATTGTCTGGGTGTCCTTCCAAAACGGTCGCAAAATCAAGTAGTTGCTGTTCACTGAGGGTGTGCTGCTTACCCAGCAGACCAGCTGCCAACATGATGCCTCCTGCTACCGCAGCACCAGAAGAGCCCATTCCACGACCGTGTGGAATGTTGTTGGTCGTTACTAATTTCAATCCAGGGAGCTTTTCACCCATCTTCTCAAAAACAAGACTCAGTGCTTTGAAAACCAGATTGGTCTCATCTGTGGGGATCTCACCGACACCCTCGCCAACGACTTCAATTTCTAAACCTGAATCTGTGGTTTCGGCCGAATACTCATCGTAGTAATTCAGTGCGATTCCAAGCGTGTCAAAGCCAGGGCCCAGATTGGCCGATGTGGCTGGAATGCGAACGTTTACCTTCATGATTTTTCAAGCCCCAAACTACTGGCAATGCTTTCAGCCTTGGCGCTGACCCGCTTAGGTCGAATCTTTCTGCCGTTCGCGTCCTTCAACGCCCAGTCCGGATCTTTCAATCCGTGACCTGTGACTGTGATGACCACTGTGTCAACCTTTGGCAGATCTCCAAGTTTTTTGTGCTTTAGCAATCCTGCGGCACCTGCAGCGGAGCTAGGTTCCACAAAGACACCGCATTCCTGGGAGAGAAACCTGTGCATCCAAAGCAGTTCTTTATCGGAGGCAAATGCAAAATTGCCCTCTGTTTCTTTTTTGGCCTGCTGAGCCAAATCCCAACTGGCAGGATTTCCAATTCTGATGGCTGTTGCAATGGTCTCTGGTTTCTGAACCGGTGCGCCCTTGATAAAGGGGGCTGCGCCCTCAGCCTGGACTCCCCATAGCTTAGGGAGTTTAGAGATTCTTCCCTCTTTCAACTCTTCTGTGTAGCCAAGGTGATAAGCAGAGATGTTTCCGGCATTACCCAGTGGCATTGCATGCAAATCTGGTTGCTTGCCCAAAACATCAACAATTTCAAAGCTGGCTGTTTTTTGACCCTGCAAGCGATCTGGGTTTACAGAGTTGACCAAGAACACTGGATATTGCTCGTCTAGCTCACGTGCAATTCTCAAACAGTCATCAAAGTTTCCCTTGACCTGCAGAATCTGTGCCTTATGGGCAATTGCCTGACTTAGCTTGCCGTATGCAATCTTTCCGCTGGGCACCAGCACAACACTTTGGATTCCAGCCTTTGTTGCATATGCCGCAGCTGCGGCAGAGGTGTTACCGGTGGAGGCGGCAACTACCGCCTGGGCACCCCTTCCCAAAGCCTTGCTTACAGCAGTGGTCATTCCGCGATCCTTAAATGACCCGGTTGGGTTCATTCCTTCAAACTTCAGATACACCTCGCCGACATCCAGAAGCTTGGCCAGCTCAGGTGCATCAATCAAAGGTGTTCCGCCTTCGCCCAGGGTCACCACTGGATCAGAATCTGTCCAATTCAGACGGTCGTAATATTCGCGAATCACTCCGCGCCACTGATGTGCCATCTAGACGCCCTCCACTCTGATTTGACCCCTAATGTCAACCACCTGATCCTGGGAGTTCAACTTCTCAATCAACTTCTGCAGGCTTCTTTCACTGGTTTCATGGGTAATTATGGTCAACATAACGTTGTCCGAATCGCTGTCAATCGTGCTCTGTTCCAAAGTTTCAACACTTATGTCTAAATCGGCAAACATAGAGGCAATCACAGCCAGTACACCTGATTGATCTTTGACTTCAAGAGATATTTGATAGCGGGTCACAATGTCATCAATAGGCATTATTTCAAGCTTTGCGTGGCTTGATTCGTTCAAGCCAGATCCGCCTCCGAGGTGTCTCTTGGACGCCATCACGACATCTCCCAAAACTGCACTGGCGGTTTCTATGCCACCGGCACCGGCACCATAGAACATAAGCTCTCCACTGGCTTCACTTTCAACAAACACAGCGTTGAATGCTCCTCTAACACTAGCCAGCGGATGACTCACGGGAATCAGTGTTGGGTGCACTCTGGCAGCAATTGAATCTTTGCCCACTCGCTCACACACCGCCAATAGCTTCACGGTGTAGTCAGCTTCTTTGGCAGACTCAATATCCAGTTGGGTGATTTTCTCAATCCCCTCGGTATAAACATCGTCGATGTGAACTTCTGTGTGGAAAGCAAGTGAAGAGAGAATTGCCGCCTTGGCTGCAGCGTCAAAGCCACCAACATCTGCAGTTGGATCAGCTTCGGCATAACCAAGTTGCTGAGCTTTTTGCAGTGAATCTTCAAAACTTGCGCCAGTGGATTCCATCTGATCCAAAATAAAGTTCGTGGTTCCGTTGACAATTCCCATAATCCTGGTGACCTTGTCACCAGCAAGGGATTCGCGCAGTGGTCTAATTATCGGAATTGCACCTGCGACACTGGCTTCGTAATAAACCTGAGCACCGACACGTTCTGCAAGCTCAAATATCTCTGGGCCGTGATTGGCCAGAAGTGTCTTATTGGCAGTCACCACATCACTTCCAGATTCCAATGCCGTGCGGATGTAATCCAAAGCTGGCTGGATTCCACCAATAAGTTCCACCACAATGTCAGAACCCAGAATCACTGATTCAGCATCGGTTGTTAGGAAGCTTTTAGGGATGTCGTAATCCCTATCAGCATCCAGAGAGCGAACCAAAACCCCAGAAATCTCTAATTTCGCGCCAACTCTGTGAGCGAGCTCCTCGGAATCGTTTTGGATTAATTTAAATACTTGGGAGCCAACTGAACCTGCTCCGAGCAGGCCAATTCGAATCGGCCGATAATCAGCTCTCATCTGCTAGTCCTGTCTTGTAACCCTCATCGCGGGCAAGCATGTCTTGCTCAGTTTCGCCTCTTACTAAAAGCTTTGACTGACCGTCTCGAACACTCGCAATCGGAGGTCTTCCTAAATAATTGTAGTTAGATGCTAGCGAATAGCAGTAGGCACCTGTGGCGGGAACGGCAATCAATTCATTAATCGCTAAATCTGATGGCAAATAAGTGTTATTCACCACAATGTCTCCGCTTTCGCAGTGTTTTCCAACCACCCTTGATAAAACAGGCTCAGCTGAACTTGATCGGGTAGCAAGTGAGCTTGTATATTCCGCTCCATAGAGTGCAAATCGCAAGTTGTCACTTATTCCACCATCGACAGCAACATATCTTCTATTCGCACTGCCCTGTTCGGTTGGCACCTCAATATCTTTGATGGTCCCGACGTTATATAAAGTCACTCCACTGGGTCCCGCAATGAGTCTTCCAGGCTCAAAGCAAAGGTTTGGGGGTTTGATGCCAAGTTCATCAGACAAGGACACAACATTAGCAATAATTCTCTGGGCCAGCTCCTTGATGTTTATCGGTTTTTCGTTTTCAACGTAAGCAATACCAAAGCCGCCACCAAGGTTTAGCTCGGGAACCTCTTCGCCCTCGGATAGCTTTGCATGCAGTGACAAAAGTCTGCGAGCGGCTTCAACAAAACCATCAACCACAAAAATCTGTGAACCGATGTGAGAGTGCAGACCCAAAAACTTCAGTGACGGGTGGGAACGAATAACCGCCACCAAATCCTCGACCTGATCAATCGGTATCCCAAACTTTTGATCTTCTCTCGCGGTTGCCAAAAACTCATGCGTTGAGGCGTGCACACCACTGTTCACCCTGAGCCTCACACCCTGAACAACAGAGTTACTCTCGGCAATTGATGCAATTCTTTCAATCTCCTGCTCAGAATCAATCACGATTGAATTCACTCCAGCAACAACTGCTCGACTGATTTCACTCAAAGACTTGTTATTTCCGTGAAGACCAATCTTCGACCCCTCAAAGCCAGCCGCCCTGGCAACCGCCAGTTCACCTCCGCTGGCAACATCAATTGAGTAACCTTCTTGCTCAACCCAGCCAGCGATATCTGTGGTTAACAACGCCTTCGCCGCGTAATACATGCGAATTGCAATGCCGTGCTCTCTGGCGGGTTGAGTAAATGCCCGATTTACCAGGGCCAATCTTGATCTGAATTCACTCTCGTCTACAACATAAAGTGGTGTTCCGAATTTGCTGGCAAGTTCGCTGACACCGACACCACCGATATGAATCTCACCAGATGAATCGCGCTTAGCAGACTCCGGCCAGATTTTTTTATTCAGATCATTTAGGTCTTCCGGAGCTTGCAACCACTCTGGGGCTAAGGGGTTTTTCACGTTACATCCGTTCTGGGGCACTGACACCCAATAATCTCAGACCATTGGCCAAAACAACAGTGGTAGCTCGATTCAACAGCAACCTTGAGCCATGCACGGGTTCAACTGGCTTTCCAGCCAAAGGGGTAACCCTGCAGTTGTCGTACCAGCGGTGATAGGTTCCAGCAAGCTCCTCCAGATACCTAGCAACCCTGTGCGGCTCGCGATTCTCGGCAGCTATTTTCAAAATAGCTGGGAATTCAACAATCTTTGCAATGAGCGCGTTTTCAGTCTCGTGCTTAAGCAGGGATGGCTCAAATTCATCGACTGTAATCCCAAAGCTTGCAGCGTTATTTTCAACCTGAATGGTTCTGGCGTGAGCGTATTGGACATAGAAAACTGGATTATCATTTGTTTTCTTGGCAAGGGCTTTCAGATCAATGTCCAAGTTTGAATTTGCACTCGAACGAGTCAGTGCATACCTTGCAGCATCAACTCCAACCGCCTCGACCAAAACCTCGAGTGGAATCACGGTTCCGGCTCGCTTACTCATTCGAACCGGTGTTCCGTTTTCCATCAGATTCACCATCTGACCTATCAAAATTTCTAGGTTCTCCCCCGGGGTGTCACCAAATGCCGAACACATCGCCATCATTCTTTGAACATAACCGTGGTGATCCGCACCCAACATGATGATGGCACGATCAAAGCCACGCTCTCTTTTGTTCAGGTAATAGGCCAAATCGGCAGCGATGTATGCAGGCTCTCCATCACTTTTTATTACAACCCGATCATTGTCATCGCCAAACTCGGTTGATCTGAGCCAAACGGCACCGTCTTTGTCGAAGATGTGTCCGTTTTTGCGAAGCTGATTTATGGCTTTTTCAACTGCTTTCGATTCGTGGAGTGAGTTTTCATGGAAATAGACATCAAATTCAACTCCGAAATCAGAGAGCGATTTCTTGATGTCTGCAAACATCATTTCCACACCCTCAGCTCTGAATATCTCCAAGGCTTCATCGTGAGGGTATTCCAAAACCTCTTTTCCGTGACGCTTCAGAATGCGATCAGAGATTTCGGTGATGTATTCCCCTCCGTACCCATCTTCCGGAGCCTCAGCTCCACTGGCACGAGCAAATAAAGACCTTGCAAAGCGATCTATTTGAGCTCCGTGATCATTGAAGTAATACTCACGAACAACATCTGCACCCTGTGAAGTGAGTATTCGCGCAAGCGAATCTCCCATTGCCGCCCAACGGGTGCCGCCAAGGTGAATTGGACCGGTGGGGTTGGCAGAAACAAATTCCAAGTTCATTTTTTGCCCTGAAAATATCTCCGAGCTTCCATAACTGGATCCTTGAGAAACCACTTCGGGCAGAATTGATGCTGCACTGGCTGTGTATAAAAATATGTTCAGAAAACCTGGTCCGGCAACCTCTAGACGATCAACGCCGTCCGAGTCAGACATAAAATCAGCAATTTCTTGACCAAATTCGCGAGGGTTTTTACCCAATTGCTTTGCCAACTGCATCGCAATGTTGGTTGACCAATCGCCATGCTCACGGTTTTTTGGTCTCTCCACCGCAATCTCATGGGGCAGACTCAATTCAAAGCCGTTGTTCTCAGCCAGTTGCTTCACCGAATCGGCTATTAGTTTCGATAGTTGTTCGGGAGTCAAATCCATCCTCAGGTCGAGGCCTAAGTCTAACGGAATGGCCTCGATGTTAGAGTTTTCTATGTAGCCCCCATAGCTCAGGGGATAGAGCACCGCCCTCCGGAGGCGGGTGCGTAGGTTCGAATCCTACTGGGGGCGCTTTAGAAAATCAGCTAGTTGAGTCAGTGCCAAAAACCTGTGGCTCAGTGTGTTTTTCACCTCTGCTGGCAACTGGGCAGCGGTTTTTGAAAAACCCTCTGGGATGAAAATCGGGTCATAGCCAAATCCTTGGTCTCCCTGGCTCTCACGAGCAAGTGAACCACTCCAGATTCCCGTGAAGCCTTTCTCACCAGAGTCATCAACCATAGCAATCGAGCAAATGAAACTTGCGTTTCTGTTGTCCATGTCCTTCATCTGAGCAAGCAGTAGTTCTCTGTTTTTCTGGTCATCCTTTTCACCGCTCCATCTGGCAGAGAGGATTCCGGGGGAACCACCCATCACCTCAACGGCAATTCCTGAATCATCGGCAATTGTAGGAATTCCGGTTGAATCAAAACCATGCCTGGCCTTAATCAATGCATTTTCGTAAAAGGTGACACCATTTTCAATTGGCTCATCACTGAAACCAACCAATTCGACCTCTAGATGATTGTTCAAAATCGCGGAAACTTCGCCGATTTTGTTTTGATTGCCGGTTGCTAG
Source organism: uncultured Micrococcales bacterium (assembly GCA_913062975.1). Classification (GTDB taxonomy): domain Bacteria; phylum Actinomycetota; class Actinomycetes; order Actinomycetales; family Microbacteriaceae; genus CAJXVY01. The sequence goes on from CAJXZO010000001.1 coordinate 80,220, forward strand.
CTGAAGCTTCATCGAACCCTTAGCATCTCGCCCAGCGTGGATTTCTGAATTTCGGTGAGTTCTGCGGTGGCCTTTTTCGCGAGATTCAGCAATCCCTGCAGTTCGGCATCATCAAAGGGTGCGCCCTCCGCGGTTCCCTGAACCTCAACGAATAGACCACGTCCGGTTGTGACAACATTCATGTCTGTTTCTGCTCTGACATCCTCAACGTATTCCAAATCTGTCAGTAACTTCCCATCGACCACGCCAACTGAGATTGCGCTGACAGTATCAATCAAAGGCGACTGGCCAGAAATTAATTTTTTCTGATACCCAAAGTCAATTGCCTGAGCTAGTGCCACAAAACCTCCGGTTATTGCAGCAGTTCTAGTTCCACCATCTGCTTGCAAAACATCGCAATCAATCACGATGGTGTTTTCACCGAGAGATTTGAAGTCAATAACGGAGCGTAATGCCCTTCCAATCAGCCTGGAAATCTCATGAGTCCTGCCACCGATTTTTCCACGTACGCTTTCACGATCACTCCTATCATGAGTGGCCCTGGGAAGCATTGAATACTCCGCGGTGACCCAACCCTCTCCTGAGTCTTTTTTAAACCTTGGAACACCCGGGGTGAAGCTTGCGGTGCATAAAACTTTTGTGGAGCCAAAGTTGATTAGAGCTGAACCCTCTGCGTGCTCACTCCAGCCCAGGTCAATTCCAACATCTCTAAGCTGGTCTTCAGCGCGGTCATTTGGTCGCATCGGTTTTCCTTTCGATTTCTTCAACCCCTAAAACTTCAGGGCCCAAGAATCTTTTGGCTAAAGATTCAAACTGGTGTTTTTTTCCAGTTGCTAAAAATCTGTATCTCGGACTTTCGTCATTCGAGGCTAGCAAGTCATGTTCGGTCAAAACCCTAAAAACATCCCTCGCGGTTTCTTCGGCACTGCTAACCAAGTTGACGCCATCCCCCATCACAAAACTAACTGCCGCGGAAAGCATTGGGTAGTGGGTGCAACCAAGCACCAGAGTGTCGATACCGTCTTGTCTTAGAGGCTCCAAGTAATCCCGGGCAACTTTCAACAGTTCCTCGCCACTGGTTTCTCCTCTTTCGACAAACTCAACAAATGCAGGACAGGCCTGAGTCGAGATCTTCAAATCTAGAGCTGCTGCAAATGCATCGTCATAGCTTTTAGAAGAGATTGTGGCGCTGGTTCCAATCACTCCAACTTTTCCATTTTTGGAAGTAGCTACTGCTTTTCTAACTGCAGGCTGAATCACCTCAACCACCGGAATCCCCTTACCCACGGTGTATCGCTCTCTGGCGTCTCTCAAAACCGCGGAGGATGCTGAATTGCAGGCGATAACCAGCATTTTCACGCCCATATCCACCAACTGGTCCATGACTTTTAGCGCAAGTTCGCGAACCTCTGGAATTGTCTTGGTTCCGTAAGGCGAGTTTTCGGTGTCGCCAAGATAAATAATGGACTCATGCGGGAGTTGATCAATGATTGCCCGAGCAACAGTCAATCCACCGACTCCAGAGTCGAATACACCTATCGGGGCTTCATTCACGTGGACAGTCTATTGTTTGCCGAAACTTCTAAGCTGATTGGCTCGGAGTGTAACCTGTTGGCATGAGCTCAGCACTGAAAACCGACCGTTATGAATTAACCATGCTGGATGCAGCAATTCAGGCTGGGATGGGATCAAGACAAGTTGTTTTCGAGGTGTTTTCGCGAAATCTTCCTCTGGGGCGAAGGTTTGGTGTTTTCGCTGGAACCGGCAGGCTTATTCCAGCGATTCAGGATTTCAAGTTTGAACAACAAGAGCTGGATTTCCTTGAGCGGAACAACATTGTTAGCAAGCAGACCCTTCATTGGCTTGCTAATTTTTCATTCAGTGGGGAAATTATCGGTTTCTCTGAAGGTGAGATCTATTTCGGAAACTCTCCTGTTTTGACAATTTCTGGCACGTTTGCCGAGTGTGTTGTTTTGGAAACACTGGTGCTCTCGGTGCTGAACTATGACTCAGCTGTTGCCAGTGCGGCGGCAAGAATGCGAATTGCGGCAAAAGAAAGAAAGCTAGTTGAGATGGGGTCTCGCAGAGCAAATGAGGATGCCGCGGTTGCAGCCGCCAGAGCCAGTTACATTTCTGGGTTCGATGCGACCAGCAACTTATTGGCCCATCACCGTTATCAAATACCTTCAGTTGGAACCTCAGGTCACGCCTTCAGTCTTTTATTTGAATCTGAGGCGGACGCTTTCAAGGCTCAACATGATGCAATGGGAGATCAGACCACATTTTTATTAGACACCTTTGATATTGAAACCGCGGTGACTACAGCTGTTGAAACCACCGCTGGCAAATTAGGAAACGTTCGGATTGACTCTGGTGACCTGAGTGAATCTGCTCATAGAGTCCGAGCCCAACTTGACTCACTTGGGGCAACGGGAACCAAAATCACCGTTACCAATGATTTAGACGAGGATGCCATAGCTGGCTTATCTGGGTCGCCAGTAGATGGCTTCGGTGTCGGCACCAGCCTGGTTACCGGTTCCGGTCACCCAACTGCCAGCTTTGTCTACAAATTAGTGTCAAAGTTTGAAAATGATAAGTGGATTAACGTTTCCAAAAAATCCACCGGCAAGATCAACCTGCCTGGTAAAAAATTCGCCTATCGAATTTTGGAAAACGAAACAGCAATTCGGGATGAACTGAGACCTTCAAAAATAGATTCTTCAAATGCAAGACCACTGCAAATTGATTACCTTGCCGAGGGCAAGATCGTGTGGGATACAGATTTAGAAATCGCAAGAAAGAGATTCAGTTCCTCGCTTGCTGAGCTTCCCGCAACCTCCAGAAGACTCAGTGAGGGAGACCCCGCCCTAGAAGTCAGTTTTATTTCTTAAGTTTTTCGTAGATTTCTTTGCATTCTGGGCAAACCGGAAACTTCTCTGGATCTCTGCCCGGGACCCATTTCTTTCCACATAGAGCCAACACCGGGGTTCCCATAACTGCACTCTCGGTTATTTTGTTCTTCTGAACATAGTGCGCATAGCGCTCGTGGTCGCCATCCTCTAGTTGTGTCTGTTTTTCAAGTTGCGTTTCCATTAGTTTGATTCTAGGTCTCTACTATCTCCCAGTTCAACGGTGAAAGAAACTCGCTGGCCATCCCTCAGGACCACCATTTCAACTTCCGCACCAGCTGGTTGTGCCCTGACCGCAGCGGTTAGCTCACCACTTCCATCAATCCGGTCACCATCGAACAAAACAACAATGTCACCTGCCTGCAAACCGGCGTTAGCTGCAGCGCTATCAGGAGTTATCTCTACAATTTCCGCACCACTTCCAAAGCTGGAATCGGCAATCACGCTGTCCGTCACCAAAGCCCCAAGCAAACCGTGGCTTGCAAAACCCTTCTCAATGATTTCATCTGAGATTCGCAAAGCTGTGTTGGCAGGTATTGCAAACCCAACACCAATATTTCCCGAAGATCCGCTGGTTGCAATTGCAACATTGATGCCAATTAGGCGACCTTGCTGGTCAACTAGTGCTCCACCCGAGTTACCGGGGTTGATTGCTGCATCTGTCTGCACCACCTGCAGGTTGATTGGCCTGGCCCCAATGCCGTCCCAAAATCTCAAGCCTGACCCGTTTCCATTCTCTACCTCGCTGCTAGCAACTTGAATGGTCCGATTCAGTGCCGAAACAATTCCTTGAGTGACAGTAGAGCTCAAACCAAGAGGTGCTCCGATTGCGAGAACCGGTTCGCCCACGTTGAGAGCATCTGAGTCCTTGATTTCAATTGGTTGAAAATTTTCTGAACCCTGCAGCTTTATCACGGCAATGTCGTTGGTCGGGTCGGTACCGATTACCTCTGCATCGTAAACTCTGCCATCCCAGCCCTGGGCTGTAACAGTGACATTATTGGTGCTTCCTCCAAGTGTTACAACATGGGAGTTGGTGAGTGCGTATCCATCCTCAGACAGCAGTACGCCACTTCCATTGCCTGCTCCGCTAGGACTGGTAACGCTCAACGTGACCACTGACGGTGACGCTGCCAAAGCCGCTCCGGTCACCCAACCAACAGATTCGGTGTTGTTCACAACAACCGGTGCTGGTGCCTGCATTGAACTCAACGCAACCAAAGAAGCTCCTGCTCCAATGGCGCCTCCGGTAAGAGCTGCAAATGCCGCAATCACACTCATTGCCAAGGCACGAGTTGCACGCTTTTCAGTCTTTTTAGGTTTTGGATTATCAGCCTGGACTGGATAAAACAAGAATTGATTACCGGAACGGTCGTCCATTGAAACTCCTTTCAAAACAGTTTGAGCTTTTCAGCACAAACTGAATGATTTCTGAGAGCAACCTGAATGTTTTCTCCTGAAACGCTACCCGACGAGCCTAGTTTCTCTGGGTAACGGCAGGGCTGTCACCAACAATGAATTACTACTCACCGATATAGAACCCGCATCAACTACCCAAGATTCCCCTAACGGTTTGTAATCGACTTGAAACTTGACTGTCGCCTTGGCGGAGAAATCTCCTTTTTCACCAAAGATGTGGCTCGCTTGAAAACCCGATGCTCCAAAACTCCAGATAGCTGATCTGGGTATAAACCTGACACTTACAGGCTCCCCGAAAAGCTCTCCGTTTTTGATTTGAGTTTCTTTCTGAACGCTAAACACAAATTGTTCATCAAAATAGCGCTCCAATGGTTGAACAAACGCTTTGGGAACTGAGGGGGAAGTTCTAAATATCTCCTGCACCGATTCGACATTGATAATTTCAACAGTATTACTTGTTGAACTTGGCGGTTCGGGCAGTGGAACATAGGGCTTCTGATCCAAACAGGGCCTGCTGCCCTCACGAATTTTTACCCAAATTTTTCCAAAAGTTGGTATCTCTACTCCCCCGCTTACATATTGTTGACAGAGTATCCATGGTGGTGGCGGGGTCCAGGTAGATCCAGGTGTGCTGCTCTGGGTCGTGTCAGATTCAGTGTTGCCAGTTCCAATCGATTCACAAATAATTACCTCGCTGGATCCTATGGTTGTCTCACACTGATCATTGCAACCACCTAGTACCGCCCCAGCCGCTGAACAGCTGAAAATTATTGTTTCGATTAGCAATTTTCAAATCTCCTTATCTCTAACTCTGTGATTTTCTTAGTCGAGCCAAGGCTTTCAAGCGTCATAGTCATTGGAAGGTGGGTTGGTCTGGCCTCTGGGGTCAAGTCGTTTCCAAGCTGGTCCAATATTTTTGTTTCACTGACATCCATGCAAAAGCGCCATTTGCTTGAGCTAATTTGCTCTAAATCGAAATAGTCGGTTTCTCCAACCTGCTCTAAGTTCAGCTCCGCCATGATGTCATTAGCCTGCAAAGCCGCCTGCTTAGCCTCACCAGAAAGCACCTGATCAAACTGTTCGTGCATACCCGCATCACTGAGGTTCAAATACCTATCCAGCAGCTGACCCGCAGAGGGCGATTGAGCACAGCCAGCGAGCACTAACAACCAGATGAACAATAAATAACGCACACAGCAAAGCTAGGTCTTTGCAAAAAACAGTGCTCAGAGTTATCCACAAAAAATCCCTCCCAGCGATTAGCTGGGAGGGAAATGGTTGCGGGGACAGGATTTGAACCTGCGACCTCCGGGTTATGAGCCCGGCGAGCTACCGAACTGCTCCACCCCGCGGCGAAGTTATGAGTATAGCAAGCCTGAGCTAATAATGGAAACTAGCGATTAATTGCTGCCACTGCATCCTGAATTGCTTGGTTCAATCTCTCGTCAGCTAAACCGAATGCTGTCCAGTTACCATCAATCAATGCTTGCTCCTTGTCAGCGATCGCCTGCTCTGCGCGAGCAAGTGCATCACTCAAACTAGGGATTTCTACGTCTCCAGTTCCCGCCTGATTTTCATCTGTTGGCTGTCCCTCATCAGTGTCTCCGCCCTGATCAGCTGGATCTTCTGGAGCGGGTGCACCCTCATCTGGCGCCTCTGCGTCCTCACCCGGCACCACGCTGTCACCAGCCTCGGCACCACTGTCTCCGCCGAACAGCTGGTCTAGTGCCTGGTCAAGAGTGTCCTCGAAGGCAATTCGATCTCCAAAGCTAACCAGCACCTTCTGAAGCAGAGGGAAAGATGTTTCACCCGTTGACTCAATGTAGACAGGTTGCACATACAGGAATCCTCCACCAACGGGCAACGTCAGCAGGTTACCGTTTAGAACCCTGGTTGAACCCTGTCTCAAAATGTTCAACAACTGTGAAACTTCACTGTCGGCGTTGAAGTTGTTCTGGACCTGCCCAGGACCCGGAACAATGGTCTCCCTGGGCAAACTCAACAGCTTCAGTCTGCCGTAGTCTTCAGAGATTTGACCAGGTTCGTTACCGGCCTCAGCACTCGCAACCAAATAACCAGTTAGAACGTTTCTGGCATTCTCACCCGTTGACTGAGGAATGAAAGTCGAATACAGGGAGAACTTGGGGTCGTCCATGCCGGGAGCCTGCATTGTCAGGTAATAAGGAGGCTGCAGCACTCCGATGCCTGGTCCATCAACTGGATCATTTGGAGTCATCCAAGCGTCCTGCTGAGAATAAAACGCTCCCGCTTCGGTCACGTGATACCTACCAAGAATCGAACGCTGCACCTTGAACAAATCTGATGGGTAACGCACGTGAGACATCAGTTCACCGCTCATCTCGGAAACCGGACGAATCGTGCCGGGGAAGATTTTGCTCCAGGTTTGCAGCACTGGATCCTCGTCATCCCAAGCGTAAAGAGTCACTGTTCCGTCGTAGGCGTCAACGGTCGCCTTCACCGAATTTCGGATGTAGTTGATGTTATTCGCACCAAACCCAGCAGACTCGGTTGACGAATCAATAATGGCCAAGTTCATGCTCTCTGAGCTTGAGTATGGATAGTTATTGCTTGTGGTGTAAGCGTCAACCACCCAAAGAACCCTGCCGTCAACCACAGCTGGATAAGCCTGTGTGTCTACAGTCAGATAAGGCGCTACCGCCTCTACGCGCTCTCTTGGGTCACGGTTGAACATGATCTGTGACTCAGGGTTTATGGCGTCAGATAGCAAGATCTGCTCACTTTGGAATCTCAAGGCAAACGCGATTCGGTTCACCAGCGAGCCCACGTTTGGACCACCATCTCCCTGGAATGTCGTGTAGGTCTGGTTGTCTGTTCCCTCGCCCGCTGGGAAGTCAAACTCTAGATCTTCAGCATTGGTTCCGCCAACGATTGAATACTCTGGAGAGTTCTCTCCGAAGTAAATCCTTGGCTCAAACTCACCCAATTCTCCAATTGATGGAATTCCGGATTGCAAAAACAGTGGCTGACCATCGGTGTCACGCTTATTTCCATAAGCAGCTACCAGTCCATAACCGTGCGTGAACACGACCGTTGAGTTATACCAACTCTGGGAATCTCCTAGCCCTGATTGGTCCAACTCTCTTACCGCAAGCACTGCGTCTTGAGATTCACCATTGATGTCATAGCGACCAACGTGTAAACGCTCTGGGAATGAGTAATACTGCCTGTACTGCTCCAGCTGCCTGAAGGCGTCAGAGACAAGTGATGGATCCAAAATACGAATTGATGCTGTGGTCTCAGCATCCGACCTGAGAGCACCGGGGGTTGCCGTGGTAGTGGCGTCGTAATCAATTACCTCAACTTTGTCCAGGCCATATGCCTCACGGGTAGCCTCAATATTGCGCTCCAGATAAGGGCCTTCCAAAGTTCTCTCATTTGGAACAACTTGGAAAGTCTGTATCGCCCAAGGGTAAAGTCCACCCAAAACCACCGAGCTGATAACCATCAAACCGGTAGCGATGATCGAGTAGCGCCAAGAACCCATGATTGCTGTGACAATGAATAAAGCGGCAACCAAAAGTGAGATTAAAGCAAGAATTTGCAATCCGGGAATGGTTGCGTTTACGTCGCTGTACCTAGCGCCTGTGAGCAATTCATTTGTGTTGATGACCGTCTCATACTGGTTCAGCCAAAGTGATGCTGCCTGAACCAAAAAATAAATTGCGACCGTGATTGAAATCTGCACCCTGGCAGCTTTGGCAACCCTCAGGCTCCTGCCCTCTAGTCGGATTCCGCCGTAGATCAGGTGAACTCCAGCTGCTATCAGACCACCTAGCAGTAAAGCCGCTGAAATAAAGCCCAGAGCAGCTGTCAAAAATGGCAGCTGAAATAAATAGAAACCAACATCCAAGCCGAATTGCTGATCATCTCGACCAGCAGGTGTTGAATTCAAAAACTGCAGTGCTGTAATCCACTGTGCAGATGCTGCAATTCCTGCGAAAACACCCAATACTCCGGGAACACCGAACATGATTAGCCTGCGGAGGTTGTCAATTACCTCTTGGTAGTTTTCAAAAGGAGATTCACCGGGCATCCGCAAATAAACCGGGCGATTCCTGTATGCCAGCCAGAACGAAATCAAAGTGACGGTGAACATCAGAGCGAAGCCGACAATAAATAGTGCTATTTGGGCAAAGATCTGAGTCAAAAACACAGATTGAAAACCAGTTTGGTTAAACCACAGCAGGTCCGTGTAAAGACCTGCGAGTGAAATCAGGATTACCGCAATTACAACCAGTATTGCTACCGCAATGGTTGCTGGGGATACTCTCCTGCGTTGGTTTGGACTCGATTGTTGGCTCAAGTGTCAACTCCTAGTTTTCACAGCTTGGAAACTCAGTGCTTCCATTCTCGTACAACTCTATGGCTCTCAGGGCCTCAGTAAAGTCTGCCACGGGAACCACCAGTAAATCTTCAGGTTGGCTGGAAATTATCTCTTGGCAATTTGCGCTCGGAGCTAAAAATAAATCCACTCCATCGCGTTGGGCTGCCAACATTTTCAAATCAATTCCACCAATTGGGCCCACGCTACCCTCAGAACTTATGGTGCCAGTACCCGCCACATGACTGTCATCAAGCAACGATCCAGGCGTCAGCGCGTCAAACACGCCCAGTGCGAAAATCATTCCACCACTTGGTCCCCCGACGTTCCCTAACTGCAATTCAACCTCAACAGGGAAGTCATAGGCGTATCCAACCATTACTCCGATTAGATATCTGTCGTCTACCAATTCAGGGTTGAGCATGTATCCGAAAGTCGAACCTTCTCTGAGGACCTCTATCTCAACACTCTCTCCCTCAGACTCTTGAATCGCTTCCTGCAACTGCTCAACAGTTGAAACTTCTATGCCGTCCACCGATTGAATGAAATCACCCGCTACCAATGACCCACTAGCGGCACCACCCTCGGTGACCATCGAGACATATACCTCTGGTTCAAATTCATAGCCCAGCCGGCTGAGTGCTGAGGCTACCGCTTCTTGCTGGCTTGACTCCATCATCGCCACACTCTCCGCCCGAACCTCTTCAGTGGTTTTGTCGGGAGGAAACACCGAATCCACCGGCAATAGTTTTTGCTGAGGGTCTAGCCAAGCAAAAAATATCTCAAGCCAACCAGGAGTGCTGTCTTGGTTGCCAAGGACACTGACAGTTAGAACATCTAGTTGAGTTTCTGATTCGTAGGTCTCTGCATCAGATACGGAGATAACAGATGCTCCATCCACCTCACCGTTTACATCAAAGCTAACTCCGGGACGCTCGATCACATAACCACTTGGTAGGAGCGCTCCAGCTCCGGCAGCGATTATAAAAATTGCAAGAAATATCCAGCCCGCAGGGTTTCTAGAGGAACTGCTTTTTTCAAATAGAGTCATCCCCTAAATGCTAAGCCAGGGCAAGGACAGCAAACGCTCCTAGCTCCACGCCCATGGCGAACAAAGCATTTTCAGCTTTCAAAAACGTAGCGGATGGAATTAGCCTCTACGAGAGGAGGTCGGATGTCTGACGAAAATAGAGACCGAGATGAGTTTCAGGAGTTTTTGAGAAAGTTTTTCTCTTCCTCTCAAAACTTCAATCCGGAAGATCTCGCCAATCAAGCCGGTCTTCCTATAGATCCTGCCAATCTGGGAATGATGATGGAGCAGTTGCAAAGAGCAATAGCCGGCCAGGGAGAGGGAATCAACTGGAAATTGGTTGAGACCCAAGCAAAAAAAGAATTGGATTCACAAAAGGTCGAGCTTTCTGATGAACTGCAGCAATCGTTCAACCAAGCCTTCAACACTGCTTCACTGTGGCTTGACGAGGTAACGAGCATTGGTCAATTCGAATACAACCCCCTGATGCTCACACGCCAGGGTTGGGTTCTAGAGTCGTTGGATTTATTCAAAGAGATAGCGGAGCCGGTGGCAACCAAGTTGGCAGAAGCGCTTGCTGAAAACTTGAAGGAAAGCCTGCCAGAGGAGCTAAGTCAATTGGCTGGGCCAGCATCTAATATTTTGAAAACCGCGGGCGGATCACTATTTGCCATGCAGTTCGGTCAATCACTCGGACAATTGGCCAACCAGTCCCTGAGTGGAGGCGAGATTGGAATTCCAATCTCAGACAGGCCAAGCCTAAGTGTTAAGAATGTAGAGGAATTCGCTCAGGGTCTGGGCCTAAATTTCGAAGAGGTGCTGATTTATCTCGCAGTTAGAGAGCTGGCCCTGCAAAGACTGTTTGCCCAAAGTGGATGGTTGAAAGACAGGGTTATAAATCAGATCCTTGAGTACTCCCAAGAAATCAGCATTGACACAGAGAAGATAAATTCTTTGGCAGAGGATTTGGACCTGACCAATCCAGTCGAGATTCAAGAAGCAATCAGCACTGGCGCATTCATCAATGAACCAACCGAGGCTCAAAAAATCGCCCAGGACCGAATTCGCATAAACCTAGCTTTGATTGAGGGCTGGGTGGATGCTGTCACCGAGAAGGCAACCGAGAGGCTTCCCTCAAGGGTGGCATTGGGTGAATCCACTCTGCGCAGAAGGGTTAGTGATAACCCAAGTCAAAAACTCTTTGGGACACTGATTGGACTGCAGCTACAGCCCAAGATGCTTCGTGAGACTTCAGCAATGTTTAGAGCAGTTCAGCAGAAGCTAACAATGGAGGCGAGAGACGAGATCTGGCTTCACCCAGACCAGTTGCCAAGCGAAGAAGAAATTCAAAACCCAGAGCTACTCATTCAGAGGCTTTCTGAGGATAAGGATGACTTTGATGCCGAGCTAAGAGGCTTATTAGGCGACTAGCTGTGGATAACTGCCTTTAGTTGCAGACCAATTCTGAGATGCTCTTGCCGTGGCAATTCGAATCCGACAATCAATAATCAAGAGTTGGTCAAACCCGTCAGAGAGACAGTTTGGGATTGATAGTCCCACTCGATTGAAACTCTCCAGTCAGCAGGAAGAGACATTCCTGGCAATGCTTGAATTGGGAGTTGCAGACAATCAGATGAATGCCGCTGCAAAACTTGCCGGGCTGAAACCCGAGCAGGCACTAAAGATGATTTCAAAGCTTTCTCACCTGCTTGAAGACTCTAAACCAACTTTGGCTACCGCTGAGCTTGAAAGGTTGCCAACTCCCCATTCCAGAAGCTTCCGCACAAGACAGTCGGCAATGGTTTATCTCCCCAAATTAGACAGAATTGGCAGGCTTGTTTTGCACACCCTGGGACATTCAGGAATTGGAACAGTTGTTGTCGGGGACAACACCCTTGTCACTGAATCGGACTGTGGCAGGCTCGGCTACGTTCTGGAACAACTTGGCAAACCAAAGCTTGGCATTCTCCGTGAAGAACTGAAAAACGCCCCTTTGAAAATCAAGCTGGATAATCGCATGAACTGGGCTGACTATGCAGATATCGATCTGGCATTAGTTGTCTCATCAGGGGCCTTCCAGCCAACTGACTACCAGCGTTGGCAATCACTGGGGGTTGACCACGTGGGTGTTTGCTTTTCAGACAAACACGTGTTGATCAGTTCATTGGTTTATGCGGAGACGCCCTGTCTATCCTGCAGAGAGCTCAATCAATGGCTTGCTGACCCCTGCAGAAGACTAGTTGCCTCACAAGTCGCTGGTCACCCGGGTTTGCATAACTCTGTTTCCATCTTGTTTGCAGCCTCACTCACTTCGCAAAAAATTCTGGCTGCAATTGATGGTTATTCAACTGGGAATGATGTCAAGCTTCATGTCGATGGAGCAATTGAATTTGAAGCTGCGGTCATAAACGCTAAGTGTGGGTGCCAGCAGTTGCAGCAAGAAATCTAGATAGCTCACCGTTTTGTTTGGAGTGAGAAATTACCAAAGACTGTTTTGCGCGAGTGATTGCAACATAAGTCAATCGACGTTCCTCGTCTATCTCGGATTCCGATTTAGCTAAATGAAAAGGCAATAACCCCTCACTTGCCCCTACTAGATAGACCTTCCTAAATTCCAGTCCCTTGGCTGCGTGGATGGTGGAAAGTGTCACAAGCTCTCTGACGGGTTCAAAATGTTGAAGTTGCAATGAATCAATTAATTGAACTGTTTGCTCAATGCCTAGCTGTTTTTCGGTTAAGACCTCATAAAGAGCTTGCAATGACTCCCAGGTCGAAAGATCTCCCGATGGAGCTTGGCTCCATCCCAAATCCCTGAGAATGTCGGAGATTATTTCATGGGCGGGCTTATCTTCAATGAACCTGCTGGCTTTGATCATTTGCACCGCTTGAGAAACAACAGGTAGTTGAAAAAACTTTTCTGCAGTTTTTATCTGATGGCGAATACCAAGTTCACTCAACTTGTCGCCAATCAGTTGTGACTGATTGTTGATTCTGAACAACACTGCAATCTCATTGGCGGGTATTCCTCGGTTTAGATCCTCGGCAATCATTCGAGCAACCTCGGTTGCCTCGGATGCTTCATTGGCATAGCTCTGAATCTGAATTTGACCAATACCGGAGACCGAATTCATCGCTGGCAGGTGTTTCATGACATGGTTCGCAAGGTTCACGATTGTTGACCCAGAGCGATAGTTATTGCTCAGTTCAATTGAATTGGTGTTTTCAAAGTGTGATTCAAAGCCATTCAAAAAACCTTGACTGGCACCAGCGAATGAGTAAATGGTCTGCCTAGGATCTCCCACCACGCATAAATCTGACCTATCCCCCAGCCACTCCTGTAAAAGCTCAAACTGCAAAGGTGAGATGTCTTGAAACTCATCAATTGTAAAAAACCGGTATTGAGCCCTGACCTGCTCGATGACTCTTGGTTCAGATTTCAACATTCCTAAAGTCAGCAATAAAACGTCTTCCCAATCGATTTGCTTAGACTCCGCCTTCACCCGCTCATATTCAACTATGACCTTGTGAGCAACTGAAAAATTCAGTGTTTCCAACTTTCGATCGGTTGCCTTTTCCAAATACTGATCAGGGCTGAGCATCGAGTATTTCCACCACTCAATTTCGGATGCGAGCTCTCTCAGCACGGACTGATTGGAATCAATTTTTAGGTTTTTCAAAGATTGCAAAAGCAAGTCCTTTTTGGAAGTTGCAATCTTTGGTGCCGAGACCCCGCTAATTTGAGGCCAAAAGTGCCTCAGCTGCGCAAGTGCAGAGGCGTGAACGGTTCGGACCTGAACAGCTGGCACTCCCAAAGAATTTATTCTGGCCCGCAATTCCGCGGCTGATCTTGATGTGTAGCTCAGAGCGAGCACTTTTTCTGGAGCATAGACTCCGCTTGCAACCCCGTAGGCGATGCGATGACTAATTGTTTTTGTCTTACCACTTCCGGCAGATGCAACTATGCGAACTGGCCCAAGCAGGCTCTCCGCCGCCAAACGCTGTTGACTGTCAAGCCCCTGAAGCATTTCTTCGGGTGATGATTCCATAACGATTCCCTGCGTGGCATCGAGGCTGGCGCTGATTGCCAAAATAGTCTTTGGATATGGCCAAATCCCATTTGATTCTAGCGGCGCTGGCGACAGCAGCGGTAAGTGGTAAAAACTTTGTTTCAACAGAACTAACCAGTGAACAAACTCCTGGATTTGATTCGGCTGTTCTGACTTCTGCAGCCGGTAATCAATACCGAGTCCTCGCACCTCAAAACAAACAGGCCGAGCAAGAGTTGAAGGTTGAACTTGAGGCATTGAAGCTGGTTAGCCCACTCGCCTCTTCAACTTTGCTGGTGCCAGAACTTGTTGGTTCCACCACTGATGGCAACTCACCGGTTGTGGTTTTGAGTTTTCACCAGTCAAAACAAATCAAACTTGGAGCAAAAAACAGCGAATCGGTTCAACTGCTGGCAGCTGAGTTAGCAAGACTGCACTCATTGTCCGTTCCAGAGGCGCAGAAACTTGAAATCCCCAGCTACACCTCAACCGAGTTAGTCAGTGAATTGGTTAGCGAACTAGACAAGCTTGCGGACACTGGAAAGATCCCTGGTGTGTTGCTCTCCCGCTGGGAGAGGGCTCTGGAAGACATTGGTCTGTGGAGATACCGTCCAGCTGTGATTCACGGAGCAATTGGCACAGACAACGTTGGCACCAGCGGTGATCAACTGGTGATGCGTGGTTTTGGCAGCATGCGAATTTCAGACCCAGCGGAGGATCTCGCCTGGATTGCAGGTGGTTCATCCGAAAGTGTCGTGAACACATGTTTTGAGCAGTATTCAGAGATTCGTCAGTCTGATGAGAATCTTATTAAGCGAGCAATTTTCTATTCAGAACTCGAAATCGCTCGCTGGCTGGTCTATTGCATTGAAAATGAAGATATCCGAGCAGCGGAAGCCGCCCAGTTAGATTTGGATAATTTAGCTGAGGATGCTCAGCGTTCAGACCTGCCCTCACTAGAGGCAACCAGCTTCATTGGTTTGAATACCGAGCAGCCAGACAGCTAAGCTGAACTGAATCAGACATAGGAGCAATGTGCAGATAAAAATTGGAATCCAAAACAGCAATCGCGAGTTGGAGTTTGAATCCGTTGAGACGGCAGAAACAATCAACGACCTGGTTGAAAAGGCAATTGCTGGCTCCAGCAACACCCTTACCTTGAAAGACGATAAGGGCAACCTGGTTAAGGTTCCGGCATCGGCTTTGGCCTATGTGGAGATTGCCGCGGAGCAAGTCAGACAGGTTGGGTTTGTAAGCTAATGGATCTCAATCACCTAATCAGCCTGCCGGTAGTTGTTATTTATGGAATTCTTCTTGGCCTGATTACCCCGTATGTCATTGGCAAAAGTGATAAGCACGGATCTTTGGTTCCGGCCTCAATCGCGGTAATTTCCGGATCTGGCCTGTGGTTGATTCTGACTCTTTTTGGTCTCCCCCACTCAGAAGCGCCAATTTGGCTGTTGGTTATGTTGCTAACCCCGCCAATTACTATTGTTGCGGTGAGGATTATCAGAAAAAAAAGAACAGAGCAGGACGAGCTTCAGCTGAAATCGCTCTAAGCGCTCATCCCCAACTGATCCATTCTTTCGGAGTGCTTGCCAATTAGTTGATTGGTCAGAGGCTCAATCATTCGAAGTGCTTTTCTTCTGAATTCAACCTCGTCCTCTTCTGAAACAAGCTCCGAAAATTCCAAAGTGTTCAAAACGTGCAGCAGGCAATCTGCCACCAAACTTCTACCGAACATTGCAAGTGAGTCCCTAAGCTCTTGGTCTTGCCCTAACTTTGCCTGAAGCAGATTTTTCACAAACTCACTGAATGGATAGTCGTTCAAGGTTTTATTCACAAGACTTTTCACTGAGGAGCCCTGAACCGAGGCTAACTTTTCATAAAAATCATCCAAGATTCCAAACACGATATAAACAGACATCAGATTTTCATAAAAACCCCGTCCATCAATGCGATCTGCAAATTCCTGAAACTCGGCCTCGAATCGCTCAAGCTCATCCTCAGACGACTTAGCGGACTTCGCCATCGCCGTCAAAACTGGCCTCACTCGCTCTTTTTGGTTTTCAGCGAGTGCGGAGATGGATTCTGAAACATTCTCATCTGGGGTTTGAGTGGGCAAATCTGCCAACAAATCCGCCGCCAATAGTTGGGCTGAGGCAAACCTGGCTAAGAAGTCTGCGTCAGTTGGAGTAAGCTTGGAGAGATTCAGTTGCTGATTAGTTCTAGCATCACTCGCATCGCGAGACGGCAAAGTTAATTTGCGTGACGCTCTTCGAAGCCTTCGAACCCAATCCAGCACAAACAAAGCATAGGCCAACTAGGCGGAAAGAAAAGAATTTGACTTTTAGAGATTTAGGAATTGACGAAGACATCGTCACAGCTTTGGAGGCAAGGGGCATTACCGCCCCCTTCCCCATTCAGGAGCAGGCAATCCCGATTGCGATGACTGGAAAAGACCTGATTGGACAGGCAAAAACCGGAACGGGAAAGACCCTTGGATTTGGTCTTCCCGTCATCCAGAGACTTGGTCTCAACCCTGAGAAAAAACACCTTGCATTGATTGTGGTTCCAACCAGAGAACTAGCCCAGCAGGTTGCCAGTGATTTGGTTATAGCAACTTCAAACCGTTCAGTTCGGGTTGCAGAAATACTAGGTGGCAAAAGCTACGAGCAACAAATTGAAGAACTCTCCGCTGGACGACAGATTATTGTTGGAACACCCGGTCGACTCAATGATTTGCACCAAAAAGGACACCTAAACTATTCAGAAGTTGAGTATTTAGTTTTGGATGAAGCAGATGAGATGTTGGATCTTGGTTTCCTGCCAGACATTGAAAAAATCTTTTCTGCAACCCCTAAAGAGAAACAAACCCTTTTGTTCTCAGCAACCATGCCAGACCCGATTCTGACGCTTGCTCGCAAACACCAGGACAAGCCAGTTCACATTCGTGCAACTGGAGATGACCAGCGGCAAACAAAGACTGATATTAAGCAGTTTGTCTATCGTGCACACAAACTCGACAAAGACGAATTGGTTGCCAAGATTTTGCAATCCAAAGACATCGACAAGGCAATCATCTTCTGTCCAACCAAGAGGCAAGCTTCCAAGCTTGGTGAGGTGTTGACTGAAAGAGGCTTCTCTGCAACCACGTTGCACGGCGACATGGGGCAACCCGCCAGAGAGCGATCAATGAAGGCCTTCAGGGAAAACAAAAAGCGCATCATGGTTGCTACCGAGGTTGCTGCCAGAGGAATCGATGTTGACGATGTAAGCCACGTAATCAACTACTCCACCCCAGAGGATGACAAGGCTTATTTGCACCGAACCGGTCGAACTGGAAGGGCTGGCAAAAAAGGTATCGCCATCACCCTTGTTGACTGGGATGACATCAACCGCTGGAAGATGATTAATAAAACACTTGAGCTTGATTTCGATGAGCCCCTGGAGACCTACTCTTCCTCACCACACATCTTTGAAGATCTTGAGATACCAAAAGATGCCAAAGGTTCACTTTCCAGAAAAACCGAACCCAGAGGACAAGAGTCAAAACCCGGTGCAGCCCCAAGGCAGCAAAAGTCACGTCGCAGGACCAGAAGCTATAACCAGTCCAATTCTTCGGGTAAGTAGTAATCAGCTCCACTGCTCTGAGCAATCAGCGAACGAAAATCTTCAACTGAGGTTGAATTCTCGCCAAGCTCATTTACCTTGCCACCGACTCCGTGATAATCACTGGAGCCGGTGGTGAAAAGGTTGTGGTTTTTGGCAAAATCTAACAACCACTCTCGCGCTGCCTTTGGAACCTGTCGGTGATAAACCTCTAGACCTTTTAGTCCGGCCTCAACCATTTCTTTGAAGTGGGTGTCCGGCAAATCAGCCGTTGACTTGCCAGCTGGGAAATCCATCAGCGGATGAGCAATCACTGGTGCCGCTCCTGCTTCAATTGCAAGCTCTATTGCCTCTGTTGTGCTCAGCGAATGCTCGCTGATGTAATAGGGGCTTGATTTGTGCAAAATCGTGTCAAAAGCAGCACTTCTGTCCTTAACTATCCCCGCCCTCGCTAGAGCATCGGCAATGGCTGGCCTGCCCACGGTTGAACCGGGTCTGATGTGTTGGGTGATTTCTTCCCAAGATATTGGGTAATCCTCTGAAATCAGTTCAACCATTCGCTTGGCTCTGCCAACTCTGCTCTCTCGAGTTTTAGCGAGTTCTTCGACTAGCTTGGGGTGATTGGGGTCTGGTCGATAGGCCAGGATGTGCACACTGATTCTTTTTTTACTGGATAAAACCGCATGGGTAGAAATCTCTATGGCTGGCAAAAACCCCAAGCCCAACTGCTTTGCTGAGGCTAAGCCCTCAGCCCAACCATCTGTGGTGTCATGATCTGCTAACCCGATTAGGTCCACCCCGAGCCGCTTGGCTCTCTGCATCAAATAGGCTGGGGTGTCTAGGCCATCGCTTCGATTGCTGTGAGTGTGCAAATCAAGGACTGGCTGATGGGTCATGCAACGACTTTAGTGGATTGGAGAAGACATTGAATGCAGACAATCGCAGTCGAACGCCCAAAGACAAAGCATTTTTGGAATTCATGAAAACTGGCTGGTCAGATGTGAATGCCTTGGTCGAACCCAACTCTCAGGCAAACAAAGAGGCTGAACTTAAGCGCAAACAGCTGATGGAAGCTTTTCCAAACCAGGTCATTTATATCGAGGCTGGTAAAGCTCCCACTAGAAGCAATGACACTCACTACAGATTTAGGCCAAACACCGAATTTACTCAACTGACCAACTGGGGAAGCTCAGCTGTTGAGGAATCAGTTTTGGTGCTGGATTCAAAACTTGGAACTTCCTCGCTATATCTTCGACCAACCGCTGATGCAGACTCAGATGAGTTTTTCGCAAACACTGAGATTGGAGAATTTTGGGTCGGTCCAAGACCCGATCTTGGGCAAATCCAGAATCTCCTCGAGGTCCAAACCAAGCCTCTGTCGGAGCTGAGTGAGGTTTCAGAAAACCGAATTGATCTTTCTGATGAAAAGCTGAAACAGTTTCTTAGCGAGCAGCGAATCATCAAAACAGCTTGGGAAATCTCAGAAATGAAGCAGGCGGTGGAGGCGACCAAGCAGGGTTTTGAAAACTTAATCGCTGAGATTCCTAATGCAAATAAACGCGGTGAGCGAGCACTGGAAACTGCTTTTTTTCAAAAGGCTCGACTGCTGGGTAATGACCTTGGATACGAAACCATTGCGGCCAGTGGAAATCATGCCAACATCCTGCACTGGACAAAAAATGATGGGGACATAAATAAGGGCGATCTAGTTTTGGTTGACGCTGGAATCGAACTTGACTCTTTGTTCACGGCAGACATCACCAGAACCATGCCAATTTCTGGAAAATTCAGTGAAGTCCAAAAAGAAATTTACGACGTGGTGCTGGAAGCCGCAGACGCGGCCTTCGCAGTTTGCACACCTGGAAACCGTTTCAGAGACATGCACAACGAGGCGATGAAGGTTATTGCAAATCACTGCGAGAAGTGGGGAATACTGCCGGTTACTGCAGAAGAGTCACTAAAGAGTGAAAATCAACAGCACCGTCGCTGGATGGTGCACGGAACTGGTCATCACCTTGGGTTGGATGTTCATGACTGTGCTCAGGCCAGAAAAGAAATGTATTTGGACACTGAATTACAGCCAGGCATGGTCTTCACCATTGAACCGGGGCTTTATTTCCACCAAAACGATGAGCTGGTGCCGGAGAAGTTTCGAGGGATTGGTGTTCGCATTGAAGACAATGTTGCCATCACTGAAACGGGATATGACTGGCTGTCTGCTTCGATTCCCAGAACCAGCGGCGAAATTGAGGGCTGGATGGAATCAATCTGGAACAGAGACTAGGCTTCTGGCCTTCGCTAGCTCAGTTGCAGGAACCACCACTCGGTAGGTCTTGGCTATGGTCTGCGGGTAAGAGAGATACTCTCTGCGATTTTTACTAATCGAGAAGCGGATGATGTTAAAAAGCATTCCGATTCCAGCTCCAATTACTAATGCAGAAATGAAGTTCTGTGGCTGAAATACAACATCCCCGGAGCCATCTGCGTTTATCCCAGCGCCAAATAAGAGTCCAAAAATCAGACCGATCCAAGAACCTGTCACCGCACCGCTCAGAGCGATTCTTCCAAATCCAAGCTTTGATCTGACTGTTTCCACCAGCTTCAAATCATCACCGATGATTGTGATCAGACTTGGTGGAAAATCATTTGCCACCAGTTTGTTCACCAGCTGACTGGCTTTTTGATAGTTATCGAATTCTCCAACCGACTCACCTTGTGGAATCTGGCTGTCTCGGGCGCGTCCGCGTCCATTCAACGGGTTGCTCATGACAGCATTCTGCCACGGGAGCGATTTGAGAGTCTAAGGTTATCTCTGTGAGCGCAACAAGAGTATTTGTCGCCAGACTGGCTGGCTGTGGGGTCTACGACCCCGCCGGAGATCGTGTCGGCAAGGTAGTGGATGTGCTCATGCTCTATCGAAAAACAGTTGCTCCACGAATTTCAGGGATGATTGTGGAAATTCCAGGCCGCCGCAGGGTTTTCGTGCCAATCTCCCGAGTCACCGCCATCACCCCGGGTCAGGTTATGACCACGGGCTTGATCGACCTGCGTAGATTTAATCAGCGTGGTCAAGAAGTACGAGCTATTGGGGAGATGCTTGGAAGACGAGTGAAGATTTTGGAAGACGGCGCTAGTGCAACCATCGAAGATTTTGCAGTAGAGCAAAACGGCAAGGGCGATTGGGTACTCACTGAGTTTTTTCTTCGCAAACCAAAACAAGGTCTCGCATTCGGTCGCGGAAAAACACTTTTTGCAGGCTGGAAAGAGGTAACCGAAGAGCAGCAAAGTGCCATTGACCAAGAGGCACAGCAACTCTTGGCAGCTTATGGAGAGTTGCGCCCTGCCGACCTAGCGACCGCGGTGATGGATCTGCCAGACGAAAGAATGCTTGCCGTTGCTGGCGAATTGGATGATGAAAAACTTGCAGATTTGCTAGAAGAGCTTCATGGGGAAGATCAAATTGGAATCATCAATCAGCTCTCCAGCGAGAGGGCTGCTGAGGTTTTAGACCTAATGGAGCCAGATGACGCAGCCGACCTGCTGGCCACTCTGCCCGCTGATAAGTCTGAGGCACTACTGTCGCTCATCGACGAGGACGAAGCTGAGGATATTCGTTCGTTGATGCAGTATGAGGCACTCACCGCCGGTGGACTGATGACCAACGAACCGGTGATTTGCTCGGCTGACACAACTGTTGCTGAGGCCATGGCCAAAATCAGAAGACGTCAGGTCCCACAGGTGCTGGCCGCTCAGCTTTTTGTGACAATGCCACCATTTGAAGCCACCACCGGTAAATACCTCGGCGTTGTACACTTCCAGAAACTTTTGCGCTATCCGCCCAACGAGAGATTGGGTAACCTATTGGACACGGAACTGGAACCAGTTTCCCCAGACACCCCAATCGATCAAATCCACCGCTTCTTGGCTAGTTATGACCTCGTGTCTTTGCCAGTAGTGGATGAGCAAAACAGAGTGCTGGGTGTGGTGACGGTTGACGATGTCTTGGATCACCTATTGCCGGGTGACTGGAGAAATGATGAGAGCGAGGTGAACTCGAATGGCTAGAAAGTGGGACAACCTTGAAACCCCGGTCAAGACCAGAAGAAGTTTGCTTAGCCGCCTAAACATCTCCCAAGAAGGAATTGGTCGCGTCAGCGAAGGTTTTGCAAGGGCAATGGGAACCGGTGGATTCTTGCTGGGAATGACCCTGTTTGTTACAGTCTGGCTTAGCTGGAACACCATGGCACCTGAATCGATGCAGTTTGACCCAAGGGCGCTGAACTTCACGTTGCTGACACTGATTCTCTCGCTACAAGCTTCTTATGCAGCACCGCTTATTTTGCTTGCTCAGAACCGGCAAGACGACAGAGACCGAGTGAAGTTTGAGCAGGACCGTCAACGGGCTGAGCGCAATCTCAATGACACTGAGTATTTGGCAAGGGAAGTAGCCGCCCTTAGGCTTGCAATAGAAGACATTGCAACCAAAGATTTCGTGCAGGATGAAATGCAGCAGCTTCTAAAACAAATCGACTCAAGGCTTGATGCAGGCGAAAATGACGGACAGAATCCTAAAGGCTCTAAGTGAAGTAATTGACCCTGAGCTCAGGCAACCAATCACTGAATTGGGAATGGTGGGTCCAGTCTCTGAGGATCCAGCGAAGGTTCAAATCAAGCTAACAATTGTCGGCTGTCCAGCATCTCAAAAAATCGAACGCGAGGTTCGAGAAGCCTTGGCCCCGCTTGGTGACTATGAAGTCGAGATGACGGTGATGAACGCCGATGAACGCAACGAATTGAAATCCAAGCTTCGAAGTGGCAAGCCTGTGAAACACAACCCTTTCATTGAGGAATCCAACACCACCAGAATCATTTTTGTTGGAAGTGGGAAAGGTGGCGTTGGCAAATCAACTCTCACCGCCAATCTGGCAGTGGGCTTGGCGGCAAAGGGTTTGAAAGTCGGTGTTTTAGACGCAGACATCTTCGGCTATTCGATTCCCGGACAACTCGGCATTGAGGAAAAGCCAACCAAGGTCGATGAATTGATTCTTCCCCCAATTGCCCATGAGGTGAGGGTTATTTCAATAGGCATGTTTGTTGAAAAAAACCAACCTGTTGGCTGGCGGGGCCCAATGCTCCACCGAGCAATTGAACAATTTCTAACGGATGTTTACTGGGGAGATTTAGATTTCTTGTTGGTTGACCTGCCTCCTGGCACCGGTGATGTTGCAATCAGCCTTGGGCAGTTATTACCAAAAGCATTCTCATTGGTTGTCACCACCCCCCAACCTGCTGCCAGCGATGTTGCTGAGAGAAGTGGGGCAATTGGTTTGCAAACGGGTCAAAAAATCCTGGGGGTGATTGAAAATATGAGCTACCTAGAAATCGATGGCCACAAAAATTACATCTTTGGGAAGGGTGGTGGCCAAGCGGTAGCGGATCGCCTAACAGAAGTTTCTGGCCAGGAAGTGAAGCTATTGGCTCAGATTCCAATGGATGAACGGCTTCGAATCAATAGTGATAACGGTAACCCCAGCGATCAACTCGCCCAGTCTGCACCAGAGCTTAGAAAATTGATTGATTATCTGAGCAAGATTCCAATTGGGCTTGATGGGAAGAAATTAAAGCTAAATCTGGGTTGAGTTCCATATGAGCCAAACTATTCAGAATCAAAATCAGCAGAGTTTAGATCAAGCATTTGAATCAGCCACAGAGGCTCAAAAACTCTGGAAAGAATCTAGTTTTGCATCCCGCAGATCTATTTTTTTGAGCTATCACGACAGCCTCAATGAAAACCAAAATTCACTGATGGACACACTCCAAGCAGAAACTGGCAAATCCAGAAACCATGCCTTTGAGGAAATCACCGGCTCGCTGGCCGGTATTCGTTATGTTGCCAATAACCTCAAAAAGGCCCTGAAGCCGCATCGGGCCAAAGCAGGCATCCCGCTCGCCCTCAGTGTAAGAGTGGACTATCCAGCTGTAGGGGTTGTCGGTGTTGTCACACCGTGGAATTACCCCTTGGCCCTGACCATGTTGGATGTAATTCCAGCTTTAGCTGCAGGCAATGCCGTTGTTCAAAAAGCAGATGATAAGACAGTGAAAACAATCATCCAGGCCAGGGATCTGGCAGAGCAAAACGGTTTACCCAAAGGACTCTGGCAAGTGGTTCATGGAGACAACGAGGTTATCGGCAATGGTCTGATCGACCGCTGCGATTACTTTGCATTCACCGGCTCCACCGCAACCGGCAGAAAAGTTGCTCAGCGAGCAGCTGCGAGGCTAATTGGCTTTTCAATGGAACTGGGGGGCAAAAACCCAGCAATCGTTTTAGCGAATGCCGATGTTGACAAAACTGCCGAAAGATTACTGGCCTCAGTGATTGGAAACTCGGGACAGCTGTGTGTAGCAACCGAGAGAGCTTACGTTCCCAAATCCGAAATCACTACATACACAGAGGCATTGACCCGAAAGATTGAAAGTCTAAAACTTGGAAGCTCGAATGTTTTCGATCACGACCTGGGAGCGCTTGTTAGTGCCGAACAGACTTCGCGAGTTAATGGATTCCTCTCCAGAGCAAAAGACTCAGGAGCCTCAGTCATTGGTGGTGAGGTTGAAAACAATCTGATTAGACCAAGTGTGTTGGTTGATGTCAGTCATGATTCTGAGATTGCAAGCCAAGAGGTTTTTGGTCCGGTATTGGCACTGATTCCCTATGAAAGCATCGATGATGCGGTAAAGATGGCAAACGACACCGAATACGGCCTAAACGCCAGCGTTTTCGGAAACAAGTCTCAGGCTAAAGAGGTTGCCCAGCGTTTGCTTGCCGGAACTGTAAACATAAACGAGGGCTACCGAGCAAGCATGGCCTCGCTGGACGCCCCTATGGGTGGCATGAAGCAGAGTGGAGTGGGCAGAAGAAATGGAATCCACGGTATTCGCCGATTCACCGAGCCAAGGACCATTGCCACCAATAACGGATTTGTCGAGCTACCATCAAGAGGTGCTCAATACAACAAGATGGCACCAATGATGGGAATGATTGCAAAGCTTATGAAAAGGCTCTAAGTAGCTTCATTGTCAAACGGAGCTGGTTGACCTGGTTCTAATCTTGAAATCTCTCCGGCAGCCACCACACTCGTGGTTGCAGTGGTTGCTGGTTCTTGCAAAGCGTCTCGAATTATTCTTCGAGGATCGTATTGCCTGGGGTCCATTTTCTTCCAGTCAACATCTTGGAAATCATCCCCCAATTCCTGTTTTGCTCGATCTTGCGCTCCATCAAGCCAGACTCGTGCTTTTTTTATCCACTGAGCAAGCCTCTGGGCGTAAGTGGGTAGTCTTTCGGGTCCGAGAACAAAAATCGCAATCAACCCAATAAGCAATAATTTCTCGCCACTTAGACCAAACATGCTTCAAGGGTATAACTCAAAGCGAAGTTTTTCAGCTTTGCCAATTATGCTTAGGAGACGATGATAGATAAAGTCTCCAGCTGGAAATTCACCGAGGACTTCGCCAGTGAGCCAGAACATATAAAACAAGCTCGCTATCGCGCGGAGCAACTTGGCGTTGAAACCATTACGCCAGCTACTGGAGCTCAGCTGGCATTCATTGTCTCTGCCCTGGGTGCAAAAACCGCCGTGGAGGCAGGCACTGGAGCTGGAGTTAGCTCTCTATGGCTATTGGAGGGTTCTCCAAAGCTAGTTCTAACAACCATCGACTCTGAGCCTGAATATCAAAACGTTGCCAAACAAAGCTTTGCCGAAGCTGGCTTAGATAGCTCTCGAATCAGAGCCATCTCAGGTGATGCACACAGAGTGATGGCAAACATGGCCGATGCGGCATATGACTTGGTTTTTATTGATGCAGAGGATGAGCAATTGGATGATCACCTGCACTCGGCTAGCAGATTGCTAAGACCGGGAGGCGTGATTGCTTTCGCTCACGCTTTGTTTAGAGATCGTGTTCCAGACCCAGCTTTGCGAGATGAGGCTACCGCTAACTTCCGCTCAGCAGTGAGATCGTTCAGGGATAGTGATAGCTTCCTGTCCACCCTGTCGATGGCCGGTGATGGTTTGCTGTTGGCCAGCAAAAAGGTTATTTCTTAATAACGCTTTCGAGTACTTCGTGCAGGCTTGCGGCCTCTTCGTCGTTCACGGAGACTACTAATCTACCGCCGCCTTCCAGCGGAACACGCAGCACTATTAGTCCTCTGGGCTCACGTTCTGCTTCCATCGGACCATCGCCTGTGCGTGGTTTCATCGCTGCCATGAAAACTCCTTAAAGTTGCAACAGCCGTTTATTATCCCATCTTTGGTCGGATAAGTTAAGCCCCGCTTAGCCAGCTGTTGATCGCCTCGAAGCAATCCTGCAGATGACCAACCGGCACGGACTCGTCATCAGCGTGAGCTTTTGATGGATTTCCTGGTCCAAAATTCACAGCAGGAATCCCCATTTCGCTAAACCTTGCAACATCGGTCCAGCCATATTTGGCTCTTGGTTGCGTTCCCAAAACTTGAATAAACTCTTGAACCTCGGGCATTTCCAACCCCGGCCTGGCAGCAGATGCCTGGTCAGTGACAATAAATGACATGCCATTGAAGAAATTTTCTAAATATGCGATTGCCTCGTTGGTGGTTTTGTTTGGGGCAAACCGGTAATTCACAGTCAGCGTGGCCCAATCTGGAATCACATTATTTGCAACCCCACCTGCAATGCCAACAGCATTCAGGCTTTCTCTATAGACAAGACCGTCAACTTCAACTTCAGCTGGTTGATAGCTGGTCAGCTTCTGCAGCACCTCTGCCATTGAGTGAATAGCGTTTGAACCCATCCAGGGTCTCGCCGAGTGAGCCTTCTGGCCCTTGGTGGAAATTTCAATCCGCAAGGTTCCGTTGCACCCACCCTCGAGTTGAGCTGAACTTGGCTCACCAAGGATTGCAAAATCTCCCTGCAGAAGTTCTGGTGAGTTTCTAAAAATCCTGCCTAGGCCGTTTTTTTCGCTCGCAATTTCTTCTTGGTCATAAAAAATCCAGGTGAGGTCATACTTGGGTGTGGCAAGCTCTCGGGCCAATTTCAAAAAAACAGCAACACCACCCTTCATGTCAACACTGCCCCGACCCCAGACCACCTGTTCACGCTCAAAGTGCATAAGCTTCGCTGGCAAATTCTCCGCAACCGGAACGGTATCTAGGTGACCGGCAAGAATGATTCTTTTGGATCTTCCGAGGTTGGTCTTGGCAATCACCGCATTGCCGTCGCGGTGGACTTGTAAGTGAGGAAGTTGCAGTGTTTTCTCAACCTGATCTGCAATTTCTTTTTCATTGCCACTAACGCTCTCGATGTTGCAAACATCGATGGTTAGCTCTGCCAATGACTTTTCAAGATCAAGAGAATTCATGAT
This sequence comes from uncultured Micrococcales bacterium, assembly GCA_913062975.1. GTDB lineage: Bacteria > Actinomycetota > Actinomycetes > Actinomycetales > Microbacteriaceae > CAJXVY01. The sequence continues at coordinate 106,996 of CAJXZO010000001.1, forward strand.
TTCAAGCGTAGCCTGTAAAGTTGTGCCAGTTATGACTAGTGAATATATCGACTCTCAGGCCTGGGGCCATGGACTGGCCACCTTTGATAAAAACGGCGAAATTCTAGACACCTGGTATCCAGAACCAAAACTGGGAAAAGCTCCAGAAGACGACAGCCAGTGGTTCGCACCACCCCAGCTAGAAGGCTTAGCCCGCGAAGACAGGTTGATGGAAATAGGAACCAGATCAATCCGAACGGAGATTGACCTGACTCTGCCAGTGACCAGCGTTTCAGATGCCTATCTCAGGCTTCACCTGCTTTCACACTGCTTGGTTCAACCCAACTCAATCAACCTGGAGGGATTGTTTGCCAATCTTCCCAACGTTGTCTTCACCAACAGAGGACCGGTGCTTAAAGAGGTTTTCCAAACCAAACTTGGCGAATTTAGACAAAATGGGATATTCGCAATCAACATGGATAAGTTTCCAAGAATGGTTGACTACGTGGCTCCCGAGAAAATTCGGATTGGTGATGCCTCCAGAGTCCGTTTGGGGGCTCACCTAGCTCCTGGAACTGTTGTCATGCACGAGGGTTTTGTGAACTTCAATGCGGGAACACTTGGAACCTCAATGGTTGAGGGGCGAATCTCCCAGGGCGTTGTTATTGGAAATGGTAGCGACATTGGGGGCGGGGCTTCAATCATGGGCACGCTTAGTGGTGGTGGCAGGCAGAAGATCACCGTTGGCGAGAGAAGCCTGCTTGGTGCCAACAGTGGTCTTGGTATTTCCTTGGGAAATGATTGCGTTTTGGAGGCTGGTTTGTATCTAACAGCTGGCACAAAGCTAAATCTGATTGCCAATGGTGAAACTCAGCAGGTGAAAGCAATTGGGCTAAGTGGCAAAAACAACATTTTGTTCCGAAGAAACTCTGCAACCGGTGCCGTTGAGGCAATGCCTAGAGATGGTGCGGGAGTCACTCTGAACAGCCTGCTGCACTAATCCACCTTCACTGAATCCCAGCCTGATGGTTCGATTGGTGCACCATCCAGGGTGAGTGGGAATTCAGCCTGTTTGCAAATGCCAATTTTTTTGAACCCTCTGGGAACTTCGGCCCCCTCGCTAAAGGTTGCCAGCAGAGAGTGGTCTTCTCCCCCGTGTAGAACCCAGGGGCGAGCATCAGCTGCAATGGATTGGGCGGCCTGTTCCAAAACGGCTTCGTAGCCAATTAGCTTGGAGCTTTCGATGTCAATGCTTAGCGAACTTGCCTGAGCAAGCTTGGTGGCATCTGAAGACAAGCCATCGCTTAGATCCATCATTGCAGTTGCGCCTGCAGCCGCTGCCTGCATGCCAAGTGCAATGGGTGGGTTCGGGCGAAGTTGGATATCAACGAATTGGTTATAGCTTTTTGCAAACTGAGGGTCAGGATGATTCAGTAAATCCAACCCACAGGCAGCGTGACCCAAGGTGCCACCGACATAGACCCCGTCACCAATCTTTGCCCCACTGCGCACAACCGCGGCATTGCCATTGAGGTTTCCAAAAACCGTTACTGAGATAAACGAATGGTCACTGGTTGCCAAATCCCCACCGACAATGCCAGTGCCCGGTGCAAAGTGATCCGCAGCCTGTTGTAAGCCCTGAACAAATTTTTTCAGCCACTCGATTTTGGTGGTTGCGGGAACCGCAATTGCCACCACCGCACCGGTGGGCAATCCGCCCATGGCGGCAATGTCTGCGTAGTTTGTGGCAATCGCTTTCCAACCCAAATCAAAAGCTTGTGAAAATTCAAACTTGAAGTCATTGCCTTCAATCATTGTGTCGGAGCTGACCAAATAATTGCCATCCTCACTTGACATCAAAGCGGCGTCATCGCCACTTCCAATGCTTGCCGATTCGACTGGTTTTAGATCGGCCAAAGCAAGGCTCAGCGACTGCTTTTCACCCAATTCGAAGATAGTTGACACGATTTCAAAGGTAACCTGTTTCTAATGAAAATATTGCTACTTCTGCCAATTCTGTTTCTCTCCGGTTGCACTCCCCTAGTTTCACTTGAGGCCGCCGAGGATGCCAACGATCCAGCGTGTGCAGAAATTTCAGTTCGGGTTCCAGATCAGATTGGCCCGCATGATCGCAAATACACAAACGCCCAGGCAACTGCTGCCTGGGGCGATCCAACCGCAATAATTTATCGCTGCGGTTTACCAACAACCGAGGTAAGTTCGCTGCCCTGCGTCACCGCAGGAGGAGTTGATTGGCTCATAGATGACTCAAAGGCTCCCAGTTTTAGATTCATCACCTACGGCAGAACACCTGCCACAGAGGTGATTGTTGATGCAGAAAACGCCAGTGGTATAACCACTCTGGAGGAATTGGCTCCAGCTGTTGGATCAATACCAGCAAATAAGTTCTGCACTGTTATCGAATAGCCAACTCAATCAATCTTGCAACCAGCTCCGGGTATTCAACACCAGACTCTCCCCAAAGCTTTGGATACATAGAAATTGGCGTGAACCCGGGCATGGTGTTTACCTCACTGAGAAACCAACCCTGATCGGCAAGAAAGAAATCTACTCTAGCTAACCCCTGGCAACCAAGAGCGGTAAAAGCCTTGGATGCAAGTGATTTCATTTGATTCAACTCTGCCTCTGATAATTCAGCGGGAACTTTAAGGGTTGCAGCATCCGAGAGGTATTTAGCGTTGTAGTCATAGATACCCCCGCCGCCTAACACAATCTCTCCAGCGACCGATGTCTCTGGCTCGCCGGCAAGGTTTTCAACAACTGCTATCTCTAGCTCCCTGCCGATTAGTCTGGGCTCAATCAGCACTTTGGTGTCTTGTTCGAAAGCCTGAATCAGTCCCCGCACCAAACTCGTTTGATCCTCTGCAACAGTGACCCCTACTGAGGAGCCACTCTTGGCGGGCTTGACCACAACTGGAAACTCAATTGATTCCAATATCTGCTCGGTGGTGCCCTCGGGGTTGTCTAAAAACTGATTGTGCTTGACTACAACCTCATCGCAAACAGGAATCCCTGCTTGCCTGAGCACATCTTTGGTGAGTTGTTTGTCCATGGCAATAGCACTGGCTGCAATTCCGTTTCCGACGTATGGGATGTGGCAGAGCTGCAACAAACCCTGAATAGAACCGTCTTCGCCATTGTCTCCGTGCAGAAGTGGCAGACAAACATCAATTTCACCAATCGGAATCAGTTCCCTGTGTTCAAAATAGGCAAGATCACCACCGCCTAAGGGCCAGAAAATCTCTAGATCGTTGTCCTCCAGCTCCGGCGATTCGGTCAGCTCCCATTCACCAACCGCAGGCAATAGAATGTGTTTTCCCTCTTTGGTGATTCCAACCAGAATTACCTCGTGGGTTGGGTCAATTGCCTCAATAACGGCCTTTGCGGTGCATAGTGAAACGCTATGCTCAGAAGATTCCCCGCCACAAACTACCAATACCCTCATTCGATTTCCGCCTCTTCGGTTTCGTGGGTTAGCTGATTACCAAAATCTTGAACCGGCATTTTTCCCTCAATCACCAAATTCAGCTGCTCGATGATTGGCAGAGCAAGGTTTTTCTCTGAAGCCAAGGCCAAAACTGGACTCACTGAATTCAGTCCCTCGGCAGTTTGACTCATGAGTTTCATCACCTCGCGTTTTGAATAACCTTTTCCAAGCATCTCACCAGCTCGGTGATTTCGCGAAAGTGAGGATTCTCCGGTTGCGACCAGATCACCCAATCCAGCAAGCCCGTACATGGTTTTCCTGGTTGCCCCCAACACCACTGCAAACCTTGTTATCTCACTCAATCCGCGGGTCAAAATACTGGCCTTGGTGTTTTGTCCGTGCCCAACACCACTGACGATCCCAAGGGCGAGTGCTATTAGGTTTTTCAAAACCCCACCCAACTCGGTGCCGATAACGTCTTGGTTTGCAAACACGGTAAAGTACTCATTCGAGGATGCCTTAGCAACCTTCATCGCATTGTCAATGTCCGAACATGCTGCCACCGATGCCGCTGGTTGCTGTTGTGCAATTTCTAATGCGAGGTTTGGACCGCTCACCACCACAATCCGGGAGCGATCAATTCCGCTTTGCTCGGCAATCACCTCACTCATGCGCATTTGAGTGTCTGATTCCAGCCCCTTCATCAAACTGACTAGCAGCCCATCCCCCAAAAGCCCCTCAGCCTGTTTTAGAAACTCTCTTAGAGTCTTTGATGGAATAGCTAGGTAAATCTGCTCAGCTCCCGTTAGAGCTTCATTCAGCTCGGCTGTGGCAGTGATGGTTTCGGGGAGATTGATTCCTGGAAGGTAATCCGAGTTTCTCCTGTGCTGATTTATCTCAGCGGCAATCTCTGGTCTCCTGGAAAAAAGGATTACCTCATTCCCACTATCGGCCAACACCTTTGCAAAGGTGGTCCCCCAACTGCCAGCTCCGATCACGGAAACTTTCATTTTTGTTTCTTCCTATAGTTTCCATAACTGGTTTGACCAGATTCTTTGGGATCCCATCTTTTTTCTGGTGGGGTGCCGGGGCGAAGTTTTATTAGCTCCTCAGTAATCGACTGCATCACAAGTTCTGTTGCTTGGGCCATCTTCTGAGGGGGATCAGTTGGTTTGTAATCGCTCAGATCGATTTGCTTGCCAACCTGAATGAAAACTTTCTTGAAAGGAGAGGGCAGAAATTTCTTGCTGTAGCGCGGGAGGACCTTCTCCACGCCGTGGTGTGCAACCGGATAAACCGGCACTCCACTTTCAATTGCCAATCTAATGGCTCCAGTTCTGCCGCGCATTGGCCAAAGTTCGGGGTCACGAGTCAGTGTGCCCTCGGGGAACATAATGATGGTGTGGCCAGCTTTTAGATAAGCCTTGGCGGCAGCCAGTGAATCCTGATTTGATCTTCCTTGACGATAGATTGGCACCTGCCCCAGGTGTGGAAGCCAGCTACCCACCACGGGCAACCTAAACAAGGATTCCTTAGCCAAAAAATGTGGGGCTCTTTTGAGTTTCACATAGATGAAATATGCCATTGCCAATGGATCTGCATAACTTGTGTGGTTGCTCACCAAAATGTAGGCACCAGATTTAGGAAGGTTTTCCATTCCCGTTGGCACCACTTTGAAAAATAATCGAAACAGCGGTGCGAGTATTAGCGCTGCCAGCACTAACGGGATGCTTTTCTCCCGCTTTTCAGATATTTGCGGGAGCTTATGCTCACGCTCGAACATCTTCTCTGACCTGATAGTCGGCCCCCAAGGCGGTTAGCTTGTCGAGGAATTTTTCATAGCCACGACTAATCAGCTCAATGTTTGAAACAATTGATTTGCCCTCAGCGGCCAAAGCTGCCACCACGTGGGAGAAACCACCGCGAAGGTCTGGCACTGCAATGTCAGCACCAACTAACTTGCTAGGGCCGCTGATTACCGCTGAGTGATAAAAGTTTCTTCTTCCAAAGCGACAGGGGTGACCACCCAGGCACTCCCTATAAATCTGAATCTCCGCACCCATTTTGCGCAAGGCGTCTGTGAAGCCAAACCTGTTTTCATAAACAGTCTCATGCACAATGGAAAGACCCTTTGCCTGACTCAAAGCAACCACCAAGGGTTGTTGCCAGTCGGTCATGAATCCAGGATGAACATCCGTTTCAATCACCACCGGCCTTAGCTCACCACCGGGGTGGAAAAATCTGATGCCGTCGTCTTCAATTTCAAAAGCTCCACCAATTTTTCTAAAAACGTTTAGGAAGGTGGTCATTTTTGTTTGCTCTGCTCCGCCAACAAAAATATCCCCGCCGGTTGCCAAAGCTGCCGCAGCCCAACTGGCCGCCTCGTTTCTGTCAAACACAGCTCGATGACTATAACCCTGCATCTTTTCAACACCCTCAATGCGGATGACTCGATCGGTGTCAACAGAAATAATCGCTCCCATTTTTTGCAAAATGGCAATTAGGTCAATAATCTCTGGCTCCACGGCCGCGCCGGTTAGCTCGGTGATTCCCTTTGCCCGAGTAGCACTCAGCAAAACCTGCTCGGTGGCACCAACGCTGGGATAAGGAAGTTCAATCTTTGCGCCGGTAAGACCATTTGGAGCGCTGAGTCGAATGCCATCAATTTGTTTTTCAACATTTGCACCAAAGGCTCTTAGGACATCCAGGTGGTAATCAATTGGGCGATCTCCAATTTGACACCCTCCAAGTTGAGGAATGAATGCCTCACCCAGTTGGTGCAGAAGCGGACCACAAAAAAGAATTGGAATTCGGGATGATCCGGCGTGCGCGTCAATGTCGACAACCCTGGCCTGCTTCACAGCTGAGGTGTCCATGGTCATTACACCGTCTTCGTTGTGTGTAACCCTTACGCCGTGCAGGCTCAAAAGGCCAGAAACAACCTCAACATCGCGAATGTGCGGAACATCTCTCAAGGTGCTGGTGGAATCTGCCAACAGGGACGCAACCATTGCCTTGGTTACCAGGTTTTTGGCTCCACGAAGGTCCACTCGACCATTGAGCGGTTTACCCCCGTTGATCACCAGCTGACCCATTAGTCTCCTTTTACCGGGAGTGTCTTGGGTCTCCAAGACGCTCGACGGGATTCAAATTCCTCAATCTTGTCCTCATTCTGAAGGGTTATCCCGATATCGTCTAGCCCTTCGGAGAGACGCCACTTAGTGTATTCGTCTATCTCGAAATTAATCTCTAACTCACCGCATCGAACAACTTGCGAAGGCAGGTCAACTTCTAGTTCAATGCCTGGCTCAGACTCCATTTTTTCCCAGAGTTTGACTGTGTCGGTGTTCGAGATTACACCCGCGATAACCCCTTGCTTTCCGCAGTTACTTCTAAAAATGTCAGCAAACTTTGGAGAGAAAACAGCCTTGAAACCGTAATCACGCAGTGCCCAAACCGCGTGCTCCCGAGAAGAACCCGTTCCGAAATCACTACCAGCAACCAGCACCTGAGCTTTCTCATATTCAGGCTGATTCAACACAAAATCAGGGTCCTGCCGCAGAGTTGAAAACAGTCCATCCTCGTAGCCTGTTTTTGCAATTCGTTTGAGATAAATCGCTGGGATTATTTGGTCGGTGTCAACATTGCTATAGCGGAAGGGGGCACCCACTCCGGTGAAATTAGATATCTTCTCCAAAACTCAATCCTCCAAATCACTTGGTGCACTCAAGGTTCCCCTGATCGCGGTAGCTGCTGCAACCACTGGACTAACCAGATGTGTGCGAGCATTTTTGCCCTGCCTCCCTACAAAGTTCCTGTTGGAGGTGCTGGCAGCTCGCTTAAACTCACCCACCTTGTCAGGGTTCATACCCAAGCAGGCTGAACAACCTGCAAATCTCCATTCGGCACCAAAGTCTTTGAAGATTTTGTCTAAGCCCTCAGACTCAGCTTCAATCCGAACCTTTTGAGATCCTGGTACCACCATCATGGTCAGTCCTTCAGCAAGTTTCTTGCCTTTGACCAACTTGGCAGCTGCTCGCAGGTCTTCAATTCTTGAATTTGTGCAGGAACCCAAAAACACAGTGTCAACTCGGATGTCTTTCATCTTGGTTCCAGGCTGCAGATCCATGTATTGCAAGGACTTCTCCGCACTCTCTTGATCTGATGCCAAGTCAAAAGAATCTGGAGATGGCACCTCGCCCATAAGCGAAACTCCCTGTCCAGGGTTGGTTCCCCAAGTCACAAACGGATCTAGCTCGTCGGCGTTAATAAAGATTTCCTTATCAAACTCTGCTCCATCATCGGTTTTCAGGGTCTTCCAATACTCCATTGCCTCATCCCAGTCCTCGCCAGCTGGAGCATGCGGCCTTCCCTTCAAATAATCAAAAGTAATCTGATCTGGAGCAACCATGCCAGCTCTCGCACCAGCTTCGATTGACATATTGCAGATAGTCATTCGGCCTTCCATGGAAAGCTCCCTGATTGCACTGCCGCGGTATTCCAAAACATATCCCTGGCCGCCGCCGGTGCCTATTTCGGCAATGATTGCCAAAATGATGTCTTTGGCACTAACGCCCGGGCGCAAGCTTCCCTCAACATTTATGGCCATTGTTTTGAATGGCGTCAGAGGCAAGGTTTGAGTCGCCAAAACGTGCTCAACCTCACTTGTTCCAATTCCCATTGCAAGGGCTCCGAAGGCACCATGGGTGGAGGTGTGGCTGTCACCGCAGACAACGGTGATTCCCGGCATGGTCAGACCCAGTTGAGGTCCCACCACGTGCACGATTCCCTGGTTCTTATCTCCCAGAGAGTGAATTCTCACACCGTATTGCTCGGTGTTGTCTCTTAGTGCCTGAACCTGCTTCGCACTGGTTGGCTCGGCAATTGGTAGGTGAATGTCTTTAGTTGGGGTGTTGTGATCTTCAGTGGCGATGGTCAGATCCCTGCGACGAATGTCTCGACTTTCCAACCTCAAACCGTCAAAAGCCTGCGGAGAGGTGACCTCGTGAATCAGGTGCAGGTCGATGTATATGAGGTCGGGCGCACCGTTTTCACCTTTGACCACCAAGTGGTCTCGCCAAAGTTTCTCTGCGAGTGTCAGTTTTTCTGCCAATTTTTCCTCAATCCATGAAGTCTCCCTATTTTAGCGCAGTGTTATTCTGCGTCCATGGCTTCCGCTCCAACAATAAATCGTCAGAGTGACTTCCCATTTGAACAATTGCAGAAGCGCACGGTGAAGGTGCTGGCGGCAGGTCAGATGATGGGAGGCTTTGGATTAGGTGCCACATTATCCGTTGGTGCCCTGCTAGCCGCAGAAATCATCGGTGCTGAGCTGAGCGGTTTGGCAGCCACGCTATCTGCCATGGGTGCTGCTGCTTGGGCAATGCCGCTGGCTAATCTGGCAGGCAAATACGGTCGCAGAATTGCTCTGGCAACAGGAGCAGCGTTGGCCATTTCCGGAGCTGGATTAATCGTATTTAGTGCCTCTATTGAAAATTCTTTTCTGTTGATGATCTCTTTATTTTTATTGGGTTCCGCAACAGCGGTTCAATTGCAGGCAAGGTTTGCTGCCACCGATCTTCCTTGCAAAAGAGCTACCGGTAGGGATCTTTCAATCGTGGTTTGGGCGACCACGGTGGGTGCGGTGGTTGGTCCAAACATGTTTGGACCAGGTGAGTGGTTTGGCTCCTTGATTGGCATGCCCGAACTAACGGGACCGTTTGCCTTCACTTTGTTGGCTCAATTAATCTCAACATCTATTTTCTGGTTTGGGTTGCGACCCGATCCGCTGATTGTCGCCCGCAAGGAAGCAGGCATCGAGCCACGTGGCAAATCAGTCAATTTCAAGGCAGCTCTAGAAGTTATTAGGAAATATCCAATGGCTGGATATGCGGTGATGACCATTGCTCTCAGTCACATGGTGATGGTGTCTGTGATGAGCATGACCCCGGTGCATCTTCACTCCGCAGGTAATGACCTAACAGCTGTTGGCTTCACCATTAGCATGCATATCGCTGGGATGTATGCCTTTGCGCCTCTGTTTGGAATCATGAGCGACAAGGTGGGAACGGTAAAAACAGTTTTGCTTGGGCAGCTAATCTTCTTGATTTCACTGACCATCTCAGGCTTTGGCCAAAGTGATTACTGGCTTGTGTTTATAGGTCTTTTCTTTTTGGGGCTGGGCTGGTCAGCTGCCACGGTTGCAGCCTCGGCTCTTATTAGCGAGGTTGTGCCAACAGGAGAAAGAACCAAGGTTCAAGGCTTCAGTGACACACTCATGAACCTGGCAGGGGCCTTTGGTGGCGCAATTGCTGGAGTAATTCTTGTGAACTTCACCTTCGGTGGGCTAAACGCAGCAGCATTTATTCCAGTTGTAATGATTGTTATTGCCACCAGCTTTTCCGCTCGCTGGCAGAAATAAAAAACTCGCTCCCAAGCTTTTGGCGTTGAGAGCGAGTTTAGTGACCCCAGCGGGATTTGAACCCGCGCTACCGCCGTGAGAGGGCGGCGTCCTAGGCCGCTAAACGATGGGGCCGAGAACTAGGAAAGTATTCCACAATTTTGACCTCATTGCAAAGCTTAGATCGCCAATCTAATAACGCCAGGCAATAACTCCGCTTTATAGCCACCAAAGCCCAATGGCTCACCATCGGCATAGATGTCAACATCGGCCTTCAGTTGCAATGACCTCAGCTGCTCAGCCGATACTGCTGGATGACCCAGATGTGTCCCCAAATAAACCCTTGGAAAAACAGTCAGTAACTCCGGCTTTGAAATGGTCGAAACCTTGAATAGCTCCAAGCTTGAGTCATCAAGTTTTGAGTGAGGGACAATCTTCATACCCCCTCCAAAGATTCCTGAATTTGTCAGTGAGCAAAGCATTCCCTTGAATTTCTCTGTCTTGTCGTGAATTGTCAGTTCATAGTCAAGAGCTCTGAAACTTGGAAGTTGATTGATAAGACCTATTGGGTATTTCAAAAAACCACCAAATTTGAAATTATTGGCTTTTTTGTTCACGAATGAATCAAGACCTGCAGAGACGGTGCCGATGGTGACAAACTCTCCCAAGTTGGTTTGAAGCTGAATCGCATCTATAGTTTGAAACTTTTCTAGCCTTAGTCCCTGGTGCAAAATCTCAGGAATCTTTTTTGAGGTCAACTCAAGCTTTCTGGCGGCATCATTCCCGCTTCCAGCGGGAATAACAATCAGCTTGGCTTTGGTCTCAACCACGTATTTCAAAACAGATTGCAGTGTTCCATCGCCACCGATAATGATTACCGTGCTTGGCTTTTCCCTCAAAAGATTGGCTTGCATCTGCTCTGGCGTGTCACCTGAAAGAATTTTGTATTGAATTGAATTTGCATAGAGATAATCCACCGCGATTGCAGAAGCTTTTTTAAAACCACCTCCGGCATTTGGATTAATTACCAATCCCAGCATCATCGCTCCAATCAACCCACATAAATTTAGACTGTAAGCGGAGATAAATGATGAAGATTACAAAATTTAGCCACGCCTGTTTGAAGCTTGAAGAAAATGGTGAGACTATCTGGATTGACCCGGGTAACTTCAGCGAAGACTTTAAGGCCGAAACAGCAGTCGCAACCGTGATCACCCACCTGCACGATGATCACTGCGATCAATCAAAAATAGAAAAGCTTTTGAAGCTAAATCCAGACATGAAAATCTTCTCGACATCAGAGGTTGCCGAAAAATTGGCAGGCATTGATGTTGGGGTGATTTATCACGGAGACATGCACAAAGTTGGAGGCTTTGAATTAGAGTTTTTTGGTGACCTGCACCAAGAGATTCACAGATCAATACCACTGGTTCAAAACACCGCGGTGATGATCAATCGGGTTCTTTACTACCCCGGAGACAGCTACACTCCATGCGATTATGAAGTGGAGGTGTTGGCCATGCCCTCCAGTGCTCCGTGGCTGAAAATTGCTGATGTGATTGATTTCCTGAACCTAGTCAAACCAAAAAAGGTATTCCCCACACACAATGCTCTGCTGAGTGAAATTGGTCACCAACTTCAAAACTCCAGAATTCAGCAGGTCACGGAATCCAACGGTGGCGAATTTAGGTACCTTGAGCCAGGTCAGAGCTGGGAGCTATAGAGCGACTATCAGAGCACTAGCGGTCATGCCGAGAGCTATAGGAGACCAAAGTGCGCGGTCAGACTTGAACCTGGGAAGGTAGCTGACCAGTGATGCGATAAACAGAACTAGGAAAATAGCCCAATTGGCATCAGCTCTTCCTGCTTCATCAAGCAGGCTTGGCAGCACCCTGGCTTCTGCCAGATAGTGACCCGCAAGAGCAAGTGCGAGCAGTGCAGCAGAAACACTGACTAAACGGTAGTTATTGGAAAGCTTGCCCAAGTACTCCCCGCCAAAGGCGACTCTGCCCGCAGACCAGTTCAGGGCCAGAGAGAGTTGAAAAACAGCAAGCATTACAAAACAAACAACTAAGAACCAATTGGCAAAGTATTCAAGCATATATTCCTTGCTGGGGTACCTGGACTCGAACCAAGAACAAATGAACCAGAATCATCCGTGTTGCCAATTACACCATACCCCAAGGGTTGAGCCCACTTCGGCTCGAGCCCCTATCCTAGCGCGAAGCAACTATGGAAGGAAACTGTTGAAGCCTTTCAATCGATTTTTCACGTCCCAAGATCTCCATGGATTCAAAAAGTGGTGGTGAAACCCTTCTTCCGCTGATTGCAGATCGAAGGGGTCCGAATGCAATTCTCGGCTTGAGTTCCATGGACTCAATCAAAACCTGTTGCAGTGAAGACTGGATTGACTCAGTTTCCCAATTTTCCAGTTGATTCAATGCGGTTACTGATTTTTCAATAATCTCAGATGTGTTTTCTGGCATTTTCTTAAGCGCATCATCTGCATAATCCAGTTTTTCAACAAACAAGAATCTGACCATTTCGACGGCTTCACTCAAGACCGTTATCCGCTCCTGAATCAAAGGCGCTACCTGCTTCAAAGCAGAAAGCTGCTCATCTGTTGGATCTGCATCAATCAATCCACCATCCTGCAAATAAGGAATCAACCTGGACTCAAAATCAGCAGGTTCCAAAAGTCTTATATGGGCAGCATTGATGGCCTCTGCCTTGGCTTGATCAAACCGAGCTGGGTTTGGGTTTACATTCTCAACTTCAAAGTTGTCGCAAAGCTCTTCAAGAGTGAATATATCTCTGTCTGGTCCAATCGACCATCCCAGCAAAGCCAAGTAGTTAAGCAAGCCCTCGTGGATGAAGCCACGCTCCTTGTGCAAAAACAGATTGCTCTCAGGGTCCCGCTTCGAAAGCTTTTTGTTTCCCTCGCCCATCACAAACGGCAAATGTCCAAACTTTGGAATGAACTCAGTGATGCCCGCTTCAAACATTGCGTTATATAAAACAATCTGACGCGGGGTAGAACTGAGCAGGTCCTCTCCCCTGAGCACGTGGGTGATCCCCATCAGTGCATCATCAACGGGGTTTACCAATGTGTAAAGAGGGTCACCCGTTGGTCTCACCACAACGAAGTCTGGAAACGAACCCGCCGGAAAACTAATCTCACCACGAACCAGGTCGTTGAACTTAATCTCTTGGTCTGGAACGCGTACTCGAAGGGCTGGTTGTCTACCCTCGTCTAAATAAGCCTGTCGTTGTTGTTCAGATAGATCGCGCTCGCTGTTGTCATAACCAAGCTGCACTGGACGATTGTTGTCAATGTTTCGCTGCTTGATCTCATCTCCGGTTAGGAAACTCTCATAGACATGACCAGTTTCAACTAACTGGGCAATCACCTCTTGGTATTTTTCTCGTCTTTCGCTTTGTCGGTATGGACCGAAATCTCCTCCGACCGAATGGCCCTCATCCCAGTGAATGCCCAGCCAGTGAAGCCCATGAATGATCTGATTCAGGGATTCTTCGCTGTCTCGGGAGCTGTCAGTGTCTTCCACTCTGAATATGAACTTGCCACCGTGACGTCTTGCATAGGCCCAGTTGAATAGCGCTGTTCTAATTAGACCAACATGCGGAATTCCAGTTGGCGATGGAGAGAAGCGGACACGTATATCTGAGCCTGAAGCGCTGGTGATGGGAGCTGAAATTTTAGACATAACTTGATAAGTCTAGGTAACGGGGTTTATCAAGGTGCCGACTCCCTCAATTTCACATTCGACAACATCTCCACTGTCGATTTTTGAAATACCCGCAGGAGATCCTGTGACAATTACATCCCCCGGTAGCAGGGTGACATTTTCACTAACGTAGCTGACAAGTTCTAAAGGCTTGAAATTCATGTCTGAAATCGAGGCTTTCTGTCTAACTTCACCATTCACTCGAGACTCAATCACTTGGTCATCAGGGTCGAACTCGGTTTCAATCCATGGGCCTACTGGGCAGAATGTGTCAAAGCCTTTTGATCTCGCCCACTGCAAATCACTGAACTGCAAATCCCTGGCCGTCACATCATTGGCAACCGTATATCCCCAGATGTGTTCCGCAGCATCGGCAACTGAAACATTTTTAGTCAGCTTGCCAATGACAACTGCAAGCTCAATCTCCAACTCCACCTGATTGCTCTGATGAGGCAGTTGAACATGGTCCCCTGGACCAATAACGGCAGTGTTTGGTTTGAAAAACATCAGTGGTTCATCCGGAACATCTTGACCAATCTCCATGGCGTGAGCGCGGTAATTCATGCCAATGCAAACAATCTTCGATGGAAGTGTCGGTGACAAAAGCTTCACCTCTTTGATCGCTACTCGCTCACCATTTGACTCGTAGCCATCAACCAGCGGATGTCCTTTCAAAACAGCAAGCTCTGGCCCATCAACCACTGCATACTTGGGCACTTCACCATCACTGAATCGAGCTATTCGCATTTATTTTACACCTAACTTGTGCATCCAACCGTGTCGGTCCTCAACCCTGCCATATTGAATCCCCGTCAACTCTTCCCTTAGTGAAACAGTCAACTCCCCAGGCTTTGCGTTTTCATTACCAATTGTTTCTTCAGTTGAGATCAGCTGCCCAATTGGTGTGATCACCGCAGCCGTTCCACAAGCAAAGGCCTCGATAATCTCTCCCGAGTTCATTCCCTCACGAATTTCTGAAAGGGTGATCTTTCGTTGATGAACATCAATGTTTCTGTCTTCAAGCAAAGTCACGATGCTGTCTCTGGTGATTCCACGAAGGATTGTTCCATCCAGCGAAGGTGTCAGCACAGAGCCATCTTTTTTCACAAAGAAGATGTTCATGCCTCCTAGCTCTTCGATGTATTCACCGGTTTCAGCGTCTAAAAACAAAACTTGTGAGCAGCCGTTGTCCTGCCCCTCTTGCTGAGCCAACAAGCTGGCCGCATAGTTTCCACCGGTTTTAGCCTCACCAGTTCCAAATCTGCCAGCTCGAGCACTTCCCAGAGCAATCCATATCTTCACAGGCTTCAGGCCTCCCGTGAAATAGGGGCCAACTGGGGATGCAATCAATCGATACTCCGCGCGATTTGCGGCTCTAACGCCGAGATAGTTTTCAGCAGCGATAATGAAAGGCCTGAAATAAAGGGTTTTTTCCTTCTCGGGCTCAGGGACCCACGATCCATCAACTTTGATTAGCTCATGCAGAGACTGAATAAAAAGCTTCTCGGGTAGTTCAGGAAGCGCCATCCGCTTCGCACTTTTCTGCAATCTCTTGGCATTTTCCGCTGGTCTGAATGTCCAAATAGAACCATCCTCGTGACGGTAGGACTTGATGCCTTCAAAAACTTCTTGACCATAGTGCAAAACTGCTGCTGATGGATCAAGCTGGATGGGTCCGTAGGGAATTACCTCAGCCTGGTGCCAGCCTCTACCCTTTTCCCAATAGATGGCCACTTGGTGGTCGGTGAAGTGGGTTCCGAAAGTTGGGTTGGCCAAAATTGCCTCGCGCGCAACATCGGGCAGCGGATACTGATTTAACGACTGGTGGAACTCAACGCTCATAATTTCCTCTTTAGATTCTTGCCAAAATACTTTCTGCAATTGTGTCGGTGGTTTTCTGCTTTTGACCCTCGGCAATGTATTCAGCCACCGCCAGATTGATCTGCTTGGATGCAATGTTGTAGCCAAGCTGTTCGGCAAGTAAACCCGCAGAGAGGATGGCTGCGGTGGGATCGGCCAGCTGTTTTCCAGCTATGTCCGGTGCCGAACCATGAACGGGTTCGAACATGGAGGGAAAATCTCCCGTGGGGTTAAGATTAGCCGATGCGGCCAGACCAATTCCACCCCCAATTGCTGCTGCTAGGTCAGTGATAATGTCACCAAACAGGTTGTCGGTGACAATCACGTCAAAACGGCTTGGGTTGGTGACCATGTGGATCATGGCTGCATCGATGTGCATGTAGTCAGTTTTCACCTTTGGAAACTGCTGCGAGACCTCATCGAAAATTCGCTGCCAGAGTCCACCCGAGTAGCTAAGAACATTGGTTTTGTGGACAAGGGTCAGGCGATTACTCCTGTTGGCTGCTTTTTCAAAAGCAAACTGAATTACGCGCTGAACTCCAAAGGCGGTGTTGACGCTAACCTCGTTGGCCACCTCTTCATCGCTTCCAACTCTGATAGCTCCACCGTTTCCAACATATGGACCCTCGGTGCCTTCTCGAACAACCACAAAATCAAAACTAGGATTGCCCGCCAAAACTCCTGCAAAGCCATCAAAAGACCTTGCTGGACGAACATTCACGTGGTGATCAAATGCAAAACGAAGCTTAAGTAGCAAACCCCGTTCCAGCACTCCGCTTGGCACTCTGGGGTCACCGACAGCGCCCAACAAAATTGCATCGTGACTGGCTAGTTGACTCAGGTCCTCATCGGTGAACAAGTCACCAGACTTCAGATACCTTTCGGCTCCCAAATCGTATTGTTTGTGAGTAAGCTCCACACCTTTGACGGTGAGTGCTCTCTCTAAAGCCTGTAATGCAATCGGGGTTACTTCTTGACCGATCCCATCTCCCGGAATCACTGCCAAATTCAGCCTATCCACCCGACACCCTTCATTTGATTGTTCAACTTTAGTGCAGATGGGCGGGCATTGCTAACTAGATAGAGTTCCCTCTAGGACAACATCTATCGCAATCTTCACACCGTCCTCGGTGTTTATCTCTCGGTTGCGATTTTCTATTTTCAACTGTTTCCAAGAATGCTCAGAGGCAAGTTGTTCTAATTGATCTTTGGAAACCAAAACATCTTTACTCGGCGGACCACCATATCCATCTTCTAAATTCTCAACGGCATGCCAAACACCAAACACCTTGGCACCATCGGCAACCTGAGCGAGTGCATTATGAAATGCCTTCGCAAACTCGCTAGCGGGGATTTGCAGATAGGCGATCACCAACAACTCTGGAGTGAGTTGAAACTTGGCGGTGGTGGCATCAGACTGCGTGGCTAAGCATTTATCGGAAATATCCCGTTGCTCAGCTCTTTCCAAAAATTGCTCTAAGGCGACCGAGCTAATGTCAACGTTTTCCGCTTTCAACCCTTGGTCTGCCAACCACAGGGAGTTTCTTCCATTTCCTCCAGCCAAATCGACCGACGAGGATAATCCTTGGAGATCGATTTGGCTTAGAAAGATATTGGGGTCAACGCCCCAGCTTTTAGGTTGCTCTCGGTAGCGGGCGTCCCAAAACTTCTCGGATTCCAACTACTTGACCACCGCAAGTCCGGTTTGACTGCTGGCATTGCCAACACTGCCGCCGTTTACTAGCTCTCCGGTGAAGCCATTGTCCTGCATGTAGTCGATTGCCTGACCTGCACGGTTACCACTTCTGCAGTAGATGTAGTAATCCTCAGTCTTGTCAAGCTCGTTGATTCTCTGAGCAAAATCTGCATCCGCAATACCAATGCGCTCGGCACCCTCAAGGTGTCCATCGGCGAATTCTGAAGGAGTTCTAACGTCAATGATCATTGCGTAGTCTTCGACGGCTACCTGCTCAGGCTCAGCACATCCCGCTAGGGAGGTTGCAATAAACATGGCAGCTAGTCCCGCTACCACCACTTTGAAAAACTTTTTCATGATGTCCTTTCGATACCCCCTAGGGTATGCTACGGTTTGTGAGTAGTCAAGGAGACACCATGGATTTAGATGAAAAAGAGTTAGAGGCTGTGCGCAAAAGGTTGGTGCGCGCCCAGGGTCAGCTCGGCGGTGTTGTGCGCATGATTGAAGAGGGTCGCGACTGCACAGATGTGCTAACGCAGTTGGCGGCTGCAAACGCTGCAATCAGCCGCGCTGGTTTTGCTCTGATGAGTAGTGGCCTTGCCGCCTGCGCCCTGGATGAAAGCGGCGAGCACGATCGCAAACGACTAGAAAAAGCATTTTTATCACTGTCATAAGAAAACGAAAAACCGAAAGGAAATGATGGCTCAGGAAGTAACCGTAGACCAGTTGGATCAGGCGATTGCAGCAGGTGAATACGTAATTGATGTGAGGGAATCTTTTGAATTTGAGGATGGCCACGTGCCACAGGCAAAGCACATCCCACTGAACTCAATCCCAGACAATTTAGGCGCATTGCCAAAAGACAAAAAGATTTGGATCATCTGCGCAAGTGGTGGCAGGTCAATGACCGCTGCCAACTATCTTGAGCAGCAGGGCATGGACTGCGTCAGCGTTGCTGGTGGCACCTCGGCCTGGATTGGTTCTGGTAAAACCGTAAGCTTTGAGCCCTCAATCTAATGTTTGGTTTATTCAAGTCAAAAAACCCAGCCATCAAAGTCACCGAAGTTCAGCAGCGTCTGGATGACGGGGCGCAACTGATTGATGTCCGCGAAAGCAATGAATGGAAATCTGGTCACGCACCGGGTGCGAAACACATCCCTCTGGGTTCGCTTGAGAACAGATTGGGAAGTATCGCCAAGGAACGACCAGTGATGGTGATGTGCCAATCCGGAATGCGCTCAGCACAGGCAGCAAAGGTTTTGGCATCGGCTGGGTATGAGGTTTCCAATGTTTCAGGTGGAATGACCGCATGGAAAAGAGCAGGACTAAGGACGGTTTAGGAAAATGAAGGTAGTAATAATTGGTGGCGTTGCTGGTGGCATGAGTGCCGCCACAAGGCTTAGAAGACTGGATGAAAACGCAGAGATCATCGTTTATGAAAAGGGTCCATACGTCTCTTTCGCTAACTGTGGTCTCCCCTATTTCGTGGGTGGCATCATCGACAAAAAAGAAAGTCTGCTGCTACAAACACCAGAGTCACTGTGGAAGAGATTTCGTCTTGATGTTCGTGTGAACACCGAGGTGACAGGGATTGACCGTGAAAACAGGTCGATCACAGCTGTCAACCCCGAAACTGGTGATCATACAGAGGATTATGACTACCTAATCATTTCTCCGGGCGCCAACCCGCGGAAACTTCCCATCGAAGGCATCGAGCGTGCGGTTGTGCTGAAAGACGTCGAGGACTCAGTTCGCATCAAGCAAATGGTTGATGATGGAAAAATTACATCAGCTGCCATTCTGGGTGCTGGGTTTATTGGTGTTGAGTTGGCAGAAAACCTAAATCACCGTGGGGTGAAGACCACCCTGGTTGAATTCCGTGATCACGTTTTGCCACAGTTTGATATCGAGATGATTGAACCTTTCCAGGCAAACCTTGAGGCTAATGGCATCAACATCGCAGTCAGCGCTGAAACCGAGAGCATCACCGAAAACCAATTGAAACTGAAAGACGGTCGAGTCATTGATGCTGACCTGGTGGTTTCCTCAGTTGGAGTGGTTGCTGACAGCAAACTTGCTGAGATGGCAGGAATTGAAATGGGTGCTGCTGGTGGAATCAAGGTTGATGAAAACCTGAGAACCAGCGATCCAAGCATCTTTGCTGTTGGTGATGCGGTTGAAAAGCAATCGCTGATTACCAACCAGCCACAGATGATCTGGCTTGCAAACCTTGCAAACCGTCACGGCCGATTGGTGGCGGATGTCATTGCAGGCAAGACTGCACCCGCCAGAAAGTCAATTGGCACCGGCATCATCGGTGCCTTTGGAATGGCCGCTGCACTAACCGGAATCACCGAAGGACTAGCGGAGCGCATGGGAATCCCCTACCGAGCTATTCACTTACACCCCGGAAGTCACGCAGGTTATTTCCCAGGAAGTGAGCGAATTTCACTGAAGGTTCTATTTGATCCTGAGACTGGAAAGCTCTTGGGGGCTCAGTCAGTTGGAAAAGATGGTGCAGATAAGCGAATCGACATTCTGGCAACTGCAATATATGCAGGGCTGAAAGTTGATGACTTGATGAATCTCGAACTTGCCTACTCACCCGAGTTTGGTTCGGCCAAGGATGCAATCAACCACGTTGGATATGTTGGAAACAATGTTCTGGAGCAAAAGTCCCCCAACGTTCACTGGAATGAACTGGAAACAGAGCTGGGTAGAGGCCTGAAAATTCTGGATGTCCGAAGCCAAGCCGAATTCGACCGCGGACACATCCCAGGTGCAATTTTGGCGCCGGTTGATGAGCTTAGAGAGCATCTAGATGACCTCGCTGGTGAAGAATATGTTGTTCACTGCGCCGTTGGCCAGAGGGCTCACACAGCTATTCAGATTCTTGCCAGCAGGGGCATCAAGGCTAAAAACCTATCTGGTGGATACACCACGTGGAAATTCGCCCAGGATGCCCTGGCTCGCTCTGAGGTTTAGCTCTCTTGAATGGTGATTGACCTGATGTAATCGGCTTTGATCTTGGCTTGAATTTTATCCAGGATTGAAGCCGATATCGGGGAATCCACAGTCACCACACTCAGCGCCTTGCCACCCTCGCTCTTTCGAGCAATCTGCATGGCAGCGATGTTCACATCAGCGTCTGCAAAAGCACTTCCGTAAACTGCAACAATTCCTGGGCGGTCGTCATAAACCATAACCACCAGGTTTTCATCCATTGGAACCTCAACGTCATAGCCGTTGATCTTCACAATCTTTTGGTGCAATTTTGGTCCTGTTACCGTTCCAGCCACACTGACAGTTGAGCCATCCCCCAGCGTTGCACGCAAGATAGTGACGTTTCTGTACTCTTCACTCTGGGTGTCAGTGGTTAGCTTCACATCAACCCCTCTTGCTTCAGCGATTAGAGGTGCGTTTACATAACTGACCTGGTCGGTAACTAGATTCTGAAAGATGCCCTTAAGTGCTGCCAGTTTCAAAACGGTCACATCGTGCTCGGCAATGTCGCCGCGGATTTCAACCTCAACTGCAGTCATTGATGCATGAGCAATTCCTGCAAGCAATTGACCAAGCTTCTCCGCCAATGGGATTCCTGGCTTCACTGAGGCATCAATCAAGCCTCCAGCTACGTTCACAGCGTCTGGAACCAAATCTCCTGCGAGCGCTAAGCGAACTGACCTTGCAACGCTGATTCCTGCCTTTTCCTGAGCTTCACCAGTTGATGCACCAAGGTGAGGGGTGAGCAGGATGTTGTCTAGCTCTAACAGCTTTGAACCTTCTGGTGGCTCGGAGTTGTAAACATCCAATCCAGCACCAGCAATGGTGTTGTTCTTGAGGGCCGTGTATAAAGCATCCTCATCGATGATGCCACCGCGAGAGCAGTTCACGATCATCAGATTTGACTTAGCCATGGCGAACTGCTCATCAGAGATCATTCCGGTGGTCTCTGCCGTTTTTGGAATGTGAATGGTGATGTAATCGCTTCGCTTCATAAGCTCATCAAGCTCTACTAGCTCAACACCAATTTGCTCTGCCCTGGTTTGAGTCACGTAAGGGTCAAAACCAATCAACTTCACATCAAAGCCAGCTAAGCGATTGGCAACCAGTGTTCCAATTCGGCCAAGGCCTACAATGCCAATGGTCTTTTCATAAAGTTCAACACCTGTGTACTTAGACCTTTTCCACTCACCCTGCTTCATCGAATGATGAGCATCAGCGATGTTTCTGGACAAAGACAAAATATGCGCAACTGCCAGTTCAGCAGCACTCACGACGTTTGATGTTGGAGCATTCACAACCATCACTCCGTGCTCGGTGGCAGCGGGGGTGTCAACGTTATCCAGCCCCACTCCGGCACGAGCAATTACCTTCAAATTGGGAGCTGCATAGATCGCTTCTTTATCCATCTTTGTGGCCGAGCGAATCAGCACCGCATTGGCTTCTGCTAAAGCCGGCAGCAGCTTTTCGCGGTCGGCTCCGTTTACACTTCTAATCTCGAACTCATCGCCCAACGCATCAACAGTTGCTGGTGATAATTCTTCTGCAATCAAAACAATTGGTTTTGGCAAAATTTCCCTCAAAATCTATTTATGTGTGTAAGCCTAGCGGTAATCAACAATCAACTAATTGGAGTGATATGAACAACACAACTAGCTTCTCAATTGCGACTGCCGCGGCTCTGGTCTCGGTCTATGCGCTTTGGGCGCTCGGCCTAGCTCTGGAAGCAGATTACTACGCACCAGCTCTGGATCAGCAGATTCCAGCAATTGCCTTCGGGTTATTGACAATCTTTTCTGGAATTGGCGCATTTCTGGTTGCCAGGTGGCTCAAAAACACCGCCAATCCAGTCAGAAACGTCTGGATTGCAGTGATTGTGGTCTTTGCTGTTTTCTTGGCACCAGTGCCGGGAATCGCAGACCCAATTGCGGCAGCAATTCTGCTTGCAATCCACTTCGCGGTTGCGATTCCCCTAGCGCTGGCTATGCGGAAAATGGTGAGCCAGTAATTACCTGGCAGCACTACCTTCGCTGTAATCGTCTTTATTTTCGATCCAGCTGAACAACTTGCGAAGCTCACGACCGGTTTTCTCAATCGGGTGGGTTTCGCCCCTGGCGCGGAGGCTCTGGAAATCTGGAGCTCCCGCGTCTTGGTCAGAAATGAACCTCTCGGCAAATTCACCGTTCTGGATATCTCCCAAGACCTGCTTCATGTTGTCTTTCACATCAGGAGTAATCACTCTTGGTCCAGAGACGTAGTCACCGTATTCTGCTGTGTCAGAAACACTCCAGCGCTGCTTAGCAATTCCACCTTCATACATCAGGTCAACAATCAGCTTCAGCTCGTGGAGGACCTCGAAGTAAGCAACCTCGGGCTGGTAGCCAGCTTCGACCAAGGTCTCAAAGCCATACTGCACCAGCTGTGAAGTTCCTCCACACAAAACCGCCTGCTCACCAAAGAGGTCTGTCTCTGTTTCTTCGGTGAAAGTGGTCTTGATGGTTCCAGCTCTGGTTCCACCAATTGCCTTGGAGTAGCTAAGGCCAAGTTCAAATGCTTCACCGGTTGCATCCTGCTCAACTGCAATCAGGTTTGGAACACCTCTGCCAGCCTCATACTCACGACGAACGGTGTGTCCAGGCCCCTTAGGTGCGACCAAGAAGACATCGACATCGGCTGGTGGCTTGATTAGGCCGTAGCGAATTGCAAACCCGTGACCGAAAACCAGAGCTTTACCAGGGGTCAGGTTGGGCTCAACCGAGTCTTTATAAAGATCACGCTGAACGGGGTCTGGTGCCAAGATAACGATGACATCCGCCCACTTCACGGCATCCTCTGGAGTGTGCACAGTAAGACCTTTTTCCTCAGCCTTTGGGCGAGATTTAGACCCTTCCAACAAACCGACAACAACATCAACACCGCTGTCGTGAAGGTTTAGTGAGTGAGCGTGACCCTGTGAGCCAAAACCCAACACCGCAACCTTCTTGTTTTGAATCAGACTTAGATCGGCATCTTTGTCATAGAAAATTTCTGCCAATTTATTGCTCCTTTTGGTTCCTGGCCTATTTGATTCGATCGCTCATTGATTTGGAGCCGCGGCCAATAGCGATTGCTCCGGATTGAACGAGTTCCTTAATTCCAAAGGGTTCCAAAACCCTAAGAAAAGCTTGGCACTTAGCGCTGTCGCCGGTGACCTCAATAACAACTGAGTCACTGACAACATCAACCACTCTTGCCCTGAATAGGTTTACAGCCTCCAAGACTTGACTGCGGTTATTGGCCTCGGTTTTCACCTTCACCATCATGTGGTCTCTGGAAATGGAATTTTCCTCTTCCAGTTCAACAATCTTCACAACGTTCACAAGTTTATTGAGCTGCTTGGTGATTTGCTCGAGCGGGTGTCCCTCCACGGCAACCACAACTGTGATTCGACTGAGCCCTTCGATTTCGCTAGTTCCCACAGCAAGCGACTGAATGTTATAACCGCGTCTTGCAAACAAACCTGCAACACGAGTCAGCAAACCGGGTTTGTCTTCCACCAGCAGAGAGAGGAGGTGTTTTGTCATTCGTCACCCTCCCAGACAGGTCGCGCATCTCGAGCATACTGAACCGCATCGTTGCTCACTCCAGCTGGCACCATCGGCCAAACCATAGCATCACGACCAACGATGAAGTCAATAACAACTGGGCGGTCATTGGTCTCAAGTGCTAGCTTGATCGCCTCTTCTGCCTCTTTTTCATTTGTTGCTCTGATGGACAAGCACCCATAGCTATCCGCTAGCTTCACAAAATCAGGAACCATCTGGGTGTCAGTTCCGGTGTGCAGGTCGGTGTTTGAATACCTGGAGTTGTAAAACAGTGTCTGCCACTGTCTCACCATTCCCAACGAGCTGTTGTTGATAATCGCAACCTTGATTGGAATATTGTTTATGACACAGGTTGCCAGTTCTTGGTTGGTCATCTGGAAACAACCATCTCCATCAATTGCCCAAACATCTCGATCTGGTTCGCCAACCTTGGCACCCATGGCAGCTGGCACGCTGTAGCCCATGGTTCCGGCACCTCCCGAGTTCAACCAAGAGTTGGGTCGGTCATAGTCAATGAACTGAGCTGACCACATCTGGTGCTGACCGACTCCTGCCGCAAAAACTCCCTCCGTACCAGTCATCTCTCCAATGCGCTTAATAACCCACTGGGGAGCAAGGATTCCTTCCTTTTGCTCTTCGTAACCGAGTGGATACCTGGTTTTCAAACCATCAATGAACTGCCACCAAGCTGAGTAGTCTGGCTTTTCGCCAGCAAGTCTTTTTTCAAGCTCTGCATTCAGCATTGCAATTACAACCTTGGCATCTCCAACAATTGGCACATCAGCATGTCTGACCTTGCCAATCTCGGCTGGGTCAATATCCACGTGAATAACCTTCGCACCCGGGGCGAAGCTCGAAACTTCACCCGTGACTCGATCATCAAACCTTGCACCCAGGGTGATCAACAAATCTGCCTTCTGCAATCCAGTCACCGCCGGCACAGTTCCGTGCATACCCGGCATACCAAGGTGTTGCTGATGGGTGTCGGGGAATGCACCCCTTGCCATCAAAGTGGTGGTGACCGGTGCTCCGGTGATCTCAGCCAAGCGAGCAAGCTCCTTGTGAGCCTCTGCCCTGATTACTCCACCACCGACGTAGAGCATCGGCTTCTCACTATTGAGGATTAGCTCAGCCGCTGCTTCCACCTGACGTCCGTGCGGGTGGGTAACTGGCTTATATCCAGGCAAGATATCTCGCTTTGGTGGCCAGCTAAATTCAATTTTTTGGTTCTGGGCGTCCTTGGTGATGTCCACCAGGACAGGACCTGGCCTACCCGATGTTGCAAGCTCTACCGCTGCCGAAATAACTGCAGGAATTTCTTGGGCGTTGGTGACCAAAAAACTGTGCTTGGTGATGGGCATGGTGATTCCAACAATGTCTGCCTCTTGGAAGGCATCTGTTCCAATTGCATGAGAGTTCACCTGACCAGTGATTGCCAAAAGAGGAACGCTGTCCATGTGGGCATCTGCAATCGGTGTCACAAGGTTTGTAGCTCCCGGTCCACTGGTTGCAATGCAAACACCTAACTTGCCTGTTGCGGAGGCGTAACCCTCAGCCGCGTGCCCAGCACCCTGCTCGTGACGCACGAGAACATGTCGAATCTTTCCAGAATCCATTAGCGGATCGTAGGTTGGCAAAATTGCTCCGCCGGGCAAGCCGAAAATATCTGTTATCCCCAACTCTTCCAACGAGCGGACAACGGCTTGCGCGCCGGTCATTGTTTCAGTCATTTTATCCTTAGCCACAGTAGGCGCCGACAGAGGCGGAGCCAACAATCTTTGAGTATTTTCCTAATACACCCTTGGTGTATCGCAAGGGCAGTGGTTCCCAGCCGGATTTACGACTGGCCAATTCACTCTCGTCTACGAGAAGCTCTATAGAGCGACTAGCGATGTCGACGCTGATTATGTCTCCATCACGCACCAGTGCGATAGGACCTCCGTCCACTGCCTCTGGAGCAATGTGTCCAATACTCAGCCCGGTTGTGCCACCTGAGAATCTTCCATCTGTCAATAGTAGAACATCTTTGCCCAGTCCCGCACCCTTAATTGCACCCGTGACCGCGAGCATTTCGCGCATGCCAGGTCCACCCTTGGGTCCTTCATAGCGAATCACCACAACATCACCCTTTTGGATTTCACCATTGCTGAGTGCTTCCATGCAGGCTTTTTCACGTTCAAACACCTTTGCGGGTCCCTCGAAGCTGGCCAAATCAAAGCCAGCCGTTTTCACGACAGCACCCTCTGGAGCCAAGCTTCCCTTCAAAATGTTGATGCCACCGGTTTTGTGAATTGGGTTGTTCATGGCCCTGATAATCTTGCCGTCTGGGTCAGGTGGATTGATGTCAGCCAAGTTCTCAGCCACTGTTTTTCCAGTCACCGTTAGTGCATCTCCGTGAATCAGACCCGCATCCAGCAACGCCTTCATCAAAACTGGAACTCCGCCAACTCGGTCAACATCGTTCATGACGTATTGACCGAAAGGCTTCAGGTCTCCAAGGTGCGGAACCTTGTCTGCGATTTTGTTGAAGTCATCCAACTGCAAATCAACCTCTGCCTCCTGGGCAATTGCCAGCAGGTGCAAAACGGCATTGGTTGACCCACCGAATGCCATCAAAACTGCAATTGCGTTTTCAAACGCCTTCTTAGTCATGATGTCTCTAGCGGTGATGCCCTTTGAAATCAGGTTTACAACTGCCTCACCACTGCGGTGAGCCCAGTTGTCTCTTCTTCTGTCTGCACTGGGAGGTGCTGCAGAACCGGGCAAACTCATTCCCAACGCCTCGGCAATACTTGCCATTGTGTTGGCGGTATACATTCCCCCACAAGCACCTTCACCTGGGCAGATTGCTTTTTCAATTCTCTCCAGATCCTCTTCACTCATGAGCCCCGCCTTGCAAGCACCTACCGCTTCAAAGGCGTCAATGATGGTGACCTGCTTCTCACTTCCGTCTGTCAGCTTCACCCAGCCCGGAGCAATCGAACCCGCATACAAAAATACGCTGGCAAGATCCATCCTTGCCGCTGACATCAGCATCCCCGGAAGCGACTTATCGCAACCAGCCAGAGTTACTGAACCGTCTAGTCTTTCCGCGCTCATAACGGTCTCAACGCTGTCTGCAATCACCTCACGAGAAACCAGCGAGAAGTGCATACCCTCATGACCCATTGCAATTCCATCAGACACAGAAATTGTTCCAAACAGCATCGGGTAGCCCTGAGCTTGGAAAACTCCCTGTTTGGCAGCTTCTGCCAGGCGGTCCAGGCTGAGGTTGCAAGGGGTCACCTCGTTGTAACTGCTGGCGATACCAATCTGGGGTTTCACCCAGTCTTCTTCGCCCATTCCGATTGCGCGCAACATTCCCCTGTGAGGGGCGCGCTCGATTCCATCAGTTACATCTGAGCTTATAGGTTTCATGTTTTTGGCCATGCGATTAGTCTAATCAATTTCAAAAGCGGTAGCCTCATAGAGTGGTGGATATGGATACAACCAGAGAGCCAACGGGACTTGCGCTTTATACAAAAGCTGCACAGAAGAGCTCACGTGAGGTTATTTACTCCTACTCAACAAGTTTCGGTCTTGCCACCAAGCTGATTAATCCAAAAATCAGACAACACATTGAAAGCATTTATGCGATGGTACGGGTTGCTGATGAGATTGTTGATGGATCTGCAGCAGAGGCAGCCCAGGGCAATCAAACGCTGGACCCTGCCAAGCAAATTCAAGATTTTGAAACCGAGTGCTACACGGCCATGAAAACCGGCTACAGCACAAACCTGGTGCTGCATGCATTCGCTGTGACCGCCCGAGAGGTCGGAATCGAAAAAGATATTGTGAAGCCGTTTTTTGACTCGATGAAGATGGACCTAACAGACACCGAGCATGATGAAAAAAGTTTCAGCAAATACGTCTACGGCTCAGCTGAGGTGGTGGGGCTTATGTGTTTACAAGCTTTCATCAAAGACAAAAAATATGATTCTGAACAATTAGAGATTCTGAAAGAGGGAGCGCTGGCCCTGGGAAGTGCTTTTCAAAAGGTGAATTTTTTGAGAGACCTGAGTGCTGATTTTTCAAGACTTGGCAGAAGCTATTTCCCCGGCGTGAAGGTTGATAGTTTCGATGAGGAAACCAAAAAGCGCTTGGTGATGGATATTGATCTAGAGCTAAACAAGGCAAGGAATGCAATTCCGCTTCTGCCTTCCAGTGCCGCCAAGGCAGTGAGGGCAGCCTGTGAATTATTCGCATCGCTGAACAAAAAGATTTCCAAGACCAATTCTCAGGAACTTATTTCCACCCGAATTAGTGTTGCTAATGGAAAGAAACTTTGGATTTTGGCCACAAGCTATGTAGGAGCGGGTAGTTGACAGAAAAAACAGCGATAGTCATCGGTGCTGGCATTGCGGGTCTTGCGACCGCTGCACTTTTGGCCAAGTCAGGCATGAAGGTGACTGTTTTGGAATCAAGAGACAGCATCGGGGGCCGAGCCCATCTCTGGGAAAAAGATGGGTTCAAATTCGACATGGGTCCCAGCTGGTATCTAATGCCAGACGCTTTTGATCAGTTTTTCAAACTAATGGGAACAACTGCCGAAAAGGAACTTGATCTGGTTCAGCTTGACCCCGCATACAAAACAATCGTTGAGGGCTACGACGAGCCAATCATTGTTCGTGACTCGCTAGAAAAAAACAGAGAGATGTTTGAAGGCATCGAAGAAGGTGGCTCTGAGGCTCTAGGGCGATATGTTGAAAGTGCTGAAAATGCATATGATCTGAGCATCAAGCACTTTTTATATACAAACTTCAAAAACGCAAAGGGCTTCACAAACCCTGAGGTGATTCGGCAGGCTGGGAAGTTTGTGAAACTGCTCACCACGTCTCTGGATAGCTATGCGGGGAAGTATTTCCAGGACGACAGACTAAAAAAGATTCTTGATTACCCTGCGGTGTTTCTAGGAGCCAGCCCCTATGAGACACCAAGCATGTATCACCTGATGACACACGTTGACATGAACATTGGTGTTTTCTACCCAAAGGGTGGAATGTTTACCCTGATTGAGGCTGCTGAAAGACTGGCAGTGCAACATGGAGTTCAAATCAACACAAACTCTGAGGTTACAAAAATCCTATGCAACGGTGATCAGGCAACTGGAGTCATGGTTGGGGATGTCAAATATGAGGCAGATGTCGTTGTTGGCTCTGCTGATTTGCATCACGTTGAGACCAAGTTACTTCCTCGCCACAAGCAAACATTTCCAGAACCCTTCTGGTCAAAAAAGACACCTGGGCCATCTGCACTTTTGATTCACCTTGGGATCAAGGGAAAAATAGAGCAGCTAGAACACCACACGCTATTGTTCACCGAGGACTGGAAGGGTGGCTTCAAAGAGGTGTTTGCTAAGGCTGATGGCAAGCGAATAATCCCCGACCCCGCGAATATGTATGTCTGCATGCCTTCAAAGACTGATGACACAGTCGCCCCGGAGGGCTATGAAAACATCTTTATCTTGGTCCCCTCGGCAGCAGATCCTGCAATTGGCTCCGGTGGCATAAACGGCGAAGGTGACGAGGCTCTGGAAAAAAGAGCTGACGAGATTATCGATCAACTGGGAAGCTGGGCTGGAATTGAAAACCTCAGAGACCGAGTGGTTGTTCGCAGAACAGTTGGACCTGCAGATTTTGTAAATGAATTCAACGCCTGGAGTGGAACTGCTCTGGGAATGGCACACACTCTGCGACAGAGCGCATTTTTCAGACCTCAAAACCGCTCAAAGAAGTTGAAAAACCTGTTTTATTCTGGACACAACACGATTCCAGGGATTGGCTTACCGATGTGTCTAATTGGGGCTGAGCTTGTTTATAAGCACCTAACCAATGATTCGTCAAACGGTCCAATTGAACATGAGTTGACAAGCCAAACGGAATGGAAGGGGCTGAGCTAAATGGAACTGCTTGGCTTTGGCTACCTTGCCGCTCTGGTTGTCTCGATTCTGGGAACAGGTGCAATTGATCGTCGCCACGGTCTTGCGTTGTTTGTTTCCCCAATTTCCACAATCCTTGCAGTATTAGTGGGAGTGGCTGTTTTCCTGGCTTGGGATTTGGTTGGTATCGAACTTGGTATTTTCTTTATTGGACCTGCAGAGCATGTCTCTGGCATCCTGCTTGCTCCAGAGCTTCCTCTGGAAGAGCTGTTTTTTCTGATTCTGCTTAGCTATTCCACTCTTGTTGTCTATCGATTTGCGGAAAAGAAGCTGAAATGACCTACATCCTGCTAACGATTTCTGTGCTTGTAATTTTTGCCATTTATGCCTTTTTGATGCGCAAGTGGTTGTCTCCGAAACCTTTGGTTGCAGCTGCAGCGGTGATGCTTTTTCTAACGCTAGTTTTTGACAACCTGATTATCGCTAGTGGGATAGTGGATTACGACCCAGAAAAGATTTCTGGTGTTCGATTGGGTGTTGCTCCGATTGAGGACTTCGCCTACACCCTTGTTGCGTTGGTGTTAATCCCATCCGTTTATAACTTTGTTCGAATTCGGTTATGAACAATTTTTTTCAAATCGCTCAATCCTCACGACCAATTTCCTGGATCAACACAGCATTTCCCTTCGGTGTTGCCTATGTGCTGATTTCCGGTGAGCTTGATGCCACTTTTTGGATTGGTTCATCGTTCTTTCTCATCCCTTACAACTTATTGATGTATGGGGTCAATGATGTTTTTGATTATCAAAGTGATTTGGCAAACCCCAGAAAGGGAGGTGTTGAGGGTGCACTTCTGAAACCTGAACTTCACACACCGACACTGATTGCAGCCTTCGGTCTGGCTGTGCCCTTTGCAATTTACCTTTTCGTTGTCAGCGACCTGGTTAGCGCAATCATTCTGCTGACAACACTGTTCAGCGTGGTGGCGTATTCAATAAAGGGGCTTCGGTTCAAAGAAATTCCTTTTTTAGATTCAATAACAAGCGCCACCCACTTCACCGGCCCACTCACGTTCGCACTCGTGCTTGCAGGTTCAATTGACACCTTGGTTCAGGCCTTGCCAATTGTTGGGGCATTGTTTTTCTGGTCGATGGCCTCACACGCCTTTGGAGCGGTGCAAGACGTAAAGGCAGACCGTTTAGCTAACATCGGATCAATTGCCACCACAATCGGTGCTCGCTGGACCGTCAGGCTGGCTGTTGGGCTTTATCTGCTTGCCGCTGCACTTCTTGTTAGCTCTGGACAGCCACAGGCAATTGCCGCAATTGCCTTGATTCCCTATGTTGGAATTCTCATCCCCTACTGGAACCTGCCTGATCAAGACTGCGAAAAAGCTAACTGGGGTTGGAAGAGCTTTTTATGGCTGAATATCTTCGCAGGTGCAGTAGTCAGTTTGATAATTATCGAGTTTTTGCAATCGAGCTGATTGACTCAACCGCCTGTTCAATAATTTCTGGATAGGTTCCAATGTTCATTCGCACGTATTGCTTATAACCCTGGTCGTCAATTGAGTGATCACTTCCTGGAACCACAGAGACCCTTGCCTGTTCCAGAATTCGCTTGGCGGGTTCATCAAATCCCAAACCGCTTACATCCAGCCATGCCAAATAAGTGGCCCTCTCTTCAAAGGTCTGTGCCCAGGCTGAGTCCAGCAACAATGAGTTCAGAAGCTCAAAGTTTTTCTCTATTTGAGTCACGGTTTTGCTCAGCCACTTGTCCGAATCTGTAAAGCTTGCGATCATGGCCGCAATCCCCAAAATTGATGTTCTGTATGGAACAGCCATTGGTAGTTTTTCGGTCGCTTTTTGTTTTAGATCCTCATTTTCAAAAGACATCAACCCACCCTTAACGCCTGCGGTGTTGAAACTTTTAGAGCTTGAGGTAATGGTGATTCCAACCTCCTTAGCCGCATCGGAAACCGATGCAAACGGAACAAAGGATTGATTCGACTGAGTCAGTGGTGCATGGATTTCATCGGCAATCACTGTCACGTTGTGCTTCAGTGCTAAATCTGCAATTGACTGCAGGTCATGTTTTGAATGCACCGCACCGACTGGGTTGTGCGGTGAACAAAGTAGATAGACATCGATGCCAGATTTAAAAGCTTTTTCAATTGCCTCTAGGTCTAACTTCCAGGACCTGCCTTCCAGTGAAAGAGGTGCATCCACAATTTCTGATTTTGCTTCGGATATCCATTTTCTAAACGATGAGTAAATCGGTGAATTTACCAACACCCTTCCTCCGTTGGGAATCAAAGAACGAAGCAATTCAACGCCTGCAACCCCAACATCGGTTGCTGGCAAAACCAATTCAGGATTAACCTTGAACCCCCAGTGCCTGTCTGAGAAATCACTAAACGCCGTTCCTAATTCAGGAAGTGGAAAGGCGTAGCCCAGGTCATCTTTTTCGGTCATGGAAATAATCGCTGATTTGATTGCGTCAGAGATCGGAAAATCCATCTCCGCCACATGCATCGGAATCACATCATCGGGAAACCGCTGCCACTTAACGCTTTTTCTTTTTCTGAGAAGTTGCAATTGATCTGTCATTTCAATGCCCTCAAATCCAATCTCGCGGTCAGTGCCATGTGTGGCACCGTTAGCGCCCAGATTACAACCAATAAAATCCATAAAAACTCAGTGCTCAAATTCAGCCCAATGGTCAGCGCCAAACCAATTGTGAAGGCAATCACGAATGCCAGAGCGGGAACCCCTGCGTTGACTGATGACCAGAAGGCCTTGCTGGTGAGGTTGGACGCATGGGCCTTTAGAGATGCAGGTAGTTCAAGACTCAATCGGCCGGTGTGCCTGAGTGCGTGCCAGAAACCAAAGTAAAACGCGAATGCGACCAATGGGGGTGTAACTAGCGAGATTGCCAATAACAGTGAGATATCAATGGCTGCATCCACTCTTTTGACCAGAAGCATCCACAAAATTGCTACAACTGCAATCGAAATCATCCCAAAATACAGATAACTTTCCAGTGCACCCGCCCAGCCGATCAGCGCAGGGTTCACCGCTGCCAGTGCCTCAGCACTTTGTTGATTCACAAGCGGAATCAGCACAGGTGTGAAGCCAGCTGCCAGTGCATAGGGAATCTTTGGAAAGCTAGATCTTTGTTTGCGAGAGTCAATTTCAGAAATGAATGCCGCATCCCCAATTCCAAAGTGAATAGCACTCATCAAAACCACTAATTGAAAGCCCAACAGGTTTGCACTCAAAATAAACCAGATGGCAAAGCCAACGGCAGCAAGATAAACAGTGAGAAAAGCAACCATCCTGAGCGAGGCCATCTTTGGAACTGTCACTAGGTGATCAACTGCTCCGTGCGGGATACCAACAGCCAGAGCCAACAGCGCAAGCAAAACTTGAAGCTCAATCGAAATACCTCCCAGCAGCAGGTGAATGACACCAACCAAAATTCCGAATAGAATTCCTAGGCGGGAAATTAATCTGAGGCGGCTCAGAAGGTTTAGCTGCGATTGCATAGCTCGATTTTAGAAGAGACCTGGAAAGAAGGCCGGCTTGTTCGGAGAATGGTCCTACATGGCAATGCTTGGCTTCGTAGTCGTTGCCTCCTGGTGGCTTGAATTTGCCTTTGACACCAGGGTTTTGAGAGATCCTAAGCGAGTATTGAAAACGCTTGCCATCGTGGTTCCATTTTTTGTCTTATGGGATGCCTACGCAATCGCTCAGGGTCACTGGTTTTTCGATCCAGCACAGACACTTGGAATCTATGGCCCACTAAACATCCCTCTTGAGGAGTACCTGTTTTTCATCATTATCCCAATCGCTGCAATGTTGACCCTCGAGGGAGTTAGAAACTTTTTGCCAACAGTTCAAAAATGGATAGCAAGAATTAGAAAGTTGGTCAGGTCCTAATGCCCTATTTCCTCTTAGCACAAGCGGCGATCGTAATCGTTGTGTTAGCCGAGATATTCGTTTTAAAGACAGGTTTGTTATCAGACATCAGGTTTTGGCTGGCCTATGGAATCGTAGTGTTTTTCCAGTTGCTGACAAACGGCTATCTGACCTTCAACGAGATTGTTACCTACAACCCAGACGCAATTGGCGGCACCAGGGTTGCATTCGCACCCGTAGAAGACCTGTTCTTCGGATTTGCCCTGGTTAGCCTCACCATGTTTGTTTGGTCCAAGGTGAAGCCCTCCAAGGGGAATAGCTAGAGCGCCCACGGGCTTATTAATCTTATGAGCACATTAGAACCAGGCACCAAGGCCCCAGAGTTCACCCTTATCGACAGCGAAGAAAACGAATTTTCAAGCGACAGCTTCAAGGGTCAAAAAACCATCCTTTATTTCTATCCAGCTGCTGGCACCCCCGGCTGCACCAACCAAGCCTGCGATTTCAGAGACAATCTGAATTCATTGAAATCCCTAGGCTATTCAGTCATTGGGGTGAGCCCAGACAAGCCAGCCAAGTTGGCCAAGTTCAAAGAAAAAGAGGGTTTGAACTTCCCGATGCTCTCAGACCCCGAAAACGAAATCCAAAAACTCTACGGTGCTTATGGCTTGAAGAAGATGTATGGCAAAGAATATGAGGGCACCATCCGCTCAACATTCGTAATCGATGAGAAAGCAAACATCGAGCACGCTTTTTATAACGTCAAGGCCAAAGGCCATGTAGACATGATTAGAAAGCAAATGGGAATCTAAATCAGTAGAGTTTCTTCTATGACTGAAAAACCCAAGAAGGCTAAAAAGCCACTTCAACCAGAGGACACCCCCAAGGCTCTTTCCGGCAAGGCATTGTCAATAGGATTGGCAACACTCGGAGTTGGTGTAGCAAGTGGAATATTTGTGACAGCAAACATCAATATTCAGGGTTATGGCCCAGCTGATTACGCTGGCCCAGTTGGCCTGATTTTACTAGGCAGCTACTTCACCTATACCGGAATCAAGGGTAGACAAGAAAAATAATCGCCAGTCAAGCTAAAATTTGTCTAGAGCTTTGGAGGCAAACATGGATCACGGAGAAATGGTTATCGACATTAACGCATCAAGCGTTCTGATTCCGATAATTGCGGTTGGAATCATCGTTTTTTTCTCGATGGTGGTCTATCTAAGCCTGAATGCTGTCCTAGGCAAAAAGAAATAGATTTAGAATCCCCATCTCAAAAATCAAGATGGGTAGTCTAAATCTGAGTCCAAGCTTTACTCGATTGCAAATTCACCAGGTTCCAAGGTTTTCTGATTGTGAGTCAAGACTTGATCCGAACTGTTCCAGTAAAGAGTTTTGTCACCCCTGGTAACCGCACTCAGACCCAGGTTGTCATGGCTCAGCGACAGTTCAGAGGCAACTAGATCAGCCAAACTGCCAGCGTCTAACCTGGTGCCAACATAGATAGCTTTTCCCCTTCCAACGGAGCGCCGAGTAACTGCTGGGGAATTCTTAGTTTCACCGCGGTCGGCAAAGCTTGCCAAAACTTCAACCGAGGAATCAACAGAGGTGATTTCTCGCCATGTTGAATTCTTATAACCGTTTGAAAGATTACCCTCAGGCTCATCCATTGGCGCATACTCCTCAACAGTCACCCCAAAGATGTCCGTTAGGAACTTCCCGCCATAACTGTTTCCCAGCAGGGCAAGGTTTTGGTCTGCTGCACCTGAGAAGTAGGTGGTGATTAGGGTTCCGCCATTTTCAACAAATCTCTTCAGCTCGCTCACCAGCTCGTTGTTCACAATGTGCATCAGTGGGGCAATAATCACTGAGTAGTCGCTGAATTTCTTAAAACTCTGAGCCTTGTCAATGAAATCCAGCTGTTCACCAGTGTTAAAAATAGATTTGTACCAAAGATGAAGCTCTTCTCGGTATTTCAAACGCTCACTTGGCAGATTGGCCTGATCGGTAACCCAAGAGTCTTCATAATCGAAAATCATGGCAATCTTGGCAGGCTTGGTGTTTTCTCCAGCAATGTTGCTCAGTGACTCTAATTGACTGGACAGTTCCCTCATGTTGCGACCAATCCTGGTGTCAACACCACTGTGCGGAATGATTGAGGAGTGGAATCTTTCAGAACCGCCACGTGACTGACGAAGTTGGAAAAACAGTGCGCCCTGAGATCCTCTGAAGGTGTGCTGTAGTCCATTGTTCACCGCTTCGTTATTAGATTTGATCGTATTGATCGGCTGCCAGTTCACGGAGCTAGAGCTGTGCTCCATCAACAACCAGCTTTCACCACCGGCGAAACCCCTCGTGAGATCAGAGTAAAGGGCAAGGTCGATGCCTCTGTCTTTGCTGCTAAAAGTCATGTAGTGATCGGTGCTGACGAAGTCCATCTCTTTCGACCATTTCCAATAGTCCATGGCGAAAGTTCCGCTCATTGACATGAAGTTGGTTGTGATTGGAGTTTCGCTGTCGTATTTGCGAATTAGATCGCGCTCGCGCACGTAGATCGAAAGAAGCTGATCACTTGAATATCTGCGGTAATCCATCTCCATTGCTGGATTTGGTGAGGTTCCGTAAGAGGTGAAACTAGGTGGCTGAATCTCCTCAAACGTGCTGTAGCGCTGGGACCAAAATGTGGTGTACCAAGCATCGTTTAGTTCATCTACAGTTGAGTACTTAGCCTGCAACCACTCTCTGAACTTTACAGCGGTTTCCTCACCAAAGTCATAGGGGTTGTGGCAACCAATTTCGTTGTTCACGTGCCACATAACAATATTTGGGTGACCTGCATAACGCTTCAGAATCTGCTCCAAGTATTTCAAGCTATATTCCTCATAAGCTTTTGAAGCAGGACTGTAGTGCTGTCGTCCACCGTGATTGAAACGAACCCCCATGTTTGTTGTTGCCAACATCTCTGGGTGCTTTCTGGTCAACCATGCCGGCGGAGATGCAGTGCCGGAGGCCATGTCTATGGCAATGTTTGCCTCAGTTAGTAGTTTGACAATTTCATCCATCCAGGAGAAGTCAAACTGACCCTCTTTTGGTTCAATCGATGCCCAGGAAAAAATACCAATGCTTACGATGTTGACGCCAAGCTTCTGCATGTCCTGGATGTCCTGTTTCCAGCTATCCGCAGGCCACTGCTCTGGGTTGTAGTCACCGCCGAAATATAGATGATCGGTTTTTAGCATTTTTGCCCTTCGCTTTCGTTTGTTGTCTTAGTGATCTTTGTTTGAATTGAACAGGGACCCCAATTGGGTTTACGCTCAACTTTTTCTCCAAGAATTCTCCGGGTTGTAACCAAGTAATTTTTGAGCTTTCCTGATTGACAGTAGGGTTTCGTGATCACCAAACTCTGTCTTTCTCGGCACGTCTGGGAAAACCGCTTTCAACAAATCATCATTTGCAGTCCGCATTACCGTGTCTGGGCTTGCAATGATGAATGGTTCAAAGCCGGGCCGCTGATATTCAAGTGCTTTCTCAATTGCTAAGGCCCCGTCCCTGGCGTCGATATAACCCCAGAGATTCCACTTACGCGACATCGGATCAGATTGATAGTTTTCAAAATCTGGATATTCCACTGGGTCAATCACATTTGAAAATCGCAAGCCAACCATCCCAAGGCTCTCGTCCCAC
The DNA here is from genome assembly GCA_913062975.1 of uncultured Micrococcales bacterium. GTDB lineage: Bacteria > Actinomycetota > Actinomycetes > Actinomycetales > Microbacteriaceae > CAJXVY01. Next base: position 144,230 of record CAJXZO010000001.1, read on the forward strand.
CTACACAGCTCTTTGGCCAAAGCTTCCTCCAGAGTTTTTGAAAGTGAGTAATAAGACTCGGGTCTGGGAGCATATTCTTCATCAACCGGAACATATGGTGGTGGGGTGTCAAAGGGTAAACCCAGCACGGTCTCACTTGATGCGAACACAATCTTTTTGATCCCAGCCTTTTGAGAAGCCATGAAGATATTCAGCGATGAATTGAAGTTATTGTCGATGGTTGCCTTGTCGGTTGCAATTCCAGGCGCAGGAATTGCCGCCAAGTGAACAACAGCATCAAGTTTTGTATGTTTTTCATCTGTTCCCAGAATCAGGTCCATCACCTGTGCTGCATCTCTGAAATCGACAATTATGGACTTGACATCGTTGTTTGGATTCGGAACTCGGTCCGCACTGATTACATCCCAGCCTGAATTCGACAGGTGTCGAACAGCAAAAGCTCCTAGTTTTCCTGAGCCCCCGGTGACCAAAACAGTTTTCATTTCTTGTTCCTTTCCTAACTCAGCCTGAAACTCTAAATCGCTGGAGCTTAAGCTTTAACCCCGCCAGTAGCTAGACCTGTCCTCCAATATCTTTGGAGGAGCAAAAACGCCACAATCAGCGGCACGATTGAAATAAAAGACCCGGTGATTACGGTAGAGAACAAAGCCTGTGCTCCACCTCCAGCTGCCGATATCGCAGATTGCTGAGCAAGACCCAGAGTCAACGGATAAAGCTCGCTACTTCGCAACATAATCAGTGGCAAGAAGTAGTTGTTCCAGGTGGCAACCAGGTTGAACAGTAGCACCGTTACAAGCCCGGGTCCGAGCAACCTTAAGCCAACCTGCCAGAAAATACGTGCCTCAGATGCGCCGTCTACCCTGCCAGCTTCAATCAATGAGCTTGGTATGGCATCCGCGGCGTAGACTCGCATCAATAACACCCCGAATGGACTTACCAGAGATGGCAGGATAACGGCCCAGGGAGTGTTGGTTATTCCCACCTGCGAAAACAACAGATAGGTGGGAATGGCCAAAGCGGTCATAGGAATCATGATGGCGCCAAGAATTATGCTGAACAAGATCTTGTCCCCCGGGAAATCAAAGCGGGCGAAGGCGTAGCCCGCCATGGCAGCCAGCAAGGTTGCACCTACCGCACTAACCCCTGCATAGTAAAAAGTGTTTAGAGCCCACCTGACATAGACACCATCCTGAACAGTGAACACGTCAACCACGTTGTTGAAAAAATTATTTTCCCTACCGAACCAGAGTCCGAAAGTTGAGAACAGGTCCCTATTGTCCTTCGTAGATGCAATGGTCAGCCAAGAAATTGGAAGAAGGAAATAAACCGCCGATATCCACATGAAAATAGTGAGAAGATTGCTTCTCCTTCCTTCTCGGGTAAAAGGCTTGCGCCTTCGAGTAGGTTTCTGCAGTCGGCTTGAAGCATTTAGCTGTGAAGTCATTCTGCAACCCTCTTTCTCTGGGTAGATAACTGGACCGCATAAGAAACAATCATGATTACAACACCGAGCGAGAACGCAATGGCAGCCGCGTAGTTCAGCTCACTGTTCACAAACGCAAGATTGTAGGCGTAGTAGTTAGGTGTGAATGATTGTCCAATTGCTGATGGAGCTAGCGGACTCAACAAACTGGGCTCAACGAAAATCTGAAAAGAGCCAATTACCGAGAAAATTGTGGTCAACAGCAAAGCGGGTCTCAAAGCTGGAATCTTGATGCTCCAAGCCAACCTGAACTGGCTGGCACCGTCAATCTCAGCAGCCTCATAAACCTCAGATGGGATGGCTTTCAAGGCTGAATACATGATAATCATGTTGTAACCAACGAAGGCCCAAGTGACTATGTTCATGATCGAGAAAAGAATTACCCCTGGTGATAGCAAATCAGGAGCTGGCAAACCAATACTTGTTGCTAACTGTCCGACAAGTCCAAAATTCTGCCCGTACATGTAACCCCACATCAGCGTTGAAACAACGCTTGGTACGGCATAGGGCATAAAAATCAAAAGCCTCAAGAGGTTGCTACCCCGAGCGTAACCAGAGTCAAGAGCGAGTGCGAAAATTAGCGCAAGACCGAGCATGATCGGCACCTGAATTAGAAGAATTAGCGCCGTTCTACCCAAACCCTCGTGGAAACGCGGGTCCTCAATTGCTCTGGCGTAGTTTTCTAAACCGACGAAGTTAATACCGCCAACGATTCTCTCGATGAACAAAGAAATGTACCCCGAGTAGGCGAGCGGGATAAACAGCATCAAGAAGAAAATGATTAGAAATGGTGCAACAAATCCGTAGGCGGACAGATTGGTGCGCCTTTTTACGCGACTAGTCTTTCTAACCTTCACGGGTCGCGTGTTTTTAGTTTTGACAGAGCTGGTTGTTTGAGCGTTCACGGTGAGTTCCTTTAGCTTGAGTTTAGCCCCTCGGTGGACATGTCTCGAGAGATTTCTAACATGTCCACCGAGGGCTCAACGGTTTACTACTCGTTTACAGAGAAGCCCTGTTGCTCTCCATACTCAACTAGTGCCTCCTGCCAAGCATCAAGCCCGGCTGAGAGGTCACCCTTGGCATCGATTTCAACACCCATAGTTTCGTTGAAACTTGAGTAAGCGAAGTCCATGTATGGCAACCACTGAAACTCAACATCCACAGACTCAGAGATATCTGCGAACACCTCGTTCACTCTTTGGTTTCCATAGAACTCAGGCTCTTGCTCTAACCAAGCCGGGTCAGCAAGTACTGAGTTAGCTGTTGGGAACAAGAACTGTTCGGTAGCAAATGCCAGTGCTGGCTCCTGATCCATGTTGATCCAACGTGCCAACTCGTAGGCTGCAATTGGGTTCTCAGTCGCGCTTAGAACTGCAGAGGATGATCCTCCCCAGTTACCTGACACGTTCTCACCCTCACCCCACTGAGGCAGTGGTGCTGCTCTCCACAGACCGGAAGTGTCTTCAGCGGCACCGGATAGGAACACTGGAGCCCAAGCTGCAGTCAACCATCCCGCGTAAAGTCCCTGGTTCAAGCCCTGGTACCACTCATCGGTGAAGTCTGGATCTGTGGAAACTAGGTCGTTCTTGATTAGCTCTTCCCAGTAGGTAACTACTTCTTTGGCACGGTCGCTGTTTACATTGACTGTTACACCGCTATCACCATCGAAGCCGAATGGTTTTGCACCTGCCTGCCATAGTAATCCAACCCACTGTCCAGCCTGACCGGAGGGCAAGTTGGAGATGTATGAGTCGGTGTTGTCTCTAACAGCTTGAGCTGCCTCAGCATACTCTTCCCATGTAGCGGGAGGAGTGGTAACACCAGCTGCTTCCATGATGTCCTGCCTGTAAAGATTTCCCATTGGACCAGAGTCCTGGGGAATAGCTAGCACTCTCTCACCAGCGGTGACCTGGTTCCAAACCCATGGTACAAAGTCATCCTCTAGGTCTCCCGCGCCATAAGCCGCAAGATCCAGCAAGTCATTGGTCACGTCGAATGAAGCGATGTACTGAAGCTCCATCTGGACGACATCTGGAGCACCACTGCCCGCAGATAGAGCTGTACGGATAGCTGTGTAGTGGTCTAGACCCTGACCCACATTCTCAACTGTCACGTCGATAGCTGGATATTCTTCCATAAACATGTCTACCTGATTTTGAATATCTGGAACCCACGCCCACATTGTGAGCTCAGTTGGGGTGCTGAGGGCTTCCTCAAAGGCACTCTGGTCGACTACTTCAACCTCGCCACCTGAAGTTGCGTCCTCATCTGCAGCCGCGCAGCCGGCTAGGACCAGTCCAGCGGCGCTGAACATTGCCGCTGAGCCAATCACTTTGCGATGTAACTTAACCATTTTTTTCCTTTCCGAAAGGCAGAAGATATTTCTGCCAATTCAAGTGCTGGTAAACATTCTCGTTGACCAGCTTGCTAGAGAGATTTTGGTGCCGCTTGAGAACTCCTCATCGCTGATTAGATCTCGAACGCCAGTCTCGAGTTTTACCTCTCGTGACTCCCATCCCCAGTTGAACACAAACCAAATTTTTGCGTTTTGTTTCGCTGTTCCTGAAGAAATTAGGACCTGGTCAGGAGTGTCGGATGTTAGTTTCGAAGCCTCGGAACTGGTTGATGCCCACCTCATTACGCTGCTTGCGAGACTAACACTTGGGACACAACCGACCGTTGTCACTCTCCCCTTTCCCGAGTCATGGGTTGTAACCGCGGGAAACTTTCCAAAATGAGGGTGATCATAAGTCGCAAGCGCAACTCCACCCTCAAGAATTAGGCCATCAATCCAAGATTCCGCTGCTGCAGAAGCGTCCAGCTCAAGCTCTCCGCTAGAGGAATCAACCTTGATTGGATTGCTTATATTAGAAAACTCTTCGTATCTAACGCCCGAAACATCTGTCAGTCGAGAAGGGGAAACCTCGATTCTTGCTCTAGCCTCCTCGTCGGCATAGGCAGTTCTTGGCCCTAGCACTAAGTGACCACCAGCTTTGACGTAGTCGTTCAAAAGCTGCAGGTGTTCGTCTCTTGCAACGTAGAAACCAGCAACAACCAAGACTGGGTGAGCTTTAGCTAGTGACTCGGAGCCCATGCTTGCCGCCTGCTCGGCATGCATAAAGCGTGCCTGCTGGCCAGAGTGAGTAATTCCGGCATGGAATGCATCCACAATATTTTCATAAGACCTTTTATCTCCTTGACCATCCTTTGCTAGCGGTGGCATGAATTCCATTGCGAATTTGCTTTCGTTATCCCACATAATCGCTATGTCTGAATCCGGAACGAAGCCGTCCAAGACAGGCCCCACTTTTTTCAAAGAATTACCGATGTCAGAAACCTCGGAATAGACTCTGCCTGGAACTAAGCTGTGAGGCAGAACACCTCCCCAGTAAGTTTCAGTTCCATAAGGCAAGGTGTGCCAGTGCCAGTACTCGACCATTGCGGCACCCCTGGAAATCAGTGCAAATGCGGACTGCTTCAGCTGACCGGGATAAGGCGGGTGATTCATGCTCGAGCCAGAGATTGCCTGGGCATTGGTCTCGGTCACTAAAAATCTATGCTGCTTGGAGCTAAATAGTCGATCAGCCTGCCTGAGTAATGAGGCAACACCAGATGTCGTCCAGTCGGTCAGAGCTTCTTCTCGGTTTTCAATCGACAGCCTGTCTTGCATGCCGTAATAGGGGTTACCGGAGGTGACCTCTAGGTTTTTTGATAACTCCATGTCGTTCAGCGCAGGTCTCTGCTGATACTGAATACAGGTTGTCACAAACTGCGCATCAGTTTTGTACTCTCTGACGATCTCAGCCTGCCAACCAATAAACTCCGTGGTGAGCTCTGCCTGGTAATTACGCCATGCAAGGTCATACTGAGGGAAAGTGTTGCCATCTGGGCGCCAGAGTTCTGACCAGTCATTCAAAAGATGAGACCAATAGGTTAGGCCCCACTCACGGTTGATGGTTTCGACATCTCCGTATTTTTCTTTTAGATATTCAAGAAATCCTTGGAAAACCCTGTCGTTGTGAAAAAGGTGTAGTCCTGGCTCGTTGTCAACCTGGTAGCCAACAACTGCAGGGTGCTTGGCAAACCGCTCCATTAGCTTGCGGATTACTCTCTCGGCATGAAGCCTAAACGTTGGGTGGGTGAAATCCATTTCCTGGCGCCCTCCCCATGGGATTGACTGTCCAGTTTTCACCTCGCCCGCGATCGCAGGTTCTGCAACCTGCAACCAGGGAGGAATTGCATAAGTAGGGGTTCCAAAGACAACTTCAATCTGGCGCTCGTACGCGGCATCTAAAACCGCATCCATCCATTCAAGATTGAACTCACCGTCGCGTGGCTCCCACGTGGACCAAACAGATTCGCCAACTCGAATGACGTTGATACCGGCCTCGATCATCAGATCCAAATCTTGTATCAACCTGTCGCTAACGTGATACTCGGGGTAGTAGGCAACCCCGTACTTAATTCCGTTGGAGGGCAGAAAAGCCTCTAATGACACGTGTCGCTCCCGTCGCTTCTTCGCGGATGAGACGAAGTCTAGCCCTCTGCGGTGCAAGATAATGTTAGCGATAACATTCGTTATCAAATCGAAATTTGTTTTTATGAATTAACTCAGTTTTTTGGCTCTGCCGACTGCCCGTAAATGTTCTGGTATCGATTGAAAAGCTGGTCAATATTCTCTTGAGCGATCTGTATCGGATCTCCAAGCTGCATAGCCACAAACACGCTTTTCGCATTGTCCTCAGTCATCACAGCAGCCTTGACTGCAGACTTAGCATCTTTGCCGATTGTAAAAACGCCGTGATTTTGCATTATTACGGCTTTAGAGCGGTGACCGGCCAGAGTTCCTACGATACCTATTCCAATCGAGTCATCTCCAATGATTGCAAATGGGCCGAGCGGTATTTCGCCGCCGAACTCATCTGCAATAGCAGTCAAAACGCAAGGTATTGGTTTTCCAACAGCTGCAAATCCACAGGCGTAGTTACTGTGGGTGTGAACCACTCCGCCAACCTCGGGCATGTGCTTATAAACATAGGCGTGGGCAGCGGTGTCGCTTGATGGCGAAAGGGTGCCTTCAACAACATTTCCGTCCAAATCACACAAAACAAAATCCGATTCTTTTAGATCTTCATAGCTAACGCCTGAGGGCTTTATCAGAAAGTAGTCTTCACCGACTCTTTGAGATGCGTTTCCGCCCGTCCAAACCACCAGCTCATATTTGACCAGCTGCTGGTGAAGCGCTAATAACTCTTTTCTTATTTCATTCATCAAACTTCTCCTCGGGCAGTCTTCTAGTTACGTGCATCACTTAGTTGAGTTCTGTTAAACAGTAATCATGAGTTATCTCATCTTCGCCTCGTGGGCTTTGTTAATCAATTCCAATAAGAACTTTCTGCGTTGCTCTGCATCATCTAAATCGACTGTTTGCCAACTTTCGCGATAACGCCTGCACCGTTTCCAAACTTCCTACGAGGGCGGACTAGCACTTTTAGCTGATGTTCTTGACGCTTTCTCTAATTACCAGCTCGGGCTCAATCATCTCCTTGCGAATCGCAGTTTGATCTCTAAGCTCCTCGATGAGTAGTGCCATTATTCTTCTTCCAAGTTCATCAAAGTCCTGACGAATAGTTGTTAGAGGCGGGTTTAGATAACGAGCCTCTGGCATATCGTCGTAGCCAACAATGCTAATGTCCTGGGGCACCGATAATCCAAGCTCGTTTAGTCCGCGAATCAAACCAATGGCTAATTGGTCGTTGGCGCAAAAAACTGCGGTTGCGCCGCTACTGAAAACCTCTGATGCAGACTGATAGCCCGAAATCGAATCCCAGCTTCCCCGGTAAATCAATGAAGGTATGAGGTCGGCCTCCTCGCATGCATTCGAGAAGCCTTTCATTCTTGCCTCGGCTTCGAACCAATCCTTGGGACCCGAGACATGAGCGAGCTTGGTGTGTCCACTTTCGATGAGATACTCCGTGGCCTTTTTTGCACCCTGATAGTCGTCTACCCTGACCGAGAATAAACCAGGCTCGTTTGAATTGGCCATCACCACAATCGGAATACCACTCAGAAAAGGCCTGACCAACCTGAGGCTAATAATCTGAGGCGCAATTAACACCAGTGCCTCAGCCCCAAGTATTCTCATCTGCTGGATTCCAGCCTCAATGGAGCTTGAGGATTCTGGATCAACTGAAGCGGATATCGCAAAATATCCATTACTCCTAGCCTGCTCTTCCATCGCTCGAATCGTATTGCTCGGACCGAAGTAGCCGGTGTTGGTAATCACCACACCAATGATTCTGGTTTTTGAAGTTACCAAACTTCTGGCAGCGTTGTTTCGCTGGTAACCCAAGGTTCGAATGGCAACTTCCACCCGATCACGAGTGCTCGGACTAACCTTGTCGCTTTTGTTCAAAACTCTTGAAACAGTCTGATGACTCACGCCGGCCAGGTCTGCAACATCATAAATGTTGGGTGGTCTCTGCATTATTCAGCTACCTCTCTGGAGCCTTTGGTTAGAAAAATCTTAGCCAGAAACTAAACTTCGGTGCCTAACTGGTGAGTTAGCGAGTCTTGTTTACTGAACAGAGCCTCTCAGTTTGTAATAGGCGGCCGACCACTCAAGTTCTTTTTCAAAAGAGCGTCTTTGAGTATCTTCGTCAATTTCTACAAGCTCGACCTCAGCGATCCGAGCAAAGTCCTGGATGGTTTCTTCAGCGACACCTTTGGTCAAAACTGTGTGGTGAGATCCGCCGGCCAGCATCCAAGCCTCAGCGGAAAGTTGCAAGGAAGGTTTTGGCTCCCATACAGCGTGCGCAACGGGAAGATTTGTCAACTTTTCAGTTGGCGGCACAACGTCAATTTCGTTGGAGATTAGGCGGTAGCGAGACCCCATATCCACCAAGCAAACAACTCGACCGGCTCCGGGATCAGCGGTAAACACCATCCTGACAGGGTCCTCTTTGCCACCAATGCCCAGCGGGTGAATCTCAATTTTTGGCTTTGAGTCTGTTATTGAAGGGCAAACTTCGAGCATGTGAGCACCAAGCACCTTTGGCTTTCCTGGACCCATGTGATAGGTGTAGTCCTCCATGAATGAACTTCCACTTCCCGAATCCATACGTTTCACGATTGCCAACAAAGCTGCAGTTTTCCAGTCACCCTCTCCTGCGAAGCCATAGCCGTCTGCCATAAGTCTTTGAACTGCGAGACCAGGTAGTTGCCTCAGTGTTCCGAGATCCTCGAAATTGGATGTAAAAGCGTGGTAGCCGCCAGATTCCAAAATGTCACGGAGTGCAATTTCTATCTTTGCGCCATAGACCAGAGACTCTCTGCGATCACCGTCTGGCATTAGCTCCGGGGCAAGCTCATAAAGCTCTCCATACTCCTTGCTTAGTTTTTCAGCCTCAGAGTCCGATACTTGTTCAACTCTGTCCACAAGAGTGTTTACGCCAATTTGTTCAATGCTCATGCCGAAGGTTATCTGTGCACTCACCTTGTCTCCATCGGTAACTGCCACGTAGCGCATGTTGTCTCCGAAGCGAGCCAACTTTAGGTTCTGACTTAGGTTCCAGCCCTTGCACGCAGAAACCCAATTGCTGATTCTGGTCGAGACAGACGATTCGGTTGGGTGACCGACAACGATTTTTCTAGCAATGCTCATTTTGGAAAGAATGTGAGCGTATTCTCTGTCGCCATGCGCAGCCTGATTCAGATTCATAAAGTCCATGTCGATGGTGCCCCAAGGAAGCGATTGACCAGCTTGGGTGTGCAAGTGTAAGAGCGGCTTAGTTAGTTTTGAAAGTCCCGATATCCACATCTTGGCAGGGCTAAATGTGTGCATCCAAGTGATTACACCGATGCAATTCTCGTCAGCCGAAGCATCGACCATAGCCTGCAAAATGCCGTCACTGGTTTTTAAAGTCGGCTTCCAAATGATTTCAACATCACCAGCTAAACCCTCGGAAAGTTGTGCCACGACATTTTGAGACTGTGAGTCAACTTGTTTTAGAGTTTCTTCCCCATAAAGATTTTGACTCCCGGTTAGGAACCAAATTTTCTGTGAACTTGCCATTTACACTCCTCCAACTGAAAAGATGTTAGCGTTCACATTAGCACCAATACCTTTGACTATCTTGCTATTCTTTTGCTAACTGACTGTTCCCGAATAGATCCCAACTGCATAGCTAAGGCTCGAAAAAGCGGTGATTGGTGAAACGGGACCCCTCAATACAAGTCGACTGTGCGAGATTTGAAACCGATCTGACCGTTTCACATGACTCAAAGTACGCCCCCCGGGACTTGAACCCGGAACCCACTGATTAAGAGTCAGTTGCTCTGCCGATTGAGCTAGAGGCGCATCAGCGATAAATACTAGCATCATTAGCCGCTCACGCTAAGGGCGAACGAGTCCGCCTGCCCCGAAATATTCAATAAAGTTATTACATGGGAAATGATTCAGAGGCCGCTTTGCAGTTGGAGCAGGGGCAATTTGCTCCAGATTTCGTGCTTCCCAATCAAGATGGGATGATGCGTTCGCTTGAGGATTATCAAGGTAGTGGGCTAATCCTCTATTTTTTTCCCGCTGCTGCCTCACCTGGGTGTTCGAAAGAAGCAAGTGACTTTGATGGGAACATCCAAGAATTTGATGCGCTTGGCTACCAGATTGTTGGGATCTCTCCTGACAAAGTGAAAAGACTAAAGGGTTTCCATGAAGTGCTTCAATTGAAGTTTGATCTCCTCAGTGACCTCAGCACAGCTGTTCACAAACAATTTGGCGCCTATGGCGATAAAAGTGTTTTTGGAAGACTTTATAAAGGCGTTCTCCGCTCAACCATGATCATCGACAAGGATGGAGCCATCAAGCATGCGATGTATGGGGTGAAGTCAACCGGTCATGTCGAACACCTGCTGGAGATGCTCAAGTCCTAGTTTTTCTCGGAAATCTGTTTTCCAATATTTCGACTAAGCAATATCACCAGCGCAATGATTGCAGGACCAAGAATCAACCAGCCCAGCAGCAGGTTTTGAGGTATTGCCGCCAAACCTAAAATCACACCCATTATTTGAATAACCACAGAAGAAGATAAAGCCCAGCGTCTTCTGTTTCTTAGTCCGACTGTTGTTCCTATAAGCCAACCGCTGAAAGCGACCATAACCAGCAGCAAAGAAACACTGCTTACAAAGTCAATGCCTTGGCCATTGAAAAATTGAAAGGTCCAGATCCCGGTCAACACGGAAACACCTACAGCTTGCAACGTGACAATCGCAACCAATGAAACAAATTGAGCTGACCGCATAATTTCTCTCTATCTATTGCTTTCGAGGTTTGACTGTGAAAACATTTCCAACGTTACTGTGCAAACGGATAAGTCGGCAAATGCTGGCTTCAACCAAGGAATAACAAAAAATATGGACATGTCTTGGCTGAATGAGGCTCGATGCCTCAATGAAGATCCAGAGCTCTTCTTCCCTGTGGGCAACACCGGCCCCGCGCTGGAACAAATCGAACAGGCCAAATCAATTTGCAGGCAATGTAATGTTGCAGCTCAATGTCTTGAGTATGCGATTCGTGAGAACCAGGACACTGGTGTCTGGGGTGGTCTTAGTGAGGATGAGCGTCGCTCACTGAAGCGTAAATACGCCAGGGCCCGCAGAGCCGGCTAACAGGGTATAGAAAGTTTGACCCTAGTTCCACCTCTAATTGGAGCAGTCCAGCTAATGCTTCCTCTGAGTTCACCCTCAACCAAACTTCTGATGATCTGAGTTCCCAGGCCAGAACCCTCTTTGCCCTCTGGCATGCCAATGCCGTCATCGGTCACTTCAACATCTAATCGATTGTTTTCACGGGTAACGCTTACCATCACATCACCACTTCTGTCACGCAGTCCGTGCTCAACTGCGTTGCTGACAATCTCAGTCAGGGCGATCGCCAGCGGTGTTGCTCGCTCACTTGGAATTTCCCCAAACCGCCCATCAATCTTGGTCTCAACGGTTGCTCTGTAGCTTGCAAACAACTCCCCCACCAAATTCAGAATTTGCTGAAACACTAAATCGAATTCAACATCCTGTTGACTGAGCTCGCTCAGTGCCTCGTGAACCAGTCCAATGGCATTCACTCGCCTGAGGGCCTGTTGCAAAGAGTTTTTCACCTCTTCGCTGTCAGATTTTCTTGCTTGAATCTTTAGCAAACTGGACACTGTCTGCAGATTATTTTTCACTCGATGGTGAATCTCCCTAATGGTCACGTCCTTGGTAATTAGCTCTCGTTCTCTGTCTCGAAGTTGTGTAACATCCCTAACCAGAATTAATCCCCCGATGCGTTCACCTTCGCTAATCAGCGGTATTGATCTAATTGAGAGAGTCGAATTCAGAGTGCTGAGATCACTTCGCCAGCTGTCCTTGGCTGTGAGCACCATTGGAAGCCCCTCATCCACTTGCAACAGTGAACTATTGCCACCAACGGCTAATTCAGCTAACAACTCCCCCTCGAGCTCTCCTTCAATGCCTGCTCTGTTGAAAGCACTCAGCGCATTGGGGCTCGCAAAGGTAACGCGACCCTCTTTATCAACCCTGATAAGACCATCATTGGCCCGCGGGGCACCTCGCTTGGGTCCAGTCCCTGCATCTCTGTTGGGGAAATTTCCATTGCTCACCATGTTCAATAGATCATTTGCACAGGAGAGATACGCCTTTTCCAGCTTGGAGGAGTAAAAACCCGCTCGGTTGGAGGTGTGCCTGGTGATAACGGCAATTGGTTCCCCTGAACTGTTGTTCACAGGAACTGCAGTTAGCTGATCTGGGTTGTCATAGTCTTTGGAGCCTGCTGAGGTGGAAATTTTATTCTGCTTCCAGGCAAGCTCTATCTGGATCTCCCAATTTCGTTGCGGGAAATTATCTGTGATGTCTCGATAAAACCTGGTTGCAGCCGACGACGGGCGGGCATGACCGGCGGCAATAAACCCTTCCTTTGTGGGAACCCACATCACAAGGTCGGCAAACGCCAAATCAGCTATCAGCTGCCAATCCGCCATCAATGCTTCCAGCCAAATCACAGACTGCTCGGTCACCGATGCTTTCTGCCAGAAGTTGGTCACATCCGAATTCTAGTGATTGGAATCAACTCGAGTTTGAATAAGGTTTTTGATAGCAATGCTTATGGGAGATTTCTTACTCACCTCGCCAACACTCATGCCCTTGGCAATGGCTGAGGTCAGGTTGTCATCCTCCTCAATAATCTCTAGCAAAGGGCTACCGGTGTTTTCCTGAATCACTGTTTTCAAGGCTTTCCTGCCACCTGCCCCAAGCGATCCTGCACGATAAAGATTTGCCAGCAGGTCTGAATCGAATTCATTCCAAAAAAGCTTGGTAATTCCCTCGGGATCTGCTCTAAAAACTCCATAGGATTTCTCTGAAGCGTCAATAGCCTCAGACTGAAGCTCAAATAGCTTGTGATTAATCGTTTTTGAATAAAGCTTCCCCAGGTCTAAAACAATTTCGTCATACCAATTCGCAAGTTGCATCAACAAAGCAGTGATAGCACCATCCTTAACTGCATTGAACCTGCTCTGAACCGGCATTCCAGCCATTAGATGCAATTGTTTGTGATCTTCACTCTGGACAACCAACTGCTCTAAGTTGGTGGCATCCAGACGAGACTGAGTAGCCAATCTCAATCCCGCCTGCAAGCCACTGGGGTAATCGTCAATTGCTAAAAACACCATCAACGACGGATCTACCAAATCAAGGTCAATCAATAGTGTTCTGCGACCTAGCCTCGACAGTTCAGCGGCATACTCCAAGCTCAAAATGCTTGCCCCACTAGCACCGGTTGACCAAAAACTAGTTATCGCGTTTTCTAGCTCAATTGACTTGGGGGCACTGGTTTTCATAGCCCTGGCTCAACTAAGAACACCTTTTGATCCGAAGCCATTGATTTCAGAACCTCGGGAAGCGTGGATTCAGGGATAGTGATTTCAACATAGGGTTGCTCATCAGCGAATAGACCCTCACTTGTCTCCACTTCAACTAATCGACCAACTGCCAATTGCACCGCAGGCTTTAGTTGCTCAAACTGCTCCCCAGAGACAACCCACAATCCCACCAGATCACCAATGCGCAGACTGTTGGCGACAGGAAGCTCAGGCTTGAAGCGAATCATCGTAAAGCCCTTAGGCCCGGTGGTCTGAACCTGGGATTTAGCCAGTATTTCACCCTGAGCAATGGATTTTCCAAGAACAGATCCTGAAGGAAACTGCTCAGCCACGAAATAAGAGTTATTAGTTTCAGGGAGGCTGACACCAGCTGCTTCAAAATCAGCAATAGAAAGTTGCTGACCAGCGGATAGGTCCCTCTTGGCAATCAGTAGTTCTGGAACGGGTCTCGAAAACTGCAGAATGGCAATAACCACTAATGCAGCTGATAAACCAATGCTGACCAAGACCAAAGGACTAATTGCTCGTCGAATCTTTCTCAATTTCATAAGGACAAATAAGCAGAAAAACACTCATCTGAGTTTCTGTTGTCCACAACCACCGACCTTTTCCGAGAGTTATCCACAACCCCCAAATGGGGTACTGGCAAACTCATAGGGCTTTCTCTAAGTTCTAAATACTCCAAACGAAAGGGGGGACAAAATGAACAAAACAGCAAAAGGAAACAGTGAAGTAAAACAAATCATCGCCCAGCTAGGTCAGGTATATGTAGACATCCTCGGGGGTATGCGAGGGCCTGAGCAATTATCAAGATGGCTAACTGAAGAAACCTATCTTGAGGTTGCCAATCAGCATTGTTTGGAGAATCGAGCCCGGGCTAGAAAAGGTGAGGCGAATCAGCGCGAGTTTTTCGCTGTTGCCACGGCTGAAACGTTCCCTTGTCCCAAAAACACAATCGAGGCCGTGGTCATTGTCAAATCATCTAATTCCGTGCGCGCAATCAGCATGAAGCTGAACAAGATTTACAGTCGCTGGAGAGTTACCCACATTGAAATTATTTAGGATTTGAAAAAAGAAGCACCTGGTCCTGTTTTTGGAGGTTTCTTGGCCTGCGCTCTGCGCTGAGCACGGTTTAGGTTTTGACCCCTCTGAACTGCTGGCTGAGATGAGGTGCTCTCTTGAACCTTTTCCCCCTGTTGAACCCTTACACCGCCACCTTCGGTTGGAGCACTCAGAGTTAGCTCCCCAGGCTTTGGTTGCTCAAGCTCTGGTGCCTTCTTAATCTCCACTCTAAACATGGTAGAAACTGTTTCTTCTCTGATCCCAGCCATCATTTCCATGAACATGGTGTGGCCTTCGCGTTGATACTCAACCAATGGATCACGCTGCGCCATTGACCTAAGACCGATTCCTTCTTTCAGGTAATCCATCTCGTAAAGGTGATCTCGCCACTTCCTGTCCAAAACGCTGAGGATTACTCGGCGCTCGAGATCACGCATGATTTCCTCGCCCATTTCCTCAGTTCGGCGCTGGTAGGCAAGCTTTGCATCACTGATTAGCTCCTCCAGCAACCATTCACGAGTCACCTTCGAGCGAGCTCCAGCTTCAGCCATCACCTCTTCGATTTCAAGCCCGATTGGGTAGGTCTTCTTGAGCTCTTCCCAAAGCTGTTCAAGCTCCCAATCTGAATTGCCGGATGGAATCTTTTGTTCAACAATCAGCTTCAGGGTCTCTTCAAGGAAGTCCATGATGGTCGCTTGAACATCATCGCCCTCAAGGATTCTGGTTCTATCGGCATAGATTGCCAATCGCTGATTGTTCATGACATCGTCATATTTCAAAATGTTTTTGCGAATCTCAGCATTTCGACCCTCGACTTGAGATTGCGCCGAGGCTATTGCTCTGGAAACAACACCGGACTCGATTGCCTGATCATCGGGAATGCCGCCACGATTCATGATTGAGGACGCTGCTCCCGAGTTGAACAGTCGCATTAGATCATCTGTCAGTGACAGATAGAATCTTGACTCACCTGGGTCTCCCTGACGACCAGACCTACCTCTCAGCTGGTTGTCAATTCTTCGAGACTCATGTCGTTCGGTGCCCAAAACATAAAGCCCACCAACGGCACGAACCTTGTCACCCTCAGCCTCAACCTGCTCACTGACCCTTGCAAAAATGCCATCCCATTCCGCCTCATAGCGCTCCGGGTCCTCATTGGGATCTAATCCTTTTGCCTTAGCCTCGGCAACTGCCAAAAACTCAGCGTTACCACCCAACATGATGTCAGTTCCACGCCCCGCCATGTTGGTGGCTACGGTGACTGCTGATAGGCGACCTGCCTGGGCAACAATCTGCGCCTCCGAGGCATTGTTCTTGGCGTTCAGCACCTCGTGGCGAATTCCGCGCTTGGAAAGTAGCGAGGACAAGTATTCGCTTTTTTCAACAGAGGTTGTTCCAACCAAAACTGGCTGGCCTTTTTTGTTCCTGTCGATGATGTCATCCACCACCATCTCAAACTTGATTTCTTCATTTTTATAAATCAAGTCCGACTGGTCTTTTCGAACCATTGGTTTATTGGTTGGAATTGGAACCACGCCAAGTTTATAGGTGGACATGAATTCGGCTGCCTCGGTCTCGGCAGTACCTGTCATTCCTGAAAGCTTGTCGTAAAGACGGAAATAGTTCTGAAGAGTAATTGAGGCTAGCGTCTGGTTTTCAGCCTTGATTGGAACACCCTCTTTGGCTTCAATCGCCTGGTGCATTCCTTCGTTGTATCTTCTGCCTGGCAAAATTCGACCGGTGTGCTCGTCAACAATCTGAACCTCATCATTGACAACAACATAATCTTTGTCTTTTTTGAACAAGACCTTTGCCTTGATTGCATTATTCAAAAAAGAAATCAGCGGGGTGTTCTCGGATTCATATAAATTATCGATTCCGAGATAGTCCTCGACTTTTTCGATTCCAGATTCCAAGATGCCGACGGTTCGCTTTTTTTCATCAACCTCGAAATCCTCATCAACCTCCATCTGCTGAACCAGCTTTGAAAAAACACCAAACCACCTGTTGGCATCGCCCTGAGCTGGACCAGAGATGATCAATGGAGTTCTTGCCTCATCAATCAAAATCGAGTCAACCTCGTCAACGATGACAAAGAAGTGCCCGCGCTGAACCAGGCTGGCCTTGTCCAGTGCCATGTTGTCTCGGAGGTAGTCAAAACCGAATTCGTTGTTGGTTCCATAAGTAATGTCCGCCATGTATTGCTCTTTGCGAACTGTAGGCTCCTGGCCAGAGATTAGACAGCCGGTGGTCATCCCCAGAGCCCTGAAAACTCGACCCATCAGATCTGATTGATAACCAGCCAAGAAGTCGTTCACGGTAACGATGTGAACACCGCGACCCGCAATTGCGTTCAGGTATGCGGGAAGGGTTGCCACCAAGGTTTTACCTTCACCGGTTTTCATCTCTGCGATGTTTCCCATGTGCAAAGCAGCAGCACCCATCACCTGAACGTCATAAGGCCTTAGCCCAATGGTTCGCTTGCTGGCCTCACGAACTGCAGCAAATGCCTCTGGCATCAAATCATCTAAAGTCTCGCCTTTTGAATAGCGCTCTCGGAAGTTGACGGTTTCTTGTTGCAGCTCCTCGTCGGTGAGGTCTTCAAAGTAACTTTCTAGAGCGTTTACGTTTTTAGTAACGGTTGAGAGTTTTTTTAAGATGCGGCCCTCTCCGGCGCGCAACACTCTCTCTACGACTGATGCCAAAATTTTCTCCTGATTTTGTATGTCAAGTCTATTGGTTTCACCTGAGTGAAATTACCCCGTAATTCCATCCTTTGCGTCTATAAACCACTGATACCCGATTATTTTCAGAGTTGTGGAAGAGATAGAAATCGTGGCCAACCAGCTCCATCCGATCCACCGCCTGCTCAGCGGTCATCGGCTCACCCTTGAATTGCTTTTCGCGAATCATGATTGGGTTCGCATCGTCAATGATTGGAATTTCACCGGTAGCGGCTTCCAAGACGTCTCTTTCCAC
Source organism: uncultured Micrococcales bacterium (assembly GCA_913062975.1). Classification (GTDB taxonomy): domain Bacteria; phylum Actinomycetota; class Actinomycetes; order Actinomycetales; family Microbacteriaceae; genus CAJXVY01. The sequence goes on from CAJXZO010000001.1 coordinate 161,687, forward strand.
TGGAACCACGTCGATGTCTGCGAAATTATTTGCTGACAGTTCGCTGGTTCCTTTGTTGTGGTGACCTGTGCCGCGGTGGCTCTTGTGCTTATCCGCGTATCTTCTAAGTCTTTCGGTGAGCTTTCCAAAGGCGATGTCGAAGGCTGCGAACTTATCCTCTGACCTGGCCTCTGCTCGAACCACGTGACCTGGTTCATAAACCGTCAGCTCAACCTGTTCGCGCTGACCATCACTGCGGCTTTGCTCATAGCGGGTGATTTTGATGTGTAGCTCTTCTGGTTTGTGAGCAAGCTGCTCAACCTTGCCGGCACGCTCATCAACGTAGTCTCGGAATCTCTCAGATATGTCTAGGTTTTTAGTGCTGAATCGTAATTGCATGATGCCTCCAGTATCTGATTCATGAATCCTTACTATTCATAGTTTGCCCCTTTTGTCTCAGTTGAGCAAAGTGCAAAAACTCCTAAAACCATGCCACTTTGTTCTTCAACCGCTCTGATCATTTCCCGAATAGTGGCGCCAGTGGTGACAACGTCATCGAATATCAAAAACTCGCCCTGTTCTCGAAGTTCAAATAATTGATTGCTGTTTCGTTGCCTGGCTTGAAAATCAAGTCCTCGCTGAGAATCACTCTGTCTAATCCGGCGAAGTTTATTTGTTACCTTGAACCCTGCTTTTTTTGCTATTGAGGCTGCAGGATTGAAACCCCTTTGTCGCATGGCTGAGTTAGTGGAGGGGGGAACAAGGGTCTCTATCCCTGAATCAAAATCAATTTGGTTTTTCAAAGCATCGGCAAATCGGTTGACATAGCCGTATTCGCTTTGGTTTTTTAGCCTCCCCAGGGCGGATGCAAACAGACCTTCATATTTGAAACCAGAGATAAAACTAAAACCTGGTCTCTGGGCTGGATTATGGGAAACCTCTGCATAAACGCATGATTGACATAAAAATTCATCTATCGCACCGCATCCAAGACAGTTGATCGGGAAGATTTTTGAGAACACGATCTAACAATCACTGATTTGAAAAATGTTTTGAGTGTTCAAATCGAAACTGTTAGAAATCAGCGAGCTGTGTTCAACCCCACCGCATCGCTAACCAGCAATCTCCATGAATTCCCAAACCTTGACCAAGTATCACCAAGTGGACTCATCACATAAATTGAATTTCCAGCTGTCGTCATTTGCTCTACCGTCACCGGTGGGCTCACCCCAGATTCGGTTTCTCCGAGAAGTGAAGTAATTGAAACAATGGTGGAATCTGTAACGGATCTCTCAACCAGGGCAATTTGATTCTCTCCAAGCCAAGAAACCGATTGTGGCCGTGCTGAGCGAATGTTTATGGACTCAGTTAAGGCTCTCGGCTTCCCTTCAGAATCCCTAACTATTCCACGAACTCGCAATTGAGTTCCTTGCTCATGCTCGATGATTTCAACTAGGCGGGCTCCCTCTGGAGACACATCAAAATCAATTCTGTTTACCTCGGTTTGCTCAATCACCGTGGACAGGTCGCCGTCTCTAAAGACGTTTATTTCCGAATCACTACCCACCGACCATAAATATCCATCGGCATCAAAATGGGGTTTCAAAATACCCGCTCTAGCGTCAATCAATTCACTCTGAGTTGAACCCAGATTTGCAAGGTGAAGCCCCTCCTCATTCACTAAAGCCAACAGTTGATCAGTCTCTGAGACCGCTATCGACTGAGGGCTGAGCCTAAGAACATGTGTGCTGCCACCAGCGATTGGAATTGCAGTTGAACCATTGATTCGATAGACAGAGGTGTCGCTGAGCATTACCGGAGTGCCGGGAGAAAGCGGGAGTTGGGTTGCATCCACAGCATCAATCTCTTGGATGTTTCTATCAATCAGAATCTGCACCGAGCCAACTGTTGGCAATGAGGTGAGGGTCTTATCAAATTGGGCCTTCATTAGAGATCGCATCCTGGAATCAGCAGTCAGTGCCTGTGAGGAGAGATCCACCTGCGCCACAGAGTCTTCGATTACGACGGCATCAATGGTGAGGGTTGTCTGATCTGGGATGGCTGATCTCACTGCCCCGTCCAACCACTTAGATGGGCCATCCAGCAAAGCTCTAGCCATCCTGGTTGAACTTGAGCTTCTCACTGGGAACCAGCGAACGTCGCTGACTAAATAGCGATACCCACGATCGAAGAAATAAATTGGGTAGCTTTGGAAAACCACAGAGAAGACTGGTGAGCTGACAACAGTTAGATTCGGTGCTGAATCGATTCGCCATTCACCCTGTTCCTGAACAAGATTGAAAAACAATGTTCTGGGTTCGACGGTTTCCAACGGACTGTATTCGCCAAACTCATCAACTGTGGCCAGAGTTCTCACCGTGACCTGCTGCCTAGAGTCTCCAATTTGTTCGTAGCTCGGAGTTGAAGACCGCACCAAAACCTCTTGTTGCGGATTCCATGCGGCTGCAAAGTCCTCTGTCAGAAACTCCCTGGCGATTGCGTAGTCATTTTGGGGACCAATGTGGGCGTTGATAAACCCTGAAACAATCTCAGTTTGAGTATCACTCTGTCCAGGACCAGAGGGAGAGTAAAAAGCGAAATCCTCGCTTCCGCCAACATCAATCACCGGTCCACTGGTAACAGGTCCTGAGGTTGGCAGTTGCGCACAACCGGTCAAAACCACAACGAGCAGCAGAGCTAATTTTTTCATGCAAGCTCCTCCGTCGGCTCCATTGGAAGTGGTGAATCGGTGAGTCTGTAGCTGGTCTTAACTGGAAGCGTCAACCTAAATGTGGTTCCTTGGTTTTTGACCGAAGATACCTCTAGCCAGCCGTTATGCAGCAGCGCATCCTCCATGGCGATTGCTAATCCCAGTCCTGTCCCGCCGACACTTCGCTGACGGGCAGGATCTGCTCGCCAAAACCTGTCAAATACTCGGTCCATCTGCTCCTGATCCATGCCATCGCCTTGATCGGAAACCGTCACCGCTGAGGCATGACCATCACTGGCTACCGAAATTTTCACCGGTTTTCCAAGTCCGTGCTCGACAGCGTTAGCCAATAGGTTTCTAAGCAGTCGTTCAATTCGACTGGGATCTAGTTCAACATCAACTGACCCTGAGGGAATATCAATCTGAATCTCAGTTTCCTTGCTTAGAGCCAGAGGTTCAATGGATGCAATTGCCCTGCCTACAATTCCATTTAGGTCAACTGTTTCAATGTCGGGGGTGACAGACTTGGCGTCATATCTTGAAATTTCCAACAAATCTGCAAGCAATTGCTCAAACCTCGATATTTGATCATGTAGCAATTCGGCTGAGCGTCTGAGTGAGGGATCCAAGTCCTCTCGTCTGGCGAAGATAACCTCGCCGGCTAACTTGATTGTTGTCATCGGCGTTCTCAGTTCATGGCTGACATCACTAACAAACCGCTGTTGCATTTTTGAAAGTTGATCCAACTGATCAATCTGCTGTTGCAGACTTCGGGCCATTCGGTTCAGTGACCTTGCCAATGTGCTGACAGCATCCTCGCCTTTCTCGCTTACCCTGCGATCCAAGTCTCCTTTGGCAAACTCTTCACTAACTTCAACTGCGCTTAACACTGGCTTCACAAGCCTTCTGGTTACAAAATACGAAACAACACCGATGATTAGAAGCAGAATCAAACCACCTATGGTCAACACCTGCTGCACATAGTCCAGTGTCAATTGCGATTCAAAAAAGTCAAACACCAAATAAAGCTCAAACTGACCAGCCAGCGGGACATCCACCGGCGCCCCCACAATCAACCCGGGAGATGTTGATACGCCAGTGGTCAATTCAACGGCTTGGTAGCTAAGTTGATTTCCACCCAGTCTGACCGCATCTCTGAGTTCATCTGGGATGAGCTGGAAATCTAAATCAGCACTCACGGGTGATTGCAAAAGTTGCAACTGGGGTTGACCTGGAGATCGAAGCAGTGCAACTTTTCGAGATCCAGCCTCCTCTAAAGTTGGAACCAGTGAATTCAAAAGAGTCTGCAGCGTTGTTTCATCGCTAACCGCAGCCCCGCTCAGCGTTCTGTTAACCGTGTTCACAGCACCCGAAGTGTCCTCCAGTGCTGTCTCTAGCCTTGATTCAAATAATCCATCAGCAAGCGTGTAGCTCATGAAACCACCGAGAGTGAATGTTGCAATCGCACTCAGTAAAACCGTCATTGTTACGGCTCGGGCCTGAAGTGACCTTCTCAATAGCCGAAAGATAATTAACCCCTACCCAGATCCTGCGCGGTAACCAATGCCTCGAACGGTGGTGACAATCTTGGGATTATCTGGATCATCTTCAACCTTGGCCCGCAACCTCTGCACGTGAACATTAACCAACCGAGTGTCTGCCTTGTAGTCATACTCCCAAACCTGATCCAAAAGCATCTCCCGGCTGAAAACCAAATTTGGTTTGCTGGCGAGCGTGTAAAGCAACTTGAACTCTAGGGGTGTTAGCGAAATCACCTGCTCGCCTCGCTTCACCTCATGTCCTTGAACATCCAGAACCAAGGGACCGACGGTGATAACACTGGTCTCGGATCCAGAAATTGGCCTTAGCCTGGCCTTCACTCTCGCTGTGAGCTCATTGGGCTGAAAAGGTTTCACTATGTAATCATCGGCTCCAGCCTCCAGCCCGTTTACAACATCCTCGGTCTCTCCACGAGCAGTGAGCATGATGATTGGAATCCCCGAAACAGCTCGGATTTTCCTGCAGACACTCACGCCATCTTCACCAGGCAGCATCACGTCCAGCAAAACCAAATCTGGTTTTTCCTCCTCGAACACAGCCATTGCCTGAGCTCCGTCAGAAGAGAAAATCGATTGGTAGCCGGCGTTGTCCAAAACAATGCCGACCATTTCCCGAAGAGCATTGTCATCATCAACCACAAGGATTTTCATCACTGTCTAATTATTGCCCAAATCGCCTCTGATAATCGACAAAGCTTTGTCTCGAATTTTTTTCATAGTGGTTTCATCGAAAGCTTCAACGTTCAATCTCAACAACGGCTCGGTATTGCTGGGCCTAAGATTCAGCCACCACCAACCACCTCCGGTTACTTCTAAAGTCACACCATCCAGTCTTTCAATGTTGGCCTCTGGGAAGCCGTCAATGACTTTATTTGTGGTTTCTGAAACATCTGAAACCTCACTGTTTATCTCCCCAGACATGAAATACGGATTGAGGTCGGATGCCAATTCACTCATTGTTTTGCCAGTTTCTGCTAACTCCGCCAAAACATGCATGGCAGCTAACATTCCGTTGTCTGCACCCCAAAAATCTCTAAAGTAATAATGAGCGGAGTGCTCACCACCGAATACCGCGTTGGTTTTTCGCATTTCATCTTTTATCAAAGAGTGTCCAACTTTGGTCTTAACCGTCTTAGCCCCCAGTTCGCCTAGGTATTCTTCAAAAAACTTGCTGGTCAGAAGGTTGTGCAGAACGTAGGGATTACCACCAACTCTTTCAACTTCTCTTTTTGCAACAATGCTGGCAATGGCGGATGGATTCACAGGTTGTGAGTTTTCATCAATTATGAAACATCTATCGGCATCACCATCAAACGCAATTCCAATGTCAGCATTTTCCTGTTTCACCCGAGCCTGCAGATCAACCAGGTTCTTTGGGTCTAGAGGGTTGGCCTCGTGGTTTGGGAAGGTTCCATCCAATTCGAAATACATCGGAACTAAACCAAGCCCGCCCAACACTGCCGGCACGGTGTGTCCACCCATGCCATTTGCGGCATCAACAACAACCTTCAGTTGGCTATCTGAAACTCTCACCAGCTGTTTTAGGTAATTCGCATAATCCTCTAGTGAGTCATAGTGGGTGATGTTTGGCTGACTAACCTCTAAAGGCTTTTCCAGATATCCCTTGGCTATTTCCTTAATTTCAGCTAACCCGGTGTCATAGCTGATTCCTTGAGCACCAGCTTTTGAAAACTTGATGCCGTTATAACTGGCAGGGTTGTGGCTGGCTGTAAACATCACAGCTGGCAGATTCAAGCTTCCAGATGCAAAATAGGTCTGATCGGTGGAGCAAAGACCAAGCATCCTCACTTTTTTGCCAAAGGCATTCACTCCAAAAGCAAAAGCTTCTGCAAATTCAGGTGAGGAGGGCCTCATGTCATGGCCAATCAGAACTTCGTCATCATTTACAAACTCAGCAAACGCGCTTCCCAGTGCCACCATGACCTTAGGTGTTAATTGCTCTCCAACCAAACCTCTTAGGTCATAGGTTTTTATTACTTCATCCAAGATTGACATTTATCTCCAAAGGCTCAGCGGGATAAGAATACAATGACGGAGTGGCTGGCATTGACCGAGACAGGCGAGGACGAGGAATCCGTGGGTCCTGGAGGGTGAACCAAAGCGAAAAGGGTGATGCCTTCAAAACCATCATTGACGCAGCCTGCGAATTCCTAGTTCAAAATTGGCCTGAAGAGCTTCACGGCCTGGAGTGGGAAATAGCTGACATGCCAAGCCAGCAGTCAAAACATCTACCGAGGTATCGGATTTGGCCCAGCGAACAGACGATTACTTTTTACAGATTGCCAGTTGAACGACTTGATTTGAAAAACACCAGAGATAAGCGCACACACATCGAGCAAATTGTGTTGCAAGCTGTTGCTGAGCTAATTGACAAAGACCCTTGGGAGCTTTTGGACAACGACTAGCGGACTGTTATTCGCAGATCTGACCCAACATTGGAATTATCCGCCGGCAAATACTCGGTCAGTTGATTGCCCACTCTCACCAATAGAGACTCACCAGTTATCTCAATCAAATCACCAACCTCAACGATTGCAGTGATTCGTTCTTGACCACTTAGGTTGGCAATCTGACCGTCAATCAAAACCCCATCGCGATATTGCTGCAATGTTGCCAGCGATTCACCGACGGAAGCTATCTCCAATTCACCATCAATAGTTGCCACCACGGTCAAATCTCTTTCGAAACTTGGCTCTGCCAAACTCGTGAAGTAATCACCGATTAGAGGATTGCTGGTTTTTGACCCAAGCAAAACCGGTTGCTCCACATCCACTGAGACCCTGTAGCTTCCAGGTTGCAGGGCTGGCAATTCAATTTGATTGACCCCAGCTTCCAAACTGACCCGCAGTGCATCCCCAAAACCTTGCTCCAGAGAACTAATAGAAACCGTTCCGTCTGCCTCCTCGGTTGAGAGGATAAACAGCTCCGGCAATCTATCCTGTTCTGGAACATCCTCACCCTGCACTGTCACCAGCATGCTGGGGTTTATCTGAAGCTGGTTATGAGCCACCAAATCGGCACCGGTTGCAGTTGTTCCAGAATTAGTCTTGGATTGCACCCAAGCGGCGAAACGTCCCCCCTGGCTTTTTATGCTGATTCCAACAGAGGATTGATTTGGCGCATACCTAGCCAGGTTGACAATCTTGGTCTCGCCTGGAGCTAGGGACAAAGTGTCACTCGGTAACTGTTTATCACCATAGAAGCCCAGTTCAAGAATTGTTGATAGGACATCGGGGTTATGAATGACAAGCAAACTCTCTGAACCCAACCGGGTCCCAGTTGGTGCCAACAGCCAAGCCTCAGTTTTTGGTTTTTTGCAGCTAACGGTGACTGTTCCACTGATTCGATTTCTGTCCACCGATTGCCACATATAACCACTGAGCTCGGAACTTAGTTGAATGTCTGAATCTGCTTGAAAACTTGCGGGCTGATCGGCTCTAAATGGTGTTGGTTGAGAGTCTCTGACCAGGTAGAAATCTGCATCTCCGATGCCCTCTATGCTGTCCACATCGGTTCCATCCTCGCCACCAAGCTCCACCAGAGCCCCCGGACAAACCACTTCAAGCTCTCTGGCTGGAACACTGACCTCAACCGCTTCTGGTAGCTCGGCATTTGAAACCAATGATTGCATCGGAATCAAAAAAGTTCCTACCAAAGCACCAATTGGAATCACTACAAGAGCTCTCAAAAACCATTTCATCGCCGACTCCTGACTCTTGATCTGCCTCGAATTGAGGCGGGAGTGGGAATGGCAATCAATAGCGACAAAACCAAAACAATTATCGGGATGAATTGCTCTAACCGCAGACTTATCCGCTTGTCTTCCAAAACGGTTTCATCCGCTCTCCATAGCCCACCCCGACTGGTTTGACCCGCGAATGTCAATTCAGGAACTCGAGATAGCTGAGATGAAAGAAGTGAGTTCTCACCCTCTAGCTCGACAAAAGCAATCTTCCACTGATTCATCAATTCTTGAACCCCCGTGGAGTTGCTGGCAATCAGCGATGCCGTTAGCGATGCAATTGATTCCTCCCGCTGTTGATCTATTTCTGAAACAAGAGCCTTTAGGTTGGATTGTTCACCGAGATTTTCACCATTTCCTTCGCGCAGTGAAACTGACTCTCCAGATCCAGAGATGATCAATGTGTTCAATTCAAAACGCTGGGATTCAACTTCAACGATTGCTGGGACCTGACGGTATTCACTCCACTGATATCCAAGTTGCGAATTGAATTGCCAAACAACTCCGACCACTGTCAATGAAACAGCCGTGACAATCGAGATAATCTCAATCACCTTGTTCGTATTTTTCACAAGCACTACAGCCAAAGCCATAAAACCAAGAGCAAGCATTAGCTGACCATTGGCACTGACCTCAGAGAATTCCTGAGAAAAGCCAAACTGCAAATGCTCAATTACCGCAAAGGCCAAAACGGCCAATGACGCTGAAACGAGCATTAGCAAGCTGAGGGCTTTTGGAGAAAAAGTGAAACTCGCCACCGCCACCAAAAACAGCGCCAGACCAGCTAATAAGAATGGTTGAAACTGCCAATCGTTTGAATAGTCAAACAAGCCACCCTGAGGTGCAAACAGAGTAAGCGGATTTGAGATCCAATAAATAATTGAGGGCCAAATAACCACCAGCAGAGGGATTGGCACAAACACCAAAAACCCAACTCTGTTCAGATTGAAGACTGCCAATACAAACACCGAGACCAATAACACTGGAATTGCTGATGGTGATGATGCTCCCACCATCGCCAACATAAATCCCGACCAAGCCATCCAACGCCAAGCTCTGGAACTCACCGAAGATTGAATCACCATAATCAACGAGTGAACTAACCAACCCAATCCAACAAAACCAACAACTAACCCAATGTCAGGCTCTAGCAACTGAATTGCATAGAGTGGCCCGATGGCATAAGCAAGACTCAGGGTGCTGATTAGAAGTTTTTGCTCACTCAGTTTGGAAAGTGCAAGCCAAGCTCCCGCAAAAGCAAAAGCTGGAGCCAAAAACACAAACCAACCCAGAGCCGCCGATGGTGACCAGAAGCTGAATGCTGAAATAAAACTCAATGGAAAGACAAGAGGGTCTGTTGGATATCCACTATCAAGCCCCCATGCGCCTGATATCAATTCGGTCCAATTAGCACTCAGGGGCAAGAAATTTCCACCCAGGACAACTTCGTTTCCAGGCAATAATCTGTAGTTGGCGACCAACGTCAATGGCATCAACCAAGCCCACGGGCCACTGAACAAACCAGGCTTATAGGCTGCCGGTGGTAATTCGCTAAACCTCCGTCTAGACCTGTCTCTAATTTCTGCAAACCCAACCCGCAAAGAAGAAATTGAGCTCGGTTTCCCAATCTTTCGAAGATTTCTAGCACCATTCAGGTGAGCTGGAAGCGAAAAAAAGGCCGCGAATCCAGCAAATAGTTCGGGAAGGAATAACCTGACCCTGCGAGATCCGATCAGCCAAATGGATCTGATGATGGAAACCAGTGGCAAAAAAAGCCAAAGAAAGAAGCTGAGGATCACCGGCGCGGTGATGATACTCAGGTGATAATCCGCATACCTCTTGGCAAAATGTGAACCAAACAAATTTCTGGCGCCATCAATCGCATGAGCTTCGCCAAGCCTCACCTTAGATTTTGATTCAACCAGCACCCTTCTTCCCTGAACCCACTGTTTGATTCCAAACACCAAGGAGCCCGCAGCCATTGGTGTTGACTCACTCGGCAGATCCTGAATTGAATCTGACTTGATCAGGCTTCCCGCGTAATCAGATGCTAAAACATCACGAATCAGATCGTGCTGTCCCTGATCCATTTCTGAATCCACCAAGTCAAAGCTTGAACCCAGCGGCGAAAGAGTCTTACCAAAACTTGCAAATATATTTGGGGTTTCCCAGCGAACTAGTTTTGACCCCAATACTGAAGCCGATGGTGAGGTCTCAGCCGTTAGCGCCAGATGATACAGAGCATCGGGGTCAGGACAGCTGTCTGCGAATAAAACCCAAAACCAATCTGGCTTTTCTACCGCAGAAACAAGCGAGCTGAGCCTTTTTTGAAAGCTCCCCTCGATATCGATGTGAGGAACATCGTGTTTCTTCGCAATCTCGCGTTCGCTTTCTGAAGTGCACCCAATAAGAATCTGATTCGGTTGAGTTGACTGACTTTGAATGCCGAAGATTGTCTCTTCAAGATAATCAGCATTGCCGCCAATCACCAGGGCGGTTACTGAAAGCGACATGAATTAATACTAAGCGCGACGCTTCAGTTTCCTGCGCTCCCGCTCGCTGAGGCCTCCCCAGATGCCGAATCTTTCGTCATTTTTCAATGCATACTCCAAGCATTCGGACTTGACCTCACACTGCCCACAAATCCTCTTAGCATCTCTGGTGGAGCCGCCCTTTTCGGGAAAAAAGGCCTCGGGGTCAGTTTGTGCACACAATGCGTCACCCTGCCATGAAAGTGGATCGACAGCCTGGTCGTCGTAAGCATTTGCCACCCCCAACCGAAGAACGTCTACGAACCAATTCGCAGCTAAATTTTCTTCTGGCATTTAAACCTCTCCCTCAAACTTCTCAAATGTAATTACACACGTGTAACTATGCATAAGTCAAGTTGAACTTTTTCCAATTTGAGTAATTTCTCAATTCTGCATTCAATGACTAGCCTTGGGGTGTGAATGTGCTTATCACTGGCGGTGCCGGATACATTGGCTCTCATGTCGGGAGACTCTTGACTGAGGCTGGACACTCAGTTGTGTCAGTTGATGACTTCAGCACCGGAATGTCAGACCGCATTCAACATGAATCCTACGAGCTTGAACTTGAAAACCCAGACGCGGAGAAAGAGCTAGCTCGTATCCTCAAAAATCACCACATTGAAACAGTCGTTCACTTTGCCGCCAGAAAACAGGTTGGTGAAAGTGTTCAAAAACCTGAACTCTATTTCAAGTCAAATGTCGGCGGTCTTCTAAACCTCCTAAACGCGATGAAAACAGTTGGTGTGAAGAAATTGGTTTTCAGCAGCTCTGCCGCTGTTTATGGAATGCCTGATGTTGAGCAGGTGACTGAGCAAAGCTCCACCAATCCAATAAACCCCTATGGGCAGACAAAACTGGTGGGTGAGTGGATGATAGACAACGCCAAAGTATGGGGGCTAAGTGCTATATCGCTGAGATATTTCAACGTAGCTGGAACTGGCTGGCCAGATCTTGCTGACAAACAGGCGCTAAACCTGATTCCCATAGCTATTTCAAAAATCAGAGATGGCGAACCAATAAGCGTTTTTGGTGATGATTACCAAACCGAGGACGGCAGTTGTATTAGAGATTACATCCACGTCATGGATCTAGCACGCGCCCACATCGACGCCATTCCCCAGCTAAAGAATCCTGGCAATGAAGTATTCAATGTTGGGACTGGTGAAGGGTCCAGTGTTTTTGAGGTGTTGACTGAGCTCAAAAAAGTTTCAGGAATTGATTTTGAACTTAATGTGACGAATAGACGAGCAGGTGACCCACCGAAATTGATTGCATCATCCGAAAAGATTCAGAAAGCCCTGGGTTGGAAGGCAGAATTTGGACTAGAAGAAATCGCGCAAACAGCCTGGTCTTCTAGGGGATTCTAAGAAGTTGGTTCACTCGAATGAGGTTTGGGTTTGTAATTCCGTTTTCTTCAACAATCGCTCGGTAACTAACACTGAATCTCGCCGCAATTCTAAATAGGGTATCCCCCGCTCGGACGACATAGGTCTGTTGCTGCTCAGCCTCGGGTGTGGGGCCCGATTCAGTCTCAGTCTCGGGCTCGGATTGCGACTCGTCGCCACCTTGAATCGGTTGATTGGGAATTGTTAGAACCTGTCCAACAAAAATTAGATTTGGATTACTCAATCCACTCGCGCTGACAATTTCCGAAGTTGGCACACCGAATTGTGATGCGATTCTGCTCAAAAAATCACCACTCTTGACTCTGTATTCGATGTCTCCTGTTTCACCAGTGGGGGTGACATCTGGCTCAGGCTCTGGCTGCGGAGCAGGCTCTGGCTGTGGCTCTGGCTCTGGCTCAGACTCGCCGGGCATCTCCGTTGAACCGTCTGATCCAGGGATGATCAATACCTGACCAACTCGGATGAAGTTGGCGTTTGTGAGATTGTTCGCCTCCACCAACTCGGCCACGGTTGTTCCCTGGCTGGCAGCAATCTTAGACAAAAAGTCTCCTGGCTGAACAACATACTCCCTCGCCTCAGTAGCTTCTGGTGCGGTTGGCGAGGGCTGACTGGGGGATGTTGGGCTGGTTTCCTCTTCGCTGATGAAGTCTCCTATGGTGGCGCCGTCCTCAGTCACGATATTGGTGTTAGCTGGAAGCTCAGAACCTGTTGGAATGTTGTCCGCAAACCAGTTGGAGACCCAGTTATAGCCGAGTGAATCTTCACTCAGACTCTGGTACTCACCAAAGTTTTCCATGGCAAATTTTTCTCCCTGCACTACAACAAAAATCTCTCGGTTCTGATTGCGAATGAATTGAGTCATCTGGGTTTCCTGTTCACCCATTGCCTGACAGGTTGAAGCTTCCAGCTCGACTGCATTGCCAGGATACTGAGCGAAAACCTGTGGGCTGGTTGGAATCAACTTGCCCTCATCCAGGAAATAATTTGCAGAGCCGCACCTAATTTTTGCCTGAGTCATGGGCTCGAGGGTTTCATGCCTATCAAGGAACTTGTCGTTTAATTCGTAAATCGGTCTGTCTGTGGAGGCTACTGCCTGTGCACTTGATCCCAAAGGAATCTTTTTGTCATAGCCATCAATCAAAAATAGTGAGCCGGATTGCTTTCCGCGAATAACACTGGCCGGCGCTGTTGCTGCGAATCCACCCGGGATTGAGGTAACTAAAGACTCCGGAAGGGTGATTGCTGGGCCAAGTTCGGAAACCAGGTCACTCAGCATTCCACTTTGCAAAACAGTTTGCCTTTGTCCATTTTTGACGACATAGGTGTAGAAGGAATTAGGGAATTTCATCAAAGTTGGCGTTGCGATGCTGGACTCAAGCGTCGGCACCTTTTCCAAAAACTCATCACTCACCTGCACCGCATTGGTAACTAACTGATCGATTTCATCCACGGGGAGTTTTCCTGATGCAGTGATAGCAAACCCATCTCCCCGACTGGATTTCACGAAACCACTCAATGGAACCTCTGAGCTGATCGCATAATCAAGCGTCACCACTCCCTGAGCTTCGTCAAACCATTTGGTTAGTCCGATCTCTGAAGCCATGGCCGGATCAATCAAGTAAAGACCATTGGTTGCTGCAAGAGCCAAGCGGTCATCACCTTCGATTTCAAATACTGCTAGCTCACTGGTCAGCGGTGCACCAGCAGTGAGACTTGGCAAATTAGCAAGCTCAGCCACTATTGGCTGAGGAACTACATTGGTCACTTTTTGCAGTGCCAGGGAGTCGAACACTCTTCTATATTGACCATTCTCGATCCAATATTGCCCAGACTGAGTGTTCACCAACTGGCTAATTTCAAAACCATTTTCAAACTCAAGTAATTGAGCACTTGGAAGCACAAGTTTGTCATTGCAATCTAAACCGAACTGAGCCGCCACCTCACAATTGGGAACCAGATATCGCTTATCCCCAGCGAGCACGAACAATTCTTGAGTTGAAGATGATTCAACCAGTAACTGCATGGCACCGCCATCTTCAAAGCTTTCTAGATAAGGGGCTGAAATCTCACCGACGGGTCCCAGCGCTTGCAGCGCTTCCACTTGGCTGGGGTCGGTAATTTCATATCGCTTGGAACCGCTAATTACATAAAGCGGGCTTCCCGCGCTCTGCAGCAGGTAACCTCCACCAATTGGAGACCCAAACCAGTCATGGAAAAATCGCCAGAAGTTTCTGTTTCCGTAAGCGCTGCAACTATCCCCCGTGCCATACATGTTGTTCAAGGCTGCGTTGTTGGGTGTGTAGGGGGTGTAGTAGTAAAGGTTTGCTGTTGCCTGGCTTTTCAACTCAAAGCTCTTGGTGCCACAGGATGACCTTGGGCTGTAACGAACGTTCACTGTTCTGCCAGGGCGCAACCAGGTGAAAGAACCCTCTGGGTTCCCATACCACTGCAACTGGCTTGCGCCTCTGTATAGCTGATTGAAAAGACCGACGTAGACCTTTCCGCAAATTCCAGGGTCACTGTCGGGGCAGCCATAGCCCATGGCAGCTCGATACATATAGCCAGTTGGCTTGGAACTGGTGACCAGGCCCTGCTCCTTCTGAAGCTTCACAATCAAAACCTGCGGATTGATGCCACAAGCTGTTGAAACGTCGTAGATAATCTGTGCTGCGGTTGCACCACTCCTTGCAGGAATTGCTGCACATCTGCCATCTGCTGCTTCCATGGCGGGTGTGTCCATCACGTAATCTTTCAGGCAATCAGGACCTGAAGCGTCTGCCCTGCAGTTATCTACCCTTGAATCAAAAAATTCTTGGATCTGATCAACACCCATGGTTCCAAAGTCAAAAAACACACTGTCAGAAATAATCAAACCAGGATCAAAAGCACTGCCTGGAGGAGCAGCCTCAGCTTGCTGTGCCGGAACAATCAGAGCAGACAGCAAAGAAACAGACCCTGCCAGGGTAAGAAATTTACGCACTAGGGAATCACCACCGAGACGGGCTCGCTTTCGCCTTTATAAGAATCAGAAATGTACTCAACAGAAACAACTGCCGTTCCACCGGGCAGGCTGGAAAGAGGGATATCAATCGGAGCGCACTGAGTGTAGTTACTGGACCTGTTGGCCATCACTGCTTGCTCTGTAGAAAAATCACCCGCAAGTAATTTCAAGCTGCACTCCCCTCCATCTTCAACAACATCTAAAACCTGCACGATTACCTCCAGCTGACCCTCATCCTGATAAACCATGGCACTCACAACATCCACGTTTACTTCACTCCGCTCAACTGGTTCAGGCTCTGTTTCAACTGGCTCTGGTTCAGTTTCGGGTTCGGGATCAACGGGTTCCGGTTCGGTTTCCGGTTCAACTTCGTTAACGTCTTGAGGTTCTGTTTCGTTATCGATCTCGATGGGGGTTGGTTGTGCGTTCCAGCTGGGAACAAAAGCGGAACAGCCGGACAGGCTCAAGCTGATAATTAAGGCAGTAGCTGAGACTCTCCAGCGCATGACAGACCTCCTCAAGGTTAAAGCTTAATTTTAGAGTTGAAGGTTTGTGTAGACGCTGGTCGGCGTGGCGGTTTAGTTCAGCTGACCCTTCAGCTTCTCGTTTTTCTTGCCAACCTCTATTTTTAGTTCCTCTCGGAACTTATCCATCTTGTAAACAAGCTCCTTATCTTGAGCTCCCAAAATCCTGATTGCCATCAATCCTGCGTTTCTAGCACCGTCAATCGCCATCGTTGCCACGGGGACACCTGCTGGCATTTGGGCAATTGACAGCAAGGAATCAATGCCCTCCAGATTTTTCAGAGAAATAGGTACACCAATAACTGGAAGTGAAGTCATGGACGCAACCATCCCCGGCAGATGAGCCGCGCCGCCGGCTCCAGCAATGATGACCTGAACTCCACGGGAGGCAGCCTGATTTGACCACTCGAGCATTGCATCGGGGGTTCGATGAGCGCTCAACACTTCTACTTCTGGCTTGATGCCAAATTCGGCCAGCACTGC
Organism: uncultured Micrococcales bacterium; assembly: GCA_913062975.1. GTDB lineage: Bacteria > Actinomycetota > Actinomycetes > Actinomycetales > Microbacteriaceae > CAJXVY01. The sequence continues at coordinate 177,643 of CAJXZO010000001.1, forward strand.
TTGTGCCTGCTCTAAAATTTTCCAGTCTGAATCAGACCCCATCACAATTGCTACGCTCACGACTTCATCCTATGACCCGCTTATGACCGCGGCTGCCAAAAGCGCCCGAGATCTGACAGTTTCCAAATCATCCCCAACCACAGTTATGTGTCCCATTTTTCTTCCTGGCCTGGGAGATTTTCCATACGTGTGAATCTTTGCTTCGGGAAAGCGAAACATGACATCTGAAAAGTTTTCTAAAAAGTCAGTTCCTTTTTCAGTTCCCAGCAGGTTCACCATCACCGAAACATCCGAGGTCATATCCGTAAGCCCAAGTGGCAGATCAAGAACTGCTCGCAAGTGCTGCTCAAACTGACTGGTAACGGATGCATCGATTGTGAAGTGTCCGGAATTATGAGGCCTCATGGCCAATTCGTTTATTAGCAATTGACCATCTTTGGTTTGAAACATCTCAACCGCCATGACGCCGGTGACAGATAATTCGGTGGCGATCCTCTCTGCGATTTCTAAAGCTCGCTGTTGGTCAACATTTGGCGCTGGAGCTATCACCTGTGAGCAAACTCCGTTCAGTTGTATGGTCTCAACCGCGGGCCACGCCCGCCACTCACCACTTGCTCTACGGGCAGACAACACAGCAATTTCAGAATCGAAATCAACTAGTTGTTCGGCAAGCAGTGACCCTCCTAGTTTGTCGATTTCCGCAAACCAGTCATCAACCCCAGAAGGTTCGTCTATGACCCTCACGCCCTTGCCGTCATATCCTCCAACAGGGGTTTTTACAATGACTTTTCCGCCATTTTCTGCCATGAACTTCTCAAGCTCTGCAGAAGTCCTAACCTCACTCCAAGCAGGCATTGGCAAGCCGGCATCGGAAAGTCTTTTGCGCATCCAGAGTTTGTTTTGAGCAAATTGCAACGCGCTACTGGATGGCTGCACGCTACTTCCAGATCTTTCAACCTGCTCCAAGGTTGCAAGGGGCACATGCTCGTGATCAAAGGTGATGACATCAACCCCATCCGCAAACCAGCCAAGCTCCTCTGCGCTTTTGTAATCACCAACCACGGTTGTTGAGTTTTCGGCAGACATTCCCTCTGCTTCGGCAAACACCCTAAGCTCAACACCGAGCGCGATTGCCTCGGGAATCATCATTCTCGCCAGCTGGCCTCCGCCTATGACTCCAACTTTCAAGCTGTTTCCCCTCTCAGGTGCAAAATATCGCCTGCAGAAATCCTGTGCTCTCCCTGATTCAGAACCAGCATTCCTTCCGAATCAATCTCGGTGGCAACTCCCGTTAGCTCTCCAGCTTCGGTATGAACCCTGACCTTTTTTCCAAGCGTATGAGAAACTTCACGAAGTTTTGCTAGCAGTTGCTGTTTTCCTGCAGATTCAAAATTGTTTCTGATTGCCACAAATCTTTCCAGAAGCCTGGAAAGCTGAAAATCGTAATCGGTGTTCAACTGCAGGTTTTCAATTGACTCCGTCTGTTCCAAATCTACCCGCAACAAATTCACGCCAATTCCAACCACAACAAATTCTTGGTGTGCCAAACCCAGTACCCCTGCAATCTTTTTCTCATCCACCAAAACATCGTTTGGCCACTTAAGTCCCGCCTGCACGCCTTGCGAAATCAAGGACTCGGTGAGCGCAACTGCCAAAACCATCCCATACCAGTGAGCGGCCTCTGATGGTTTTCGAATCAAAATCGAGACAGACAGAGAAGATCCCGCAGGTGAGAGCCATTCCCTTTGGTTACGCCCTTTGCCTGCTGTTTGCTCTCGAGCACAAACCACACTGAAATCAGGCCAAGACTCAGAATCCGTGGTTGCCGCATCAGCTAAATAATCATTGGTGGAACCGACGGTTTGCAAAAAAACAAGCCTGTGACAAACTTTGGATGACAAATTTAGCTTCATGCATTCCCTTCACGGAGTTCAAACATTACTAAAGTAGTCGGCATCACTAAATTGGAGAGATCTTGACAGACAATCCAGAGATGGACACAACAGCGGGTCGAATTGCCGACCTCAAAACTCGTTACCAACAGGCCATGAACTCAGCAGGGTCAGAGGCAGTAAATCGGCAACGGGCCAAGGGGAAGCAAACCGCCAGGGAAAGAGTCCATCAATTACTCGACCCGGGTAGTTTTGTTGAAATTGACGAGTTTGTCAGAAGCCGCGGAGAAGAGGGTGAGAAAAGACCCTACGGCGACAGTGTGGTCACTGGGGTTGGGACAATCCACGGAAAACAGGTCGCTGTTTATAGCCAAGACTTCACAGTCTTTGGTGGCTCACTTGGGGAGGCTGCCGGAAACAAAATCATCAAAATAATGCAAATCGCAATAGACACCGGCGTTCCAATCATTGGAATCTTGGACAGTGGTGGGGCCAGGATCCAAGAGGGTGTAATCGCACTTGGAAAATATGGTGAGATTTTTAGAAAGAACACACTGGCAAGTGGTGTCGTCCCTCAAATCTCGCTGATTATGGGGCCAGCCGCTGGCGGAGCTGTTTATTCGCCAGCGCTCACAGACTTTGTGGTGATGGTTGACAAGACATCCAACATGTTTGTCACCGGTCCCGATGTAATCAAAACAGTTACTGGCGAGGAAGTTGGCATGGAGGAACTGGGTGGTGCTCGTTCCCATAACGAAACCAGCGGTGTTGCTCACTACCTGGCCGAGGATGAAGCAGACGGCATTGATTATGTTCGAACTCTGATTGGCTTTTTGCCAGAGAACAACATGTCAAATGCCGAGAGATTCGAACCAGCTCGTGAATTAGAAATCACCGAGCAAGATCTCAAGCTTGACTCCCTAATCCCAGACAGTCCCAACCAGCCGTATGACATGCATGCGGTTATCTCGTCAACTGTGGATGATGGTGACTTTTTAGAAATCCAGCCTCTTTTTGCTCCAAACATCATTATTGGCTTTGCGCGAGTTGATGGCCAGACGGTTGGAATTGTTGCCAATCAACCACTGCAAATGGCTGGAACCCTAAACATCGATGCCGGTGAGAAGGCGGCCAGGTTTGTTAGGTTCTGTGACTCTTTCAACATTCCAATTTTGACCCTGGTTGATGTCCCCGGCTACCTGCCTGGAACCGATCAAGAATGGGCGGGCGTGATTCGTAGGGGAGCCAAGCTTCTATACGCATATGCCGAGGCCACCGTGCCACTGATCACGGTCATCACTCGCAAGGCCTATGGTGGGGCCTACATCGTGATGGGAAGTAAGCAACTGGGAGCAGACATAAACCTTGCCTGGCCCACCGCTGAGATCGCTGTCATGGGTGGTCAGGGAGCTGTAAACATTCTCTACCGCGACAAGATTAAAGAAGCTGCTGAAGCAGGCGAGGATGTGGAGCAGGTTCGTCAAAAATTAGCCAAAGAATACACATACAGCGTGGCAAGCCCGTTCCTGGCAGCAGAGCGTGGAGAGCTGGATGGAATCATTGAACCGTCGGCTACCAGAACAAGTGTCATCAAAGCACTCCGTGCACTCAGAACCAAACGTGCTGAGCTTCCCCCTAAGAAGCATGGGAACATTCCACTGTAATGAATAAAGCCACTCCCGAAATTGAAATTCACTCTCAGCTCAGTGAAGCAAAAAAAGCTGCTCTAACCGCTGTGGTTTCGCAACTTCTAGAAAACAAAACCAAAGCCGTTTCCCGACCCGCTACCAGCAGAAACTCCGCCTGGGTGAAGACATTTCAAGCAAGAAAAGCCCCCGAATCCAGGGACTAACTTCGGAAGACAGTCCCCCATTAAGACGGGAACCAATTTGGGAAGTTCCTTACAAGAGGTCCGTCTGGTTGAGAAAATTATAATGTTCGACTCGGGTGGTCGTTGGGGGACTACCCGCTTCGAACTCTTTTTAGAATGTTTCCCAAACGCTTGGTTGAGATCTTTGAGGGCTCATAGCGGCAATTGTCACTTTCCAACTTTCACCCTTTGGGGAACGAATCGTAATCTTTCCATCACTCACACTGTCAATTGCCTCAGTGACTCTTTTTAGAATCTGCTCGCGCTCCGACTGGTCCACGTCCTCCAAGCCACCGTCGTCTAATAGCTCTACCCGAACTCCGCGCTGGCGCGCTCGGTTGGCGGCCTCACTGACACGATCATCAATCAGGCCGCGGCCTCGAATCAGGTCTCTAAGACTAGCCTCCAAATACTGCGCCTCTCGCCTTTGCTCCTGACTGAGCTGTCCCTTGTTTTCAACAATCTTGCTAAGCAACGGTTCTGCGCGTTGAAGTGTTTGTTGAATTCTTTCCTGCCGAGCAGTTCTTGCGTAAGTTCTATCAACTGCGGTTAGCGAAGATTTTTGCTGGGCAAGCATTGCCTTGTTTGCTTGATAGTCAGCAGTTCTAATTGCATAGCCTGAAACGTGCCCTGCAAAAACCATCAACAGTGCACCCAGGATTCCAGCATTTAGCAAAACTGAAAATCCACCCCAAATCACAACCTGCGCGGCAATCAGTGCAAATCCAATCCAGCCAATGGTCACGTGTCCTCGGAAAGAAGTGATCCCCATCAACGTGCCAAGCCCCACCACATACCAGGTGGCATATGTTGCGGGCTCGCTAACCAGAATTATTTGACTAAAAATCAGAGGTGTGACGGCAGTGAAAACCAGGTTGATCAGAGCAAGCCAAAAGGGAATTTTCAGGCCCTTGGAGAACACGATGCTGGCTAGCGAGAACACAAGGTAGGTCGAAATTAGGCCAATCGCTAACGATGGCATTGAGTATGCATAAAGGCTAGATAATCCCAACCATGCGTGGTAGCAACTGTATAAAAAGATGACCACCGAAATGGTCACCCTTGATGCCGTTATCGAGTCCATCGAAGAATCACCTCCGTGCCAACTCCTGGCTTGGAAATGATTCTCGCCTGACAACCAACTGACTCAACCCTGCCAATGATGCTCAGGCGCAGGCCGAGTCGATTGCGACTCACTCGATTTAATCGAAAACCTTTTCCGTGGTCTTTGATTCTGATTTCCAAAAAATCTTTTCCACTTTCGGTGTTTAGATGAGTTCTTGGCGCACCCGAGTGCTTCCTGGAATTCTCAACAGCTTGCAAAGACGCTTGCGTCAAAGCCTCTGCAACCTCGGCCGGAACAGACGTCGAACCCTCTCCCACGGAGGTAACAATGACATTGTCATATTCAGACACCGCCGTCCTCAAGGCTCTAACTAAAGCAAGGGTTGAAAATGAGGTCTGTTCTAACTCTTCATTTCCCATAGTTTCCAACTCCGCCAAAGCCTGTGAGGCTAAGTTGGCAACCGATTCATAGTCTTCTTCTGATTTAGCCTTGTCTGCCAGTAACAGCGTGTTCAGAACCCTGTCGTGCACCAAAGCATCAACCAGTCCCCGCTCTCGCTCAACCGCATCTTTTTGAGCCCGAGCGACAGAGTCTCGAAGTGAGTCTGAGTTGGCCTCATCCACTCTTCCAAACTGACCGATAATCAACCGAGCCAGAGAGCCAAAGACGGCACCCAAAAACAACACCAGCACCGAATCCTGCACTCTTCTTTCAAGCCCCATTTCGCCCCCGAAGCTCTGGCCTGAAAATAAAAACCAGGCAGCGGTTAGGAGTGCCGCAGACATAACACTCAGAGGTGGCCGCAAAACAACTGACAGTGAAATCGCACTCATACCCATCGCCCACCATATCCATGGTCTGTAATCATCCGGTATTAGGCTCACATCAGTTGCCAAAATCGGCCAAAGAGCAATCACAATAATTGGCGAGATTCCATGAAAAACAAGCCAGGGTTGTGCTCGGAGAGAAAACCAAGAACCATAAAACAATCCAACCTGACTTGCCACGATCACCCCCACCAGCAACCAGTGAGTTGGTTTCAGAACCGAATTTTGAACAATTGCATTTCCAACCACTTCGACTCCGGTTAGCAAAACCGCAATGCTAAAGGCTCGAAATATTATTTGCTCGACGGTTCCTCGAGCAGAGTATGAGAGGTTCTCCACCTACAACAGCTCCTCGTTTATGTAACCGTCTTCAATGGCCCTGCGAAGCAAATCAATTTTGGTGCCAGCATGTCGACCAAGCTTTGAGTATTTTCGCCTAACCCGGTCAATATGCTCCTTGGCAGTGGATCTCTCCACGCCTAACTGGTAGGCGACCTGTTTCAGTGCCAGGCCACTTGCATAAAGCGTCAACACCTGTCGCTCTCTGTCGGTTAGCTGTGCGATTTTGAAATCCTGATCCGAATCAATGGCCGCGGTTGTTTCTGCGTTATTGATAAACACACCTCTCGAGGTCAAATCAATTGCGTTCATTAGTTCATGCATCGACTCGCTTTTGGGAACAATCGCGTGAGCACCACTTTTGATTGCAGTCCTGATTAGCTTTGGCCTGTCGGCAATAGAAAAAATAAGTACAGGCATGTCCTCGCTGACAATAGTTCTGACGTTTTCGCCAACCAGTGAACCGTCAGCGAGAGACAGGTCCATGACCACGACATCCGCAGTGTTGCCATCAAGTTGATGCATCAGATCCGAAACGGTTGATGCCGATGCCTCTAGTTTGTAACCAAATTCTTCACAGGCACCAGCAAACCCATAACGTACAGCCTCGTGGTCATCAACGATGGCGACGGTTAGAACCCTATTCAACATGGTTCGAGCTTAGCGAAACACTGCGACGTATTATCCTTATCCAATGACCCAATTAATTCTCGCCAGTCAATCTCCGGCCAGAATGCAGATTTTGAAATCAGCGGGTTTTGACCCCAAATCAATCCCAAGCTCAGTGGATGAAGACTCTGTCTTGCACCCCGGAAAGGCAGAATCTCCAGAACAGTATGTGAAAACCCTGTCACTTGCCAAAGCTAACAATGTTTCAGATTCACTGAATGGCGGTGACTATCTGGTGATTGGTGCAGATTCAGCTCTCAGTTTTGAAAACCAAATTCTGGGTAAGCCGCTAGAAAAAAAGATTGCGGTGGATCGTTGGAAACAAATGCGTGGAAAAACTGGCGAGCTGTTCAGTGGACAAACCCTGATTGATGTGAATACCGGAAACGCCACAACAAAATTCAGTGCCACCAAGATTTGGTTTGAGAACATCTCAGACTCAGAAATTGAGCGCTACGTGGATTCAGGAGAGCCCCTAAAAGTGGCTGGGGCATTCACCATTGATTCTCTAGGTGGTGGCTTTATTAGGCGGATAGAGGGTGATTACCACACAGTTGTGGGGCTATCGCTGAATTTATTGAGAGAAATGATGGCTGAATTGGAATATCAATACACCGATTTCTGGAAATAATTCCAACATCATTCCATCTGACCAATATGCTTGCCAGTTATGGAGCAACGCAGCATTCAAAAACTGCTAATCGCCAACAGAGGTGAGATAGCGGTCAGAATCATAAGAGCCGCCCACGACAGTGGCATCCCGACAGTTGCCATCTATTCAGAGGGGGACAGAAACTCCCCCCACGCACTGATGGCGGATGAGGCCCACTCACTCGTTGGCATGACTGCAGCAGAGAGTTATCTGAACATCGAGAAAATAATTCGGATTGCTCAGAAAACTGGTGTTGATGCAATTCACCCAGGCTATGGTTTCTTGGCTGAAAATGCAGATTTTGCCAGAGCAGTGATTGACGCCGGAATGATTTGGGTGGGTCCAAGCCCGGAAGCAATCGAAGTCCTTGGTGACAAAATCAGCGCCAGACACATTGCCGAAAAAGTCGGAGCACCGCTGGCACCAGGAACAAAAAACCCCGTGAAAAACGCAGATGAAGTTTTGCAGTTTGTTGCCGAGCACGGTTTGCCAGTCGCCATCAAGGCAGCCTACGGAGGTGGTGGCAGAGGCATCAAGGTTGCCCGCGAGGGAGACGATGTTGCGGAGTTGTTTGAATCCGCCACCCGAGAAGCCGTTCAAGCTTTTGGCAGGGGTGAGTGTTTTGTTGAGAAATACCTCGACAAGCCCAGACACGTCGAGACCCAGTGCCTTGCTGACCAAGCAGGGAATGTGGTGGTTATCTCCACCCGAGATTGCTCTGTTCAAAGACGTCACCAAAAACTAGTTGAAGAGGCCCCGGCTCCTTTTCTAGATAAGTCTCAGGTGGATGCCTTGTATGAGGCCTCCAAAAAAATACTGAAAGAGGCGAATTACGCAGGGGCTGGCACATGTGAGTTCCTCATTGGAGCCGATGGCACCATCTCATTTCTGGAGGTGAACACCCGACTGCAAGTGGAGCACCCGGTGAGTGAAGAGGTAACCAGCATCGATCTGGTGCGCGAACAACTCAGGATTGCAGCTGGTGGAACCATTGACTACCAAGACCCAGAAATCAAAGGGCACTCCCTTGAGTTTCGAATCAATGGTGAGGATCCAGGTCGGGACTTCATGCCTACTCCAGGCAAGATCCAAAGTATCCACCAACCCTCAGGTCCTGGAATCCGATTTGACTCGGGGGTCAAGGCAGGCGACACAGTGAGTGGAAACTTTGACAGCATGCTTGCCAAACTCATCATCACCGGCGACAGCAGAGACCAGGCATTGGAGCGGGCGCGTCGGGCTCTGGATGAGATTCAGGTTCATGGAATCCCAACCGTGATTCCTTTCCATCGACTGTTGGTCAATCAACCAGAATTCACTGCCGAAGGTCAGCCATTTTCAGTCTTTACTCGCTGGGTTGAAACAAAGTGGAAAAATGAGATCGAACCCTGGTCGGGCATTGCTGAATTAGATCAGCAGGATTCAATGCAAACAGTCACTGCTGAGGTGGATGGTCAATTGGTCAGTGTGTCACTGCCAAGCAGAATCTTGGGCGAGGGAGTTAAGTATTCAAGCCCACCGAGAAGAAAACAGTCTCACCGACAAACGTCACACTCTGGTATCAAGGGCGATGTTGTGTTTGCGCCCATGCAATCCAATGTCGTGAAAGTGGTGGTCTCTGAAGGCGATCATGTGAATGAGGGCGATTTACTTCTGGTGTTGGAGGCTATGAAGATGGAGCAACCCGTGACCGCTCACAGAAGCGGTAGAGTCACCGATTTGAAAGTTGAAACGGGAACCACTCTGTCAGCGGGAACCAAGATTCTCTCTATAGCCGATTAGACAATCGGCACGTGCAAAGCTCTTGCGGCATCAGAAATTGAGTCAGATAAAGATGGGTAAACAGCAAAGGTGGCACTGAGGTCATCCACTGTCAACCTGTTTTCAACTGCCACTGCAATCGCATAAATCAACTCACTTGCACGAGGTGCTACAACCACTCCACCGATGACGGTTCCACCCGTGGATGCAAACAGTTTTATAAACCCATCCTGAACACCCATCATTTTTGCCCTTGGATTACTCTCAAGTTCAATTTTGTGAATGAAGCCTCTGACCTCATCGTTTTCAATTGCTGACTGAGGCCAGCCAACGGAGGCGATCTCAGGCGAGGTGAAAACGTTGGCTGTCACATTGCGAAGCTGAGTCGGGGTTGAGACATCACCCATTGCGTGAAACACAGCGGTTCTGCCCTGCATCGAGGACACAGATGCAAGAGGCAAGAAATTGGTGCAGTCACCCGCAGCATAAACATTCGCCCTGGATGTTCCAGCTACTTTGTTTACAACAATCTGGCCTTGGTCGTTGGTCTCAACACCAGCTTCTTCCAAGTTCAAACTTTCGGTGTTTGGGATTGAACCTACCGCCATCAGGCAGTGAGAACCCATCAGCACTTCCCCGTTGCCAAGGGTCACCCTGACACCATCCCCGGTGTTTTCAACCTTTTCGGCCCGGACCTTGTTCATAATTCTCATGCCGCCACGCTTGAAAACATTTTCCAAAACAACTGCGGCGTCCTGGTCCTCACCCGGCAACACATAGTCTCGACTCGACACCAGTGTTACTTTTGTTCCAAGAGCTAGATAGGCACCTGCAAACTCAGCGCCGGTCACACCGGATCCAACAACAATTAGGTGCTCGGGTAGTTTTTTCAGGTTGTAGAGCTGCTTCCAGTTAAAGATTCGCTCACCATCCGGTTTCGCATCCTCCAACTCCCTTGGCCTTGCCCCTGTGGAGATGATGATTGTTTTGGTTTCAATTCTTTGTTCTGGGCTTCCATCATTCGGGGTGACAATGACCGCATGGTTTCCATCCAGTCGCCCCGAGCCATTGATCAGTTGAACTCCAGCCTGCTCGAGCTGCACCTGCATGTCTAATGATTGTTCTCTGGCAAGATTTTTAAGCCTTTGATTGACAGCTTCCAAATCAACTTCAATTTTGGCTCCAGCAGATTTTAGCCCCAGCGAGTCAATCTCTGAAAATCTCTTAGAGATATCTGCAACCGCGATTAATGTCTTAGATGGAACCACATCGGTCAAAACCGCTGACCCGCCCCAACCCTCGCGCTCAACCAGGATTACCTCAGCTCCCAGTTGCCGACCGGCAAGGGCAGCTTCAAAGCCGCCGGGACCCGCTCCGATGATAACTATTCTGTGTGTTGGAAATTTCTGTGCCACGTCTCCATTCTCTTACACATATCGCTTCTTGGTGAGGCCCTATTCAAATAAACTGCAGGGATGGAAAACCCCAAACTAAATGCTGAGGCAGCTTCCAAAACAATCACCGAACTAACTGGCATCGAATCAGTCGACATGGCACTGACTCTTGGTTCAGGCTGGGCCAAAGCTGCTGACCTGGCAGGAGAAGAGCTTGCAAACATTGACGCTTCTGAGGTTCCAGGTTTTCATAAAACCAGCGTGAGTGGTCACACCGGAAAGCTCAGAATTATGCAGTTGGAGAGTGGGAAGAAGGCGCTAGTTGTTGGCGCTAGAACTCATTTATACGAGGGCCACGGTGTTGACTCCGTAGCCCACGGCGTCCTGGTTAGTGCTGCCATGGGGGCAAAAATCATGGTGCTAACAAATGGAGCGGGTGGCATCAATGAAAAGTGGATAGCTGGACAACCAGTGTTGATTTCCGATCACATCAACCTAACCGCAAGCTCTCCATTGAAAGGCGCCAACTTCGTAGATCTAACGGATCTGTATTCATCCAGAATTCGCAAGCTAGCCTTGGAGGTTGACCCAAGCCTGGATTCGGGTGTTTATGTGCAATTTCCCGGCCCTCACTACGAAACGCCTGCCGAGGTGATGATGGCCAAGTCCATCGGTGGGGACATCGTTGGCATGTCCACCGCAATCGAGGCAATCGCTGCCCGAGCAGCAGGCATGGAAGTTTTTGGCATGAGCTTGATAACCAACCTGGCGGCGGGAATTCAAAAAACCCCACTTTCCCATCAAGAGGTTATTGATGCAGGCAAGATGGCAGAGCCAAAAATAGCCAAGTTATTGGCAGAGATTGTGAACAGGCTGTAATGGAATTAAGTTATGTGAAGTCTTGGCTGGATGCAGATCCGGATCCAGAAACTAAGGCTGAATTGCAAGAGTTGATCGATAGCAAAAACCACGAGACGCTTGAGAAGCTTTTTAGTGATCGACTAAGTTTTGGAACGGCTGGTTTGCGAGCGGCTCTCGGTCCAGGACCAATGCGCATGAATCGTCTCACCGTCAGTCAAACCAGCAAAGGACTCGCTGATTTTCTCAACAAAAATCGTGAGCAATACCTCGATGCTGAAAGCGGATTGTCGATAGTGATTGGCTATGACGGCAGAAAAAACTCAAAGATTTTTGCCAAGGATTCAGCCGAGATTATGGCCGCAGAGGGCATCAAGGTTTATCTTTTCGATCAAGCAATCCCAACACCTGTAGTTGCTTTCACCTCAAAAAATCTAAGCTGCTCGGCTGCGGTGGTGGTCACCGCCAGCCATAACCCACCGGCTGATAATGGCTACAAGGTTTACCTTGGGGGAGAAACTGGCCACTCACAAATCACCCCACCTCAAGATTCTGAAATAGCCGATGCGATTGCCTCAGTTACTGAAATCAATCCGGCAAACAGATCCAGTGATTATCAGTTGATTGGCAATCAACACATTGATAAATACCTTGAGCGGGCTGCGCAATTGGTGGATTCTGTCGGTGAATCAGACCTGAAAATTGTGCACACAGCAATGCACGGAGTTGGCTGGGGTATTGCAGAAAAAGTTCTGAATCAGGCAGGGTTTGAAAATCTGTTCCCGGTGGAGGAACAAATGCAGCCAGATGGGGACTTCCCGACGGTTGATTTCCCAAATCCAGAAGAGCCTGGAGCCATGGATTTGGCACTTATGAAAGCACTCGAGGTGAATGCAGATCTAATCCTTGCCAATGATCCAGATGCCGACCGATTAGCAGTTGGGGTGAAACACGATGGTGAATACTCCATGCTCACTGGAAACCAATTGGGAATTCTGCTCGCTGATCACATTGCCAGGTCTCACAAATTTGGAACGCTGGCTGCAAGCTATGTCTCCAGCACGCAAATAAGCAAACTGGCCAAGTTTTATGGGTTGAATCATGAACTAACCGCAACTGGATTTAAGTGGATATCAAAGGTTGAGAATTTAGTCTTTGGATTTGAAGAAGCACTTGGTTATTGCGTGGACCCCCACTTCACAGCCGATAAAGATGGCCTAACGGCTGCATTGCTGGTGAGCTCTGTCGCCAATCAGATAAGTTCAGAGGGTCTTAGCCTGATTGACCGTCTGAACGAAATCTCTGAGTTCACGGGGTTTTATGAAACCGATCAAATCTCTCTAAGACTAGAAAGCAATCAAAAAGTTGCCCAAACGGTTTCAATCATCAGGGCATCTGGAGAGCTAGAGGTTGATGGCAAGACTAGTCAGATCACTGATTTGAGCATCACCGACCCCAGGCTGGATATGTTGGAAATACGCTTTGATGAAAACTCAAAGGCATTGATTAGGGCCAGTGGAACAGAACCCAAACTCAAGTGCTATCTGGAGAGTAAGGGGACCGATGCTCGGGAGGCCAAGTCTAAGATGGACCAAATCAGGGAGTCAGTTCAAAAAATTCTAGAGCAGTGATTTTGTCAGCTTTTGAGATAGCTCGTCTAGATCAAAAACATTTTCCACGCTGATGACTTCAGCTCTAATTCCATCAAGTTGCGAGCTAAGTTCAGGGGTGCAGAGAACTATCTGAGCGAGTGAATCAGGATTGAGTGCAGATTTGATGTCGGTTGCGTCAACATCAGCCTCAATATCCAGTTGACTGAGGACTTTCTCAGCGTTCATTTTCAACAAAACTGAGGTTCCGATCCCCATTCCACACACCGCTAAAAGCTTCATGAGAAAATCATGTCAGGTTTATGGAAAATGCATCGAGAACTTCGCCAGAAGAGGAACAATTCACCAGGTTTTCAACAGCCTTGGGCTGACTAAAAACCTCAGCAATCGCAGTAAGCATCTGCAAATGAGCTGCATCGTCTTTGGCAGAGATTGCAATAATCACTCGAACCGGATCGTTTTTCTCATTCCCGCTAAAAACCCCTTCGCGGTTGATGATTACAGATGCACCGGTTTTGATAACAGAATCGGATGGTCGTCCGTGAACAATTGCCACTGATGGAGCAATCACCATGTAAGGGCCCTTTGTTTGAATTATCTCTAAAATCTCATCTACATAGCTTTTCAGCACCAGTCCAGAGCTGACCAGTAAATCACCAGCCGCCTCACTTGCCTCTAGAAAACTCTCGAAGTGGCCGAAGGTAATTGCTTCAGGGGCGATAAATTCATTCAAACTGGGTGAAGCCACTATCAATCATCTCCATCAGTTCCTCGCGAGTGTCAAGGCTTTGGAAACTGGCTTCAACGGCGTTGATTTGAAACTGATGAAGATCTTCAATGCCGTATTCAAAATTCTCACTTAGCATCTCCAATTCTCGTGTCAGGGTGGTTGCTGACTGCAATCTGTTGTCGGTGTTAACAGTCACCTGAAAACCAAGCTCATACAAAGAGTCAAACGGGTGATTAGCGATTCCTGAACCCAATTGTTCACCTGCTCCGGTCTGCAGGTTTGAACTGGGGGAAATCTCTAGGGCAATTTGCCTATCGTGCACCCACTCGGCAACTGGTCCCAGCAAGACCAAATCCGTGTCACCCTCGGTTCGAGTCAGCATCACATCCTCAATGATGTTCACTCCATGCCCAAGCCGCAGCGCACGACCGGTTACGATTGCATCCTTGATTGAGCTCAACCCATCCGCTTCACCCGCGTGAACGGTGATTGGCATTAGCTGATCCGCTAGAAAATCAAAGGCTGTTTTATGCATGGATGGCGGGAATCCTTTTTCAGGCCCAGCAATGTCAAAGCCAACCACTCCATCGTTTCTATTGGCAACAGCAAGTTCTGCTATCTCGAGACTGCGATTTCCCTGCCTCATCGCAGAAACTATTTGGCCGGTGCGGATAAATCCACCCATCGCCTCCACCAGCTCCATGCCCTCTTCCAGTCCATCCTGAACCGCATCAACTGCCTCTTGCAAAGTCAAACCAGATTGCTGGTGCTGCTCCGGAGCCCAGCGAAGCTCGGCATAAATGACACCATCGGCATGAAGATCCAATACTGTCTCGGTTGCAATCCTGCGCAGGTGTTCAGGCTTCTGCATAACAGCGATGGTGTGGTCAAAGGTGACTAAGTAACGCTCCAAGGAGCCTGAATTGGCGTTTTGATAAAACCAGGTCGATAGCCCATGCGGTTCGCTTTCGGGAAGCTTGTAGCCAATCTCATCTGCAATCTCGATCATGGTTGAGCTTCGAAGACCACCATCAAGGTGGTCATGAAGTGAAATCTTTGGCAGTTTCTGAATGTCCATCAGCGCATCTCCTTCAAAATAATCGGCTTGCGTTCAATTTTTTCTCCGATTTCAACGGCCTGTGCAATGTCCATCGTTGCCCCCTCAATTTTCTGCTCAGCGTCAGTAAACAACTCACATATCAACTCGCCCTTGCTAACCCATTCACCCTGAGTTTTATTCAACACCACCCCAGCAGCGTTCTGAACCTCAGCACCTTGTTTTTCCCTGCCCGCACCCAGGCGCCAACTTGCCATGCCAACCCCGAGGGCATCAATGTTTAGATAACCATCGGTCTCAGCAACGACCGATTCTGAGTGCTTGGCTTTGTCCAAGGGAGCATGCGCATCACCGCCCTGTGCTGCAACCATCTCAACCCATTTATCCATTGCCTTGCCATTTTTGAGATTCTCTGACGGATCCGCCTCAACCCCAGCTAGTTTCAACATTTCTCTTGCTATCTCAACCGTTAGCTCAACAACGTCTGCTGGTCCACCGCCTGCTAGCACCTCAAGGGATTCTTCGACCTCCAAAGCATTTCCAATTTTTTTGCCAAGTGGTGTGGACATATCGGTGAGGAACGCACTTGTTGCAACCGAGGAGTCCCTGCCAATCTCGACCAGGGTGTTTGCAAGCTTGTCTGCCTGCTCTAAATCCTTCATGAACGCACCACTACCGACTTTCACATCAAGCACCAGAGCCTTGGTTCCCTCAGCAATTTTTTTACTCATAATCGAAGAAGCAATGAGAGGAGTTGCCTCCACCGTGCCGGTTACATCTCTAAGTGCATATAGCTTTTTATCTGCCGGTGCCAATCCGTCTCCCGCTGCACACACCACAGCACCTACGGTTTTTAGCTGATCAAAGATCTGCTGATTGCTGAGGCTTGCCTGCCAGCCAGGAATGGCCTCAAATTTGTCCAATGTGCCACCAGTGTGGCCAAGTCCCCTGCCACTCAGTTGAGGAACCGCTACCCCGTAACTTGCAACCAGCGGGGCCAGCGGCAAGGTGATCTTGTCACCAACACCACCGGTGGAGTGTTTATCGGCTGTGGGTTTATCAAGACCTGAAAAGTTCATGGTCTCACCAGACTCAATCATGGCTTGAGTTAGAAATCTGACCTCATCGCGACTCATGCCATTGAGCAAGATTGCCATGGCCATTGAGCTCATCTGCTCATCGGTTATTTGGCCGGTTGTGTAGTTTTCAATCAACCACTGAATCTCTTGGTTTGAAAGTTCGTGCTTATCTCTTTTTTTTACAATCAGCTCAACGGCACTCACAGCCATTTAGTTCTCCTGCAAATCACTTGGGCCAAAGGCATCTGGGATTACTTCCTCGATGCTTTTGATTCCGCTTATGGTCTCCAGCATCATGCCGGTGGCTGCATGCTCGCTCAACAGTTGACGGCATCTTCCGCAGGGCATGATCACCGCACCTTCTTGGTCAACGCAGCAAAACGCAACCAATTTGCCGCCGCCCTTGGCAAACAATTCTGAAACCAGTGAGCACTCGGCGCAGAGAGTCAATCCATAGCTTGCGTTTTCAACATTTGCACCACTGATGATTTGCCCACTGTCTGTGATGGCGGCAGCCCCAACCGGATAGTTTGAATAAGGGGCGTATGCCTTTTCACTCGCCTTGGCGGCGACTTGCCTAAGTTGTTCCCAGTTAATTTCCATAGCTAGCTCTTCACGTAAGGTTTTCCGGCCGCCGCAGGGCCTTTCACTTTTCCAACCAGACCTGCCACGGCCACTACTGTAAGCACGTATGGAAGCATCAGCAAAAACTCGCTAGGTAGAGGTGATCCAACTATCTGCAGCGCATATTGCAAATTTAGAGCAAAACCAAAAAGCAAAGCCGCCATTGCTGCGTAAACGGGGTTCCATCTACCGAAAATCAAGGCTGCCAATGCGATGTATCCAGCCCCATTTGTCATTTCTTTTCCAAACGCTCCCACCTGGCCAAGGGTGAAAAAACTTCCTCCGAGTCCAGCTAGTGCGCCACCAATCATTACCGACATATATCTGGTTCGGAATACATTAATACCAACCGTGTCACTGGCCTTTGGGTATTCTCCGACTGATCGAAGCCTGAGGCCCCAGCGAGTTTTGAATAAAGCCAAAAACACTCCGGCAACCGCCAAATACATCAAATAAACAATCAGTGTCTGATTGAACAAAACGGGGCCAATGACGGGAATCTGTCCAAGCAGCGGAATTGAGATTCGCTCAAACCTTGGCGGCTGGTTTAACAACGAGATGTTATCCGCCAGCAGTGTTGAGAATAAAAAGCTGGTGAGACCAATAATCAAAACATTTATCACCACACCGGTGATGATTTGATCAACCAGATACTTGATTGAAAACACTGCCAAAATTGATGCCACCAGGGCACCCGCAATCATTGCCGCTAAGATTCCAAGCAAAACACTGTCGGTTACCGAGGCCACCAGAGCCGAGGTGAAGGCACCAGCCAGTAGCTGACCTTCAATGGCAATGTTGATGATTCCAACTCTTTCACTCAAAGCTCCAGACAAAGAACCAAAAATCAATGGAACGGCAAGTGCTAATGAACCCGCCAAAAGAGTTGTGAAGGTCATGGTGGCTCCAGAGAAAAGCCATGCAAGAACCGCCATGATCAAGCCAAAGCTAAATGCTATAACAGCAATCAAAGGGGTCTTTTTGTTTCTAACAAAGGTCAAATAAACACTCAGAGCCGTCATAGCAAGCATCAATGCCAGCATCACGGTTGCAAAACCCTGTGAGGGGAGAATGATATTCGGAATAGGAAACAAATCTGTCCTGGTAGCTATTTGAACCTCAAGTTGTTCTCCCCCAACGTTTGGAACAATCAAACTCGCAGCCAGGAGCAAAACAATTAGTGCAATTGGGGTCTTTTTACTCTGTTTCACGCCTGCACCGCCTTGGGCTTGGGAAGCCTAAACAGTGACCTCACCAAAGGAGGGGCGGCTATAAACAAAACAATTGTTGATTGAACAACCAACACGATGTCAACCGGCACACCTTGGTTGGCCTGCATTAACACGGCACCTGAGCGCAGCCCACCAAACAACAAACCTGCGGCCAACACCCCGAATGGGTTATTCCTCCCCAGAAGTGCCACGGTAATTGCATCAAATCCGAAGGTTGCGCTGATGCCAACGGTTAGCTGTCGATCAGCCCCCAGCACCTGACTGGCTCCAGCCATGCCTGCCAAACCACCACTTACCGCCATCACCAGGATGTAGGTAAGTGGAATGTTAATTCCCGCTGTTCTGGCAGCAGATGGGTTGTAGCCCAGTGCCCTGAACTGGAAACCAATAGAAGATCTGTGCATCAACCACCAAACGGCAACAACCATGGCAAGCATGATTATCAATCCGAAGTGCAGTCTGAACCCGTCACCCAAAATGCCGGGAAGTCGAGAGCTTTCCGCAACCGGCGAAGAAATGGGGTTGACCTGATTGGGTGCTTGAAAAACTGGTGTTTTCAATAAATAGGTCAAAAGTAGCAGCGCCACATAGTTGAACATGATGGTGACAACAACCTCATTGGCACCAGTGGTTGCCTTCAACAGTCCAACCAGTCCGCCCCAGAGTGCCCCACCTAACAGACCTGCCAAAACAGCCATTGGCATATGAATCAAAAACGGCAATTCAAAACTCAAGCCAACATAACCTGCAAACATTGCGCCGAAAATAATCTGACCCTGCGCGCCAATGTTGAAAAGACCACTCCGGAAGCTAACCGCCAAGCCAAGACCAGCAAGAGTGATTGGTGTAGCGAAAGCCAGGGTTTCAGTCAACGGTTTAATCATTCCCTGAGCAGTTGACGCTTGGTAGTTGAAAATCGACCCTCTGAATAAAGCGTCATACGCCCCAACTACGCTGTTCAGAACAGCGGAAATTGTGTCGCCAGGCCTTGAGAAGAAATAACCACTCGCCTCCTGCACCTCTTCATTGGCAAATGCAATCAGGATGCCACCGAACAAGAAACTGGCTACAACAGCAAAGATTGGAATTACGGCATTACCGCTGAAGATCTCTCTGATTAGATTTTGTTGTTTCATGCGCTGATTCCAGCCATCAGTTTTCCAAGCTCTTCTCTTTGGGTATCCGGGCTGACCACTCCCACAATTTTGCCTTTATACATAACCGCTACCCGATCCCCAAGCTGGGTGGCTTCATCCAATTCGGTGGCAATGATGACCACCGGAATACCTGAATCTCTGGCTGCAACGATTTGCTCGTGAACAAACTCAATAGATCCAACATCCAGACCTCTGGTTGGCTGAGACGCAATAAGTAGTTTCAAGTCTCTGGAAAGCTCTCTGGCCAAAACCACCTTTTGCTGATTTCCTCCAGAGAGCTGGTTTGCTTTACTGAAGATGCTCCTTGCGCGAATGTCGAAAGACTTTAGTTTCTGCCCCGCAAACTCATGAAGATTTTTCAGCTGAAGTTGAATTCCCTTGGCAAATGGTGGCCTGTCACTTCTATCCAGCATCAGGTTTTCGGCAATGGTGAAATCTGCAACCAGTCCATCTTCGGTTCTGTCTTCTGGAACAAATCCAACACCCGAGTCCAAAACCTTTTTCACCGATTTCCCTAAAAGCTCCTTCCCCTCAAGCTTTATAGAACCCGAAACCTTGTCTTGAATACCAAGGATTGACTCGGCCAACTCCGTTTGACCATTCCCCTGAACACCCGCGATGACAAAGATTTCTCCTCGTTGAACTTCAAAGCTGACATCGTCCAAAACCTTATTGCCACTGGGGCTAAAGGCAGTCAGGTTCTGAACCTGAAAACTAGCCTCGCCTAGATTGGCCGGATCTTTGTTAACAGAAAGGTCAACCTCACGACCAACCATCATCGAAGCCAACTGCTCGGTTGTGTCAGAAGGTTTTGCCTGACCAACGACTTTGCCCAATCGAATCACAGTGATTTTGTCAGCTACTTCCTTAACCTCACGTAGCTTGTGGGTGATGAACACAATAGCTTTGCCCTCATCTTTCAGTTGGCGCATTATTTCCATCAGCTCATCGGTTTCCTGAGGGGTCAATACCGCTGTCGGTTCATCAAAAATTAAAACCTGAGCATCACTGATAAGCGCCTTGATGATCTCAACTCGTTGCTGAACTCCTACCGGAAGATCACCGACCACTGCGTCGGGATCAATATCAAAACCAAATCTGGAACTAATCTCACGAACTAGCTCCCTCGCCTTTTCAACATCCAGAAAGCCAAGTGGTTTCGTTGGTTCGTGACCCAGAATGACATTCTCGGCAACGGTGAAAACAGGAATGAGCATGAAGTGCTGGTGCACCATGCCGATGCCAGCTTTCATGGCTTCTCCCGGACCTGCAAATTTAGTCGGTTTTCCATCCAGGATGACCTCGCCCCCATCGGCTTGATAAAGACCATATAAAACATTCATCAGGGTGGATTTGCCTGCACCATTTTCACCAAGCAAACAATGGATTTCGCCGGACTCGGCAACCAGATCAATTTGATCATTGGCTGTGAAGTCACCAAATTTTTTGGTGATTCCCTTCAGCTCAAGTCTCATCGTTGATCCCTACTCTTAGGTGCGCCTGAACAGCATACAACTGAAAATAAAAGGGTCGGGAGCAACTAAGCCCCCGACCCTTTGCAAAACTAAATAATTAGTTTTTGTAAAGCGAATTGACTACCAACTCGCCTGAGATGATCTGATCAGTCAAAGCATCTAGCTCTGCCTGAATGCCATCTGGGTAAGCAACCTCGTGCTCGGGGCTGATGCGAACACCTCCGTTGGCCAAGTTGCCAACATACTGGTTCTCATCGCCACCGGTGAAGGTTCCATCAACACCACTCTGAATCACGTTGAATACAGCATCACTCATCTTCTTCTCAATGCTTGTAAGAATGTTCTGCTTGTATTCTTCGTGCGCCTCTAGGTTGTACCAGTCGCTGTCAACACCGATTAGCTTCACGCCTTCAGAGTCCAAAGATGCTTGACCGGTTCCCTGACCAACAGGTCCTGCCACTGGCAAAATGATGTCTGCACCCTGATCGATGAACTGCTCAGATAGGTTTTTACCCTTAGCGATATCAGAAAAGTCGCCGGTGTTGCTCCAGCTTGCCTGATCGTCACCAGTTGCACCCAAAACCTCAACCTCGGTTCCGTTTTCTGCGTTGTAGTATTCAACACCCTGCTTGAATCCGTCCATAAAGATTGTCACGGTCGGGAACAGCTGTCCGCCGTAGGTTGCCAATGTTCCAGTTTCAGTGGTGGCAGCCGCTAGGTAACCAGCAAGGAATGCTGCCTCTGCGGTGTCATACTGAATTGGCTTTACGTTTTCTAGGCTCAATGGGCTGAAGTCATCGTTTGATAGACTTGAGTCAATCAAAGCAAAGTCAGTGTCTGGGTTTGCAAGTGCGGCATCACGAACCGCAGTTGCCAGTGCGAAACCAACACCGAAGACCATGTCGCAACCCTCGCCAACCAGGCTGTCAATTGCGCTTGAGTACTCGGTCAGGGTTGCGCCAGTGTTCGACTCGACCTCTGCAGTCTCAATCCCTAGTTCGCTTTCTGCGCGCTGAAGCCCGTTGAAGGCCTCCTCGTTGAAGGATGCGTCGTCAAAACCACCCTCGTCACTAACCATGCAAGCCTTGTAGTCAACAGTCTCGGTTTCAGTTTCCTCTGATGTGCCCGAGTCTGTTCCCTCCGCGCTTTCCTCGTCCTCCGGGGCTGCTGCGCAACCTGCAAGAACGAGGGCGGATGCGGCTGAAAGGGCTATTCCCTTGATTGCCTTACGTGAAATTGTGCTCACGAATATTCCTCCTGAATTTTGGGGTGGGGCGTTTTGCCCCATGGGTGGCACTAGACTACCCAATGAAATACTTCGTTAAGGGCTTGGAAACAAAAACTTAACGAGATTTTGATAACGATTACGAATTAGAGCAATTCGTCTTGGCCACTTGCCCTGAGTGAATCGACTAATCCCTTAACCTTCTGAGCATGTTGCTTGGTTGTCACCAGCAGAGCATCTGGGGTGTCGACAACGATTATGTCCTCGACTCCGATAAGGGCAATTAGCTTGTCGTTTTCACTCACCAGAATGCCGCTGGATGAATCACTCAGCACCTTGGCTTTGCCAAGCACTGCTAGGTTCCCACTCCTGCCCTGAGATTGCAGTTCGGCAATTGCAGCAAAGTCACCAACGTCGTGCCACTCAAAGCTTGCTGGCACGCAGGCCACTAAACCCTTTTTGGCCGCAGGCTCTGCCACCGAATAATCGATGGCAACTTTTTTCAACGCATGCCAAGTCTTGACTGCTTCTTTGTCAAATCCTCCCGCAACAACTTTCTCGGCCAAGTAATCAATCGACTCAGCAAGCTTTGGTTCGGTCTCGGCCAGAACCTCCAGAAACAATTTTGCAGGAGCAATGAACATTCCCGCATTCCAAAGATAGTCACTGCTCTGAAAATATTTCTTGGCTTTGTTGATGGATGGCTTTTCAATAAATTCCCTAACCTGCACGGCGGAATCGAATCCGGCGAGGCTATCGGTTGTCCTCACATAACCAAAAGCGGTTGATGGTTCCGTTGGGTTTACCCCAATTGTCACGATCTTTCCAGTCTTGGCAACTTCGATTGCCTCCTTGACTGCGATTTCAAATTTGTGAGTTTCATGAATCACGTGATCAGCAGCGAAGGAGCCAATCACCACATCGGAGTCTCTTTTTGACAGAACTGCTGCGGCAAGGGCAATGGCGGCTGTCGAATCTCTGGGAGATGGTTCTAAAAATAAATTTGTAGGACTCAGATTCGGGAGCTGGTCAGTGACATGGGATGCGTGAGTGGAGCCAGTGACAACCGCTATGTTGTCTCCACAAATCGGTTCTAGTCGGTCCCATGTGTCTTGCAACAGGGTCTGACCACTGCCAGTCAGGTCGTGCAGAAATTTGGGAGCACTGGCTCTTGACAGAGGCCAAAGCCTCGAGCCGATTCCCCCCGCTGGAATAACGGCGTAGAAGCTTGCATCGGTTTGCATGTTCATAGGCTATCGAGAATGTAACAAAGGTTGTGAAGCTGGAAAATAATTTGGTTGACTCGGTTAGACTTGGAACACGGAAGCTTGGAGGAAATTAATGTCTGTTGTGCCAGCAGGGACCCTCTACCGAGGAAAGGTAGGGATGTGGTCCTGGGTGCTACACCGAGTTAGTGGTGTGGCGATTTTCTTTTTCTTGCTCGTTCATGTTTTGGACACAGCCTTGGTGAGAGTCTCACCAGAGGCTTACGACATAGTTATCCAGTCTTATAAGACACCAATCATCGGTCTCGCCGAACTGGGATTGGTCGGGGCAATTCTGTTCCACGGACTCAACGGCGTCCGCATTATCTTGGTGGATTTTTGGTCCAAGGGGACCAGATACCAAAATGCCATGTTTTGGATTGTGTTGGTTTTGGCCGTTGGCATCACCGCCTACTTCACCCCTGGCCACCTAGAGAGAATTTTGGAGTTTTAGAAAAATGTCAGTTCAGATTGAAATCCCAAACTCCCCAAGGAAGGAAAAAGTAACCAACTGGGAGAAATACGGTTGGCTCTACATGCGAATCAGTGGTCCACTGCTGATTGTTCTAATTTTCACTCACGTTTTTGTAAACCTCTTCACTGGCGAAGGCATCAAGCAGATTGACTTTGCCTTCGTGGCTGGCAAATGGGCGGACCCATTTTGGCAGTGGTGGGATGTTTCAATGCTGTGGTTAGCGCTTATCCACGGAACATTGGGAATGCGCACAATCATCAATGACTACACCGAGAAACCCAAGCTAAGAACTGGACTTGTTGGCACTCTCTGGAGTGTCTCTGGTGCCCTTATCTTGTTGGGAACCTTGGTTGTATTCACCTTCGACCCTTGCCCAGCAACGGCCGACCCAAACCTATTACCTTCTTTCTGCGAAGCGATTGCGAGCAACTAAATGACCAAAGTTCACCACCACGAATTTGATGTAGTAATTGTTGGCGCCGGCGGCGCTGGCATGCGTGCTGCCATCGAGGCGGGTCCTCACGCTAGGACGGCAGTAATCTCAAAACTATTCCCTACCCGCAGCCACACCGGTGCTGCTCAAGGTGGAATGGCGGCAGCACTTGCAAACGTCGAAGAAGACAGCTGGGAATGGCACACATTTGACACGGTAAAGGGTGGCGACTACCTGGTGGATCAAGATGCGGCAGAGATTCTTGCAAAAGAATCAGTGCAGGCAGTTATTGATCTTGAGAACATGGGTCTTCCTTTCAACAGAACCCCGGATGGAAAGATCGACCAGCGTCGCTTCGGTGGTCACACTCGCGATCACGGAAAGGCCCCTGTTAGAAGAAGTTGCTACGCAGCTGACCGCACCGGCCACATGATTCTGCAGACCCTCTATCAAACTTGCGTCAAACTTGGCATCGAGTTTTTCAACGAGTTCTACGTTCTAGACATGGTGATGACCGAAGTTGATGGTAAGGAAGTCCCGGCCGCCGTTGTTGCCTATGACTTGGCTACGGGGGAACTCCACATAATCCGTGGCAAGAGCATTGTTTATGCAACCGGTGGTTTTGGAAAAATCTTCAAAACAACCTCTAACGCTCACACCTTGACCGGTGATGGCATTGGCATCATTTGGCGTAAAGGTTTGCCACTTGAGGACATGGAGTTCTATCAATTCCACCCAACCGGTCTGGCAGGTCTTGGTATTTTGCTCTCAGAAGCAGCCCGAGGCGAGGGTGGGATTCTAAGAAATGCCTCTGGTGAGAGATTCATGGAGCGCTATGCGCCAACCATCAAAGACCTTGCTCCTCGAGACATGGTTGCAAGAGCCATGGCAAATGAGGTCCGAGAGGGCCGTGGTGGAGGACCAAACAAGGACCATGTATTCCTTGATCTAACTCACCTGGAACCTGCTGTTATTGACGCCAAGTTGCCAGACATCACAGAGTTTGCAAGAACCTACCTGGGAGTTGAGCCTTACACTGAGCCAGTTCCAGTTTTCCCAACTGCTCACTACGCAATGGGTGGAATCCCAACCAACATCAAAGCTGAGGTGCTCAGTGACAATGACACCGTAGTTCCAGGTTTGTATGCAGCTGGTGAGTGCGCATGTGTGAGTGTTCACGGAGCAAACCGTTTGGGAACCAACTCTTTGCTGGATATCAACGTGTTTGGTAAGCGTGCGGGAATCTATGCCGTGGAGTATGCAAAGACTGCAACCCTGCCCCCACTTCCAGAAAACGCTGAAGCAGATGTTGTTCAGCTTTTGGAGCAGGTCAGGTCATCTACAGGTGATGAAAAGGTTGCTGTTTTGCGCCGCGAATTGCAAGACATAATGGATGCAAACGCCCAGGTTTACAGAACGGAAGAAAGCCTGAATGAGGCACTAGACAAAATTGGTGAGTTGAGAGAGCGTTATAAGAACATCTCCATCCAGGATCACGGCCAGCGATTCAACACTGATTTGTTAGAGGCAGTTGAACTTGGTTTCTTGCTTGACCTTGCTGAGGTCTTGGCATACGCATCAAGGGAGAGAAGAGAAAGTCGCGGTGGTCACTTCCGTGAGGATTACCTCGACCGCAACGACGATAAATTCATGATGCACTCAATGCTTTATCGCGATGGAGAGCCAACCGGTGAAATCGGAGCTGGAATTCGAGTCGGATGGAAGCCGGTAGTAATCACCAACTACCAGCCGATGGAAAGAAAATACTAAATGTCAGAAGTAAAAGAAATTGCAGAAATCCCATACTTTACGGTGACCCTTAGCATTCGCAGGTTCGATCCTGAGAAAAGCGAGGAGGCAAGCTGGGAAGAGTTCAAGGTGGAGATGCACTCAACCGATCGCGTCCTGGATGCCCTTCACAAAATCAAGTGGGAACAAGACGGATCACTGACCTTTAGACGCTCCTGTGCTCACGGTGTTTGTGGCTCGGATGCGGTTAGAATCAACGGTCGAAACCGTCTTGCCTGCAAGACGCTGATTAAGGACCTAGACATCAACTCAACAATCACCGTTGAGCCAATCAAGGGCCTTCCCGTTGAAAAAGACCTAGTGGTAGACATGAACCCCTTCTACCAGGCCTATAAAGACATCAACCCATTTCTGGTTGCCAATGACAAGCCAGAAAAAGAAAGACTGCAGTCGCCAGAAGATCGTGCTCGCTTTGACGACACCACTAAGTGCATTTTGTGTGCAGCCTGCACCACTTCATGCCCTGTGTTTTGGACAGATGGTCAATACTTCGGACCAGCGGCAATTGTTAACGCTCACCGCTTTATCTTTGATTCTCGCGATGACCAGGCGGATCTGCGTCTTGACATCTTGAATGACAGAGAAGGTGTTTGGCGCTGCCGAACCACATTCAACTGCACCGAGGCTTGCCCCAGAGGCATTGAGGTCACCAAGGCAATCGCCGAGGTGAAGCAGGCTATTTTGCGGGGTAAGCCATAATGCTCTCGCGCCGGATTGTTCTATCCAGCGCGCTGGGAACAGCTGCAGCCGCAACTCTGGCTGCCTGTGCTTCAGGAACTCAGGACACTGGTCCAAACCCAAGTGAAACAGCTGAGGCTGAGGACAACCAGCAACCCAGCTCATTTGTGATTGGAGCTGCCAGCGAGGTGCCTGTTGGTGGTGGTGCAAAGTTTAGAGCTGGTGACACCGAAGTATTTGTGACCCAACCAACCAGCGGAGAATTCAGAGCCTTTGATGCTCGCTGCACTCACGCAGGTTGTGCCGTGACAGCAGTTGTCAGTCAGCAGATTGAATGCCCATGTCACGGTGCCAAATACAACTTTGAAACAGGTGATGTAGTTTCAGGACCTGCGCCAAGAGCATTGGGGAAACTGACCATAAATCAGGTCGGCGACCAATTAGAAGTCAGTTTCTAAACAGCTAGTTTTTGTCTAAGAGCGGGTAGCAGTGCACCGGATGCACTCAAAGAAGACGCTCCCAGGTCGATAAACCACTTGGCGGCTTCGGGCTCACCTGCTATCTCCCCGCAAAGACTCACCGGCTTGCCAGCGGTGATTCCAGCTTCAATGATTGATGCAACGGTGGAAATCACCTCGGGGTGCTTTGCATCACTGAGGCTTCTGAAAGTTGATCTTGGCCGTTTCAGAACATACTGCGCCAAGTCATTTGTTCCAATTGAAACAAAGTCAACTATCTTGAAAAGTTCTGAAAGCACCTGTGGGGTTGCCAATTCCGGCACCTCAACCATCACCCCGAGTTTGTCAAAGTCATATTGCTTTGCCATTTCCAAAAACTGCTCTGCTTCCGAAAGTGTCACAACCATTGGCGCCATCACCCAAAGCTCAGTTTCTGGGTAATAGGAGCTTGCCCTGGCAAGCGCCTGCATTTGAGTTTCGATAACTTCTGGGTTTGCCATTAGCGTTGCAAGCCCCCTGCCAAAATAATCTCCGGATCCAGCTGGCTTCAAAAACGGTAGGGGTTTATCAAAATCAAGGTCTAAAAGTCTTGCGATAACCAGTTTGTTTTTAAATCTTGCCAACAGCCTTGAATATTCAAATACCTGTTCATCAAAACTTGGGGCGTCCTTGCGACCAAGGAACAAAAGCTCAGTTCTATAAAGTCCGACACCCGATGCACCCGCCTTGATGGCACTACCCCCCTCAATGGCACTTCCAACGTTTGCTAAAAGTGGCACTGGTGTTTCCAAAGAAAGATCAACCTCGGTTGCAATTGCCGCTCGATAATTAGCCATCTCATCTTGGCTCGGGTTTATAAAAACCTGACCGCTGGTTGCATCCAGCAAAATGGTGTCGCCGTCTTTGATCACCCCAGAACCAACCACACCCATCACTGCAGGAAGCTTGTTGGCCCTGGCCATCACTGCCGTGTGTGAACTGACTCCCCCTTGCTGGGTGATAAACCCTGCGATGTTTTCAGGCAGGTTGGACAAATCAACAGGTGAAAGACTCTCGGCAATCAGAATCTTTTTTTCATCCTCAGCTTCGTCAGCGGGTTCGTTTGCCAGGTGTGAGATTGTTCTCTCAGCAATGCCGGTTAGGTCATTTGATCTTTCCGCGAAGTAACCGCCAAGATCAGCGAGTTTTCTTGCAAACTTCGCAAAAGACCCCCTGATGGCGGTTGCCGCATCCGATCCTTCAATCATTCGAGCTTTGATTTCTTCAAATAGCTCTTTGTCAGAGAGCATTATTGCCATTGCTCTGAGAATTTCAACCGACTCTCCGTGGGAGTCAAAGGCCTCAATCTCAATCTGCTCTCTCATCTGTTGCAGAGCTACCTTGACATCCAGCAGATTGAATCTCTCGCCAGGTTGATTTGATAAAACTATGCTTCCGGGAATCTTAACTCTGGCCTTGGCAATCACCACGCCATCATCAGCACTGGCAACTCCAGTTCCAACTAAAACTCTCTCGGACATGCTCAGATTCTAGGTGTGCATAGACTTAAGTGCATGGCAAGCATAAAAATCGCAACGGTAAACGTAAATGGAATTAGAGCAGCTCACCGAAAAGGGATGTCTGAATGGGTTGAGCAATACAACCCAGACATTCTCGCTCTGCAGGAGGTGAGAGCTGGAGATGCAGATGTTCGCAAGATTGTTGCAGACATTGGAGGCCTGCAAGAAGAAGGCGGCATTTGGCACCTAGAGCATGATGAAGCGAGCGCCAAGGGGCGCGCTGGAGTTGCTGTTTTATCAAGGCTTCCCATTAGGTCAAGATCTGTTGAGCTTGGCCCAGCTGAATTTGATTCAGCTGGCAGATGGCTGGAGACTGAAATTGAAGTTAATGGCAAAGCTCTAACTTTGGTCAGTTGCTACGTTCACTCAGGTGAGGCGGATACGCCAAAGCAGGTTGAAAAATACAAGTTCTTGGATGCCATGACCCAGCGCATGCAAGCACTGATGAAAAAAGATTATGTTGTCGTGGTTGGAGATCTCAATGTTGGCCACACCGAACTTGACATCAAAAACTGGAAGGGCAACCTCAAAAATTCAGGCTTCTTGCCTGAAGAGCGAGCATATTTTGATGTATTCATGAATGATCAGGGCTGGGTTGATGTTGGCAGGTCGATGCATCCCGAAACTCCTGGGCCCTATTCCTGGTGGTCATACCGTGGGCAGGCTTTTGATAATGACGCTGGATGGCGGATTGACTATCACCTCGCGACTCCAAAACTAGCCCAGCTTGCAAGTGACTACCAGGTTCACCGAGCAGCAAGCTACGATACTCGATGGAGCGATCACTCACCCGTGGTTGCCAGTTATTCCATCTGATCGGATCGAACATGACTAAGCCCAATCTGCTATCGGGTATGCAGCCAAGTGCATCATCGCTGCACTTAGGGAACTACCTCGGTGCTTTGCGCCAGTGGGTGGCAATGCAGCAGACCCATAGTGCTCACTACGTGATTGTTGACCTGCACGCGATAACTGTTGCTCAGGATCCAAAGATGCTTGCCGAAAACATTCGCAAGACAGCCGCTCAATACATTGCTGCGGGTTTGGATGTTGACTCCTCAACACTTTTTATTCAGTCGCATGTTCCAGCGCACTCAGAACTTGCCTGGATTTTGAACTGCATTGCAAGTTTTGGTGAAACTTCTAGAATGACGCAGTTCAAAGACAAAAGCCAAAAAGGTGGGAGTGATAACGCCTCTGTCGGGCTTTTCACCTATCCGATTTTGCAGGCTGCCGACATTCTTTTATATCAACCAAAGGCTGTTCCAGTTGGCGAGGACCAAAGACAGCACCTGGAGCTAACTCGCAATCTGGCCGAAAGGTTTAATAATCGCTATGGCAAGGTCTTTGAAATGCCAGAGGCTGTGATCTTGAAAGAAACAGCAAAGATTTATGACCTGCAAAACCCAACTGCAAAAATGAGCAAGTCAGCAGGTGAACCCAAAGGGATTGTCAATCTGTTGGATGAGGATTCAGTCATCTCCAAAAAGATTAAGTCTGCCGTCACCGACACGGATGGTGAAATCAAATTTGAGCCTGAGTCAAAGCCAGGTGTTTCCAACCTGCTTGGAATCTACTCAGCGGTGAGCGATAAGCCAATTTCTGTGCTGGTGGAGAGCTATCAGGGTGTGGGTTATGGGCAGTTGAAGCAAGATGTGGCAGATGCGGTGATTGCCACTGTCTCTCCGATTAGAGAAAAAACCAATGAGCTTATGAACGACACATCTCACCTTGATTCAATCTTGGAAAAGGGAGCGGCGAAGGCAAGGGAAACTGCCGATAAAACTCTTAGGGATGTTCAGAATGCTCTGGGCTTGATTCCAAATCGGAATAACTGAGAAAAAAAGAGTATTGTTCTAAGTGTGCTTCGGGGTCAGTGAAAATCTGAGCCGGCGGTTAGAGTCCGCGACCCGAGTTTGGACACCGCATCCAGCGGTGAGACTGAATGAGGTTGAGCTGGTGAAATTCCAGCACCGACGGTAATAGTCCGGATGAGAGAAGCAGACGGTCGTCCCGCTTTGGGCTGCCCGCTCGCCCCGTGGTTTTTTCAGAAAGGGTGAGCATGTCAAACAATCACAAGCTCGAACTGGCAATGCGCCACGCACTCACCCTTGCCCTGAATGGTCCCGCTTATGGCATAAACCCCCAAGTTGGTGCGGTGATTTTGGACCCGGACGGAAACATAATTGCCGAAGGTTGGCACATGGGTAGTGGCACGGCACACGCCGAGATTGTTGCTCTGGAGCAGGCACGAGAAAGATTTGGTTTTCAAAACAAATTTCCACCTGGCTACACAGCGGTTGTCACCTTGGAGCCATGCAATCACACTGGCAAAACTGGTCCCTGCTCAGAGGCTTTGTTGGGCGCTGGAATTGAGCGAGTTGTCTATGCGTCAAATGACCCCGGTGACAAGTCCTCCGGTGGTGGAAAATTCCTAAAAAAACAAGGCGTTGAGGTAATCAAGGGACTATTGAAGTCAGAAGCTGATGACCAGTCAAGACACTGGTTGGTTTCAAACAAATTGGGCAGGCCTTTTGTGACTATAAAGTATGCCTCCACGGTGGATGGCAGAGGAGCTGCTCAGGATGGCTCCAGTCAGTGGATCTCTGGTCCTGAAAGTCGTGCTGATTCCCACCGCAGAAGAGCTGAGGTGGACGCAATCCTGGTTGGCACCGGCACGGCCAAAATCGATGACCCAGAACTCACCGCCAGAAAACCGGATGGTAGCTATTACGAACACCAGCCTCTACGCGTGGTGGTTGGACAGCGTGAGTTGCCAAACGAGCTAAGAGTCCTAAATGACAGAGCAGAAACGATAATCCTACCAACCCAATCGTTACAAGAGGTGATGACTGAGCTGTGGGACAAAGGAATAAGGCACCTTTTGGTTGAAGGTGGTCCCAACGTTGCCTCAAAGTTTGTCACCGAGGATCTGGCTGATGAGTTTTTGATTTATATGGCCCCAATGCTTCTGGGTGGGGATAAAACAGCAATTAGAAGCATTGGTGTGAATAACATCTCAGATGCAATAGATCTAGACATCAAAGAAATGACAACCCTTGGAAAAGATATTTTCATCAGGGCGAGAAGGAGTAAGTAATGTTCACAGGAATCATCGAAGAATTGGGCGAGATCAATGCAATCGAACAGCAGCCAGATGCCGTTAGGTTGACCATCAGTGGTGAAAAAGTTCTGGACGATCTAAAGCGCGGAGAGTCCATATCTGTCTCTGGCACATGCCTAACAGCAATTGAAATTGATGACACCTCCTTCACAGCAGACGTAATGCACGAAACCATCCGCCTCAGTGGTCTGCAGCGAGTAAAAGTTGGTGACAAAGTCAACCTCGAGCGGGCAATGACCGCTGCCACCAGATTTGGCGGTCACGTGGTTCAGGGTCACGTGGACGGAGTCGGCGAATTCGTTTCCAGGGAAAAAAGTGACAACTGGGACTGGGTAAGAATTAGTGTGCCCGACAACCTAATGAAATACGTTGTCATGAAAGGTTCAATAACCTTTGACGGCATCTCCCTCACCGTGAATGAAATTGAAGGAAACGTAATTGGCCTGAGTCTCATCCCGGAGACCTTGGAGGTAACGACCCTTGGCTATAAAAACCCCGGGGATTTGGTCAATGTTGAGGTCGATGTAATGGCCAAACACATTGAGCGATTGATGGAAGCGCGAGAGCAGGGATGATTTTTAGTCCAATTGAAAAAGTTTTAGAGGACCTCAAAGCTGGAAAGCCAGTGCTTGTCACCGACGATGAGTCCCGCGAAAATGAGGGTGATGCGATCATCTCGGCAGAGCTTGCCACACCAGAGTGGGTGGCCTGGATGATTCGTTATACATCCGGTTATATCTGCGCACCTATGACCGAGAGTCGGGCCAATAAGCTGAGTTTGCCGGTGATGTGGGGAGACAACCAAGACCCACATCAAACCAACTACACAGTCAGCGTTGATGCTGCCAGCCGAAAATCAACCGGTATCTCTGCCGCGGAAAGAGCTCTCACTGGAAATGTTTTGGCAGATCCAAATTCCACACCTGAATCACTGATCAGACCGGGACACGTCCTGCCTCTGCGGGCAAAAGCTGGAGGGGTGTTAGAAAGAGCGGGTCACACCGAGGCTGCAGTTGATTTACTCAAGCTTGCAGGCCTTCAACCGGTTGGGTTGATGGCTGAAATGATCAATGATGATGGAACCATGATGCGAGTTCCGGAACTTTTTTCAATGGCAGAGCGGTTTGACCTAACCATGACAAATATTCATGAGCTCAGCGACTACGTTCGCCAGAGAGCAAACGAAAGCGAAACCCAGGAGAATCGCGTTCGTTTGGAAGCAGAGACAAATATCCCAACTACCTGGGGCGAGTTCAAAGTTCGTGGCTACTACGACGCCAAAACAACAGCTGAACACGTTGCCCTGATTGCAGGAAACCCAGGAACCAAAGACGTTTTGGTGAGACTCCACTCAGAATGCATCACGGGTGAGGCATTTGGTTCGCTAAAGTGCGAGTGTGGTCCACAGCTGGATGCAGCCTTGGAGCGGGTGCAGAACGAAGATGATGGAGGCATAGTTCTCTATCTGCGCGGTCAGGAAGGTCGCGGCATTGGTCTTCTGAACAAACTGAAAGCCTATGCATTGCAAGAAAAAGGTTTAGACACAGTTGATGCAAACCTTGCTCTTGGTTTCCCCAGTGAAGCCAGAGAGTATGGTGCAGCGGTAGACATGCTGAAAGATCAGGGGGTTGAAAGCGTGAGATTGATGACCAACAATCCAGCCAAGAAGAAATTCTTGGAAGAAGCTGGCATTAGAGTAACTGAACTTTCACCGCTGCTGGTTGGCATCGGTGATGACAACCAAGGTTATTTGGACACCAAGCGTGCCCGCATGGGTCACATCATCCCTGAAAACGAGCAATGAGCAAAGCTGGCTCCCCTGATTTCGAACTAGATGCCTCTGGGCTGAAGGTTTCTGTCATTACAGCGGGCTGGCACTGGGAAATTGCCGAAAAACTCTTGGCTGGTTCCAAAAGAGCCTTGGAGCAGGCAAACTGTTCCCAAGTTAGCTTTCATGATGTGCCAGGGGCCTTTGAACTACCACTTGCGGCCAGCAAGTTGGCTGAGGAAAATCACGCAGTGATTGCCCTTGGGGTTGTAATCAGGGGTGACACTCCACATTTTGACTATGTCTGCAGTGCCGCCACAGATGGATTGCTAAGAGTAATGCTTGATGCCCAGACACCTATTGGATTTGGTTTGCTTACTGTGGACAATGAAGAGCAAGCACTTTTGCGTGCAGGCGAGGGCGATGACAACAAGGGTGTGGAATCGGTTCAGGCAGCGTTAAAAATGGCCTTGGATTTCCACTAATCTTCTAAACTGGTTTTATCGAGAGGTAGAGCCATGGAACTAACATTTGAAGTCATTCGCAACATCACCCTGATTCTCCACTTCATTGGAATCGGAGCATTGCTGGGTGGATTCCTAACTCAGATGAAAGCCATGAGAACCTCCCAGGCAAAAATCGTCCCAGCCATCAACCACGGTGCGTGGACAATGTTTGTCACAGGCCTGATTCTCACAGGTGTTGCTGAGTATCGAGCGGGAATCATTGGTTTCGAGGTCAATCACGCACTGATTGGTGCAAAGACATTAGTTGTGGTTGTCATCTTGGTGCTTGTATTGCTAAACCGCAAAAAACCCTCAGTTTCTCCCGCGGTGTTTGGGTCAATTGGACTTTTGACAATTGCCAATATCAGCATGGCCGTGTTGTATTAGCTCGCCCACAGAGAAACTGAAGCTGAATTCAATAAACAGGTCTTAAGCTCAAACTGTGAGTAATCCAAATGAAAACAACCCTCGATCCAGAGAATACAAAGGGCCCAGGGCTAGTTTCAAGCAACTGATTCCCTACCTAACCGCTCAGAAAAAGCCAGTCATCATCGCGGCTGTTTTGAGCATAATCGGCGCTGGACTATCGCTGGCTCAACCACTAATGGTGGGTCAAGTTATTTCAGCTGTCGAGCAACAGCAAGAGATCCTCCCCTTTGCAACGATTCTGGTTGGACTAATTATTCTCTCGGCAGCTTTTTCAGGTTTTCAATACTTCTTACTGGCCAGAACCGGTGAGGCGGTTGTTTTAGACACCAGAAGGCAATTGATTGGCAAGTTGCTTAGATTGCCAATCAATGAATACGACCAGCGTCGAGTCGGCGACCTGGTGTCAAGAGCGGGAAGTGATTCAACACTTTTGCGAGCGGTCTTAACCCAAGGTTTGGTGGAGGCCATCGGTGGGGCGTTTTTATTCTTGGGTGCATTAGTCGCCATGGCGGTCATTGATCTTCCACTACTTTTGGCAACTCTCGGTGTTTTGGCGTTTTCAATCATTGGCATCTCAATCGCTGGTCGCAGGATTCGATACGCAACCACCCAGGCTCAGCAGCGAGTTGGCGAGATGAGCAGCAGCATTGAGCGAGCGTTGAGTGCGATTAGAACCATCAGGGCGGCCAGGGCCGAAACACGTGAGAGTGAAGCAATCTATAAAGAGGCTAATCAGGCCTATGACCAGGGAGTAAAGATCGCTTCCTTGAGTGCGATTGTTGCTCCAATTGCGCAGCTGTCTTTGAACATTGCATTCATTGTTGTAATCGGTGTTGGTGGAATCAGAGTGGCAAGTGGGGAAACTGAAATTGCCAGCCTGGTCACATTTGTAATCCTTTTATTTTTCTTGGTGGGCCCCCTATTGCAAGCATTCGGTGCCTATAGCTCTGTAATGAGTGCTTTGGGAGCTCTTGCTCGAATTCAAGAAATCATGGCCTTGGATGACGAGCAGAGAGACCCTGCCCCCGAGGACCGAAAGCCTGTCAATGACATCGCCATTGAGTTCCGAAATGTCAGTTTTCAATATCCAGGGGATGAGTCAAAACCAGTTTTGAAAGACCTGAGTTTCCAAATTACAAGAGGACAAAGAGTTGCCTTGGTCGGTCCATCCGGAGCCGGCAAATCTACAACATTTTCACTCATCGAAAGATTCTATGAACCAACCTCCGGGCAACTGCTGATGGATGGTCAACCAGTGACTGAGTTTTCAAGAGATACTTTGCGCGAAGAGATTGGCTATGTTGAGCAAGATGCGCCTGTTTTGGCTGGCTCGCTTCGAGACAATTTGCTGCTTGGCAAGGAATCGGCTTCCGACCATGAGCTTATTGAAGTTTTGGAGCAGGTGAATCTCTCGGATGTCCTCAATAGGGACAGCAGAGGACTGGATGCCGAGGTGGGTGAAGATGGCATCATGCTCTCGGGGGGTGAAAAACAAAGACTGGCCATCGCCAGAGCATTGCTAGCAACACCCGAAATACTGCTGTTGGATGAATCGACATCATCTTTGGATGGACTAAACGAGCAACGAATGCGTAAGGCAGTTGATGCAGTTAGTGAAAATAGGACAATGCTAGTGATTGCTCATCGACTCTCCACCGTTGTCGACAGTGATCTGATCATCGTTTTGCAAAACGGAGAAATCATCGGACAGGGAACTCACGAGCAATTGTTGAAATCCACCCCGCTCTATCAGGACTTAGCTAAACATCAGCTTCTGGTTTAGCAATATCCTTATAAGATGACCTTTTTTGAAAGTGATCCAACTCAACTTGAGAACATAGAAAAACTTGATCAAGAGGATCCGCTAAAAAACTATCCTGATCTGTTTTATAAACCAGACCCAGAGATTTGCTACCTGGACGGAAACTCGCTTGGAAGGCCACCAAAGAAAACCATCGAAAACATATCAGAGTTTCTAACCGAGGGCTGGGGAACAAAGCTGGTGGACGGCTGGGCAGATTGGATTGACCAAGCACAAACCGCCGGGGACTTACTTGGTCGAGCAACCCTGGGGGTTGGTCCCGGTCAAACATTGGTTTGTGACACAACCAGCGTAAATTTCTACCAACTGTGTGTGGCAGTTGTAAATCACAGGTCCGAGAGAAAAACTGTGGTAATTGACAGTGCTAACTTCCCAACAGATCGCTACATCCTGCAGGGTATTGCCAAACAATTCTCGCTAAACCTGATCACCCTTGACACCGACGGTAGTGGTGGTCCCGGTGCGGTGGCAATAAACAGTGAGCATGAAATCATTACTCCCGAAGAACTCGCGAAGCATCTATCCGAGGATGTTGCCCTTCTCACATTGCAGGCAGTGAACTACCGAAGTGGTGCAAGGCAACCAATTCTTGAGATCAACAAGTTGGCCCAATCACTTGGCATCTTGGTGGTTTGGGATTGCTCTCACGCAGGAGGTTCAATCAATTTAGATTTTGATGCAAACCAAATCGATCTAGCTGTTGGCTGCACCTATAAATACGGAAACAGCGGTCCAGGTTCACCTGCTTGGCTATTTGTCCGCAGTGAGCTGCAGCAAAAATTACAGGTGCCAATTCAAGGCTGGTTTGCGCAAGCCGATCAATTTGAAATGGGGGCTGAATTTGAACCGGCTGATGGCATCCGCGGATATCAAATCGCTTCTCCCCCAATCACCGGAATCAAAGCGGTTGAAGCAAGCTACGAAATGATTGAGGCTGCGGGCATTGAGAATATTGAAGCCAAGGCCGCTGCCGGTAGTCAACTAATGATCGAGTTATTTGATGCATGGTTGCAACCTCTGGGATTTGAATTGGGAAGCCCAAGAGAATGGCAAAAACGAGGTGGTCACATAATCATCACCCACCCTGAAGCCAAACAAATTGCCCACGCCCTGCGGGTTATCAGCAAGGTGATACCTGACTACCGTGAGCCGAATTCAATTAGGCTGTCGATGTCGCCGCTGACCAATAGCTACCAAGATATCTATCTAGGTTTTTCCAAACTGAAACAGCTGGTTGAAACTGGGGAATTCAGATCAGTCCAACAAAGCGAAAGCAAAGTGACATGAGTAACAATAAACATCTCACTTACACCAGCTACCTTTTGGTTGACTAGCTTCTGCAGCTTCAGAAACCACTAAGTGACGGGCCGAGCACGATGAACTACTTTTCATCACAATTCATCACGTTAATGAGCCTGGTTCAAGCAAATTCTGCATGAAATTGAAGCACTGCAGGTCGCATTCGAATCAAGCCAAACCCATTACTCACTTGGTTTGCTGGGCCGAGTGAGAACAATGATGCAAAACTGCGTTTCACAACTAGACGTATTAGAAACCATGACCCCGCTTCAGTTCAACTCCTTTCGAGAGCGTCTTGCTAGTGCCAGTGGATTTCAGTCAGCACAGTTTCGTGAATTGGAGGCAGTCCTTGGAAGGCTAGACAAAGCTGGTGATGGTTCCGACAAATCAACCGGAATGGGCGTGAGTGAGCACCTGTCCCCAGGTAGTGAAGCTAGGAATCGAGTGGAGAGTGCCATGAACAGGAAATCCCTTTGGCACTCAGCCCTTCACTACTTCAACTCAAAATCGGCCATGCCGGCTGAGGCAATGCAGGCTGACCCAACCCATGCCTGGCAAGCGAGCCCCGAGGTTCAAAAAGTCCTAATCGAACTTCACCGAAATGACCCAGAAGCTAACCTGATTGGCGAAGCTTTGATTGATCTGGATGAAGGGTTTCAGGAGTGGCGTTATCGGCACGTGAAAATGGTGGAGAGAACTATTGGCAGAAAAAATGGGAGTGGTGGATCAAGTGGTGCAGACTATTCGGCATCAACTCTTTTCAATCCAGTCTTTCCAGATCTTTGGGCAATCAGGAGTCAGTTTTAGCCAGTTGCAAAACATTTTTTAGGAGCATCACCCTGGTCATTGGACCAACTCCCCCAGGGTTGGGTGACATCCAGCCTGCAATGTTTGCAACGTCTGGATGAACATCGCCAACCAAGCCGTTTTCAGTTCTGGTGATTCCAACATCAAACACTGCCGCCCCTGGTTTTATATCTTCTGGTCGGATCATGTGCGGGACACCGGTAGCGGCGACCACAATGTCTGCATCCGATATCAGTTCTGGCAAATCTAAACTGCTGGAATGCGCAATCTGAACAGTTGCGTCAACTCCCTTTCTTGTAAGCAGAAGCCCAAGTGGCCTGCCCACGGTCACTCCCCTGCCAATAATCAGTGCCTTTTTGCCCTTGGTTTCAATTTCGAATCTTCTGCAAAGCTCCAAAATTCCCGAGGGTGTGCAGGGAAGTGGGGTAGAGATATCACCTGAAGCGTTCAGCACTAATCGACCTAAATTAATTGGATGCAAGCCATCCGCATCTTTCTTGGGGTCAATGACCTCAAGCAATTTATTGGTGTCAACTCCACCAGGCAAGGGCAGTTGAACTATAAAACCCGATACCTCAGGGGCGGAATTTAGATCATTGATTGCGTATTCGATGTCTATTTCAGAAGCAGTTGAGGGCAGGTCGACCCGAATAGACTCAATTCCTACCTGCTGACAATCTCGATGTTTACCAGCCACGTAGCTTTGACTCCCAGGATTATCCCCCACCAGGAGAGTTCCCAAGCCAGGGGTAATGCCTTCAGTCTTTAGCTTGGATACTTCGATACTGATTTCATCTTTAATTTCGGCAGCAGTTTTTTTACCATCAATTACTTGTGCTGCCACTCACTACCAGCTCTCGTGGCCCTCATAAAGAGGAAACGCATCAGTAAGTGCTTTTACCCTTGCCTGCAAAGCAGGGATATCAGGGTTTGGTTTGATGCTGTTTGCAATTATGTCTGCAACCTCAGAAAACTCAGTTTCTGCAAAACCTCTGGTTGCCAAAGCTGGAGTTCCAATTCGGATTCCGCTTGTAACCATGGGGGGTCTGGGGTCATTAGGAACGCTATTTCTGTTAATGGTGATTCCAACTTCGTGCAGAAGGTCTTCCGCTCCCTTACCGTCAATCTCTGCGTTTCTTAGATCAACTAGTACAAGGTGAACGTCACTACCACCGGTCAGGACTCCAATTCCAGCCTCGGCAACATCAGCCTCAACTAGACGCTTTGCAATGATGTTTGCACCTTGAACAGTCCTGGTTTGGCGATCCTTGAAATCATCAGCCATGGCAGCTTTGAACGCCACCGCCTTTGCTGCAACCACGTGCATAAGGGGTCCGCCCTGCTGACCCGGGAAGACAGCACTGTCAATCTTCTTAGCGAACTCCTGCTTGCAAAGAATCAAGCCAGAACGAGGTCCAGCGAGGGTTTTGTGAACGGTTGTCGAGACAACATCTGCATAAGGAACGGGGGATGGGTGAACCCCGGCTGCAACCAAACCTGCGAAGTGAGCCATGTCAACCCAGAACTTTGCGCCAACCTCGTCAGCAATTTCTCTAAACTTAGCAAAATCTAAGTGCCTAGGGTATGCACTCCAACCAGCAATAATTACTGCTGGCTTCACCTCCAGAGCCCGCTCTCGAACGTGATCCATGTCAATTAGGCCTTCGTCGTTTACCTGGTATGAGTGGGCCTCGTACATCTTTCCGCTGAAATTCAAATGCATTCCGTGGGTCAGGTGACCGCCGTGGGCCAAATCCAGACCCAAAATCTTCTCCCCAGGCTTCGCCAGTGCCATCAAAACTGCAGCTGAGGCAGACGCGCCTGAGTGTGGCTGAACATTTGCATGATCTGCCCCAAAAAGTTCCTTTGCACGGTCAATTGCCAAATTCTCTGCAACGTCAACCACTTCACAGCCACCGTAGTATCGTCTCCCGGGGTAGCCCTCTGCATACTTATTGGTGAGCACAGAACCCTGAGTTTCCAATATGGCCCTGGAGACAAAGTTTTCACTTGCAATCATCTCTAGCGTTCCGCGCTGACGCTCAAGCTCTTGCTCCAGCACTGCTGCTATTTCGGGGTCGACTTCACTCAGCGACGCACCAAAACCGTTAGGTGTCTTTATCAGGGTTCTTGTCATGCTCCAGATTCTAACATCCGACTAGGTGAAAAACTGTTGAGGGCAAACCCCTAGAATTATGCCCATGCCAAATCAAGAACACTGGGTACTTACTTTTGTTTGCCCCGACAAGCCAGGAATTGTTCATGCAATTTCGGGAGCAGTTGTGCAAGCACAGGGAAACATCACAGAATCCAAGCAGTTCACCAGTGAGAGCAATCACTTTTTCATGCGCTTGCAGATTGAGTCATCAATTTCCAAATCTGAATTTGAAACCGTCATCCAAGAAATTGCTGAAGCGTATCAGATGGAATGGCAACTTGATGTTGTTGGCAGACGCATGAAGACCTTGGTTTTGGCATCAAAGGCAGCGCACTGCCTAAATGACATGCTGTTTAGACAACTTTCTGGGCAATTGCCCATCGAGGTAGAGGCAGTTTTGGCAAACCACCCAGATCTAAAATCTCTTGCTGAGTTTTACAAGACCCCATTTGAGCATCACAGTATCGAATCGGCTAACGACAAGCACAATTTTGAAAAACGCATCGAAGAACTAATTGAACAAAAAGAAATCGAACTAATTGTTCTAGCTAGATACATGCAAATTCTCAGTCCAGAGTTTTGTGCCAGACATGCTGGAAAAATTATCAATATTCACCACTCATTCTTGCCAGGCTTCAAGGGTGCGAACCCCTACGCTCAAGCTCACCAGCGTGGCGTGAAGCTAATTGGAGCCACCGCTCATTTCGTCACCGAAGATTTGGACGAGGGTCCGATTATTGAACAGAACGTTGACCGCGTGACCCATGAGGAATCAAAGCAGAAACTAGTTCGCATCGGTCAAGACATTGAATCTCGCACCCTCGCCCAAGCCGTCAGCTGGTTTGCTGAGCATCGAGTGCTAGTCGATGGCTCTCGAACGATTGTTTTTAGTTAGAACTATCACCGCCAGCAGCAAGGCCAACACGACTAAAGCGGCAATCACTATTGCCCAGACGTTAACCGTCTCCTGATCTGAAGTGGTTGCTGCTTGATTAATTTCTTGGCTTCCAGTGAACACCGCCTCCGGCAAGTCACGGTATTCAATTGCTGGTGGGTTTAGGTTTTGTTGGACATCTCCTGTTGGTTCTGACCCTACTTCATCACGCTCCCCAAGTGGCGATTGTTCATCATCGCTCTGCTGAATCGACTCCACCTGTGTGTTCGTATCCTCCTCCGCAGAAATCGTTGCCTCAGGCTCTATTTCGGTCTCAGACGTGATTTCTGACCCAGCATCATCCTCTGGTTGCGAATCGGTTTCAGGGTCTGAAATAGGCTCTGGTTCAATCCCTTGATCCACATCGGGTCCGCTCGGGTTCTCAATCACAGCCGACCCTTGATCTCTGTCCTCAGCTGGCGCTGGTTCTGGATTGGGTCTTGGTTCAGGCGCTGGCTCCGACTCAGATTCTGGCTCAGGGTTTGGCTCAACCTCGGGAGCTGGTTCAGGAGATGGTTCTGGATCTGGTGCTGGGGCCGGTTCTGGGGTTGGATCCGGACTTTCCTCTGGTTGAGCTTCCTCAATGATTAATTGTGGGATAGTGAACCTAGTGGTGGCTGAACTAACTGGTCCTACATTACCAACCGGATCCGCAAGTGACTCTGCAGGAAGTGTCCAGCTGACCTCACCACTGGAACAACCCTTGGTTATCAGTGACATTCCAGATTCATTCTGTTCTGAATAAATTCTGCATTCTTGGCTACCCTCAAAATTAAATTGTTCAAAAGTTGCAGGAGTTTCGCTAAACACCACAGGTGTAACCGACATCATCTCCTGGACGGGTTCTTCGAGTTGCTCAATATGGGTCTCCTGAAACTCAATACTCGGTTCAGTTAGATCAATTTGAATCAAAACTTCCATGGGCTCGCCGAGGGATTGGTTTCCAAACTCATCAGTGACCAGCGCTTTGGGTAGAGTCACAGAAACCTCGCCCTCCACGCATTCACTCAAACTCAGTACGGCGAGGTTTTGTTCTTCAGTTGTGCTGAATTCGCAACCGGTAACCGTTATGTTTTGAAAATCAAATACGCCAGTTTCATCTGTTTCCAGCAGGAGGTCAAAGCTGGACTGATTGGTCGCCTCTGGGGCGGTTAGCTGAAAATCAGGAGCTACTTTGTCCAGTGCTATTGCCAAACTTAGGTTGCTAAGCGGCAGGTGTTGGTTTTCGCCCATTGTCCTCGCCTCTATATCCACAACTGCATCTGCCATGCAGTCGCTAAGAATAAGAGAATAGGTGCTTCCTTGAGAACCAAGTTCCGAACTTGCACATCCTGTGATTTCAAATGCAGATAGGTCGACTGACTGCACTTCCGAATCAAAAGCTAAAGTCACCGAAACCGAATCGGAAGACAGTTGCCGATAGCTAAATTCTGTTACTTCAGCAGGTTTCTGAAATCTCAAAATGACTAATCCGTCACCCTCTTGCGTTCCCTTACTGTATGTAACTGAGGATGTGTGATTCGCATCGGCATAGGAAGATCCGCCGCCTCCGCCGCCTGCGTCCATGCAACAGATGTCAGTGTCAGCACCGCCTCCACCGCCGCCGTAATAACCGCCACCGCCTGCTCCACCTCCGAAACCGCGCTGGTCGTAACCACCGTCACCACCGAGTCCTAGCTGCCCAGGCTGTCCATCACTGCCACCGGAAGAATTGGTTTCACCACCAACTCCACCTGCTGACTGCGTTCCCCCGCCTCCAGCATCACCTTGGCCAGGAATTCCGGCATCAGCAACAGTGCCACCGCCATCACCGCCGTAACCGCCAAAAGGCCCACCCTGACCCCCACCTCCGCCAGCAACCACCACTCGATCGGATAGAGCACTTCCAAACCGCAAATCACTTGCCCCGCCCCCACTACCCGGAGGTCCCACGCCACCACCAGAGACCCCACCGCCGTTGAAACCGCCGGGAACTCGATCACCTCTGATTCCAGCGCCACCCACCATCACCGTGATTGTCTCTGGGAAATCAGATAAAACACCGCTGACAAAACCTCCTTTACCACCGCTTGCACCTCCGCCCTCGGCACCGTAAAGCTCAAACTCAATTTCAGTGACTCCGGGAGGGACCTGAAAACTTTGTGCAGAGTCCGTGTTTAGAAACTCAACCTCGCATACACCTTCTTCACATATGGGCGCGGCTATTGATTCCTGGTTTACGATTTGGCCCAATCCGGCAATGGCCAAGCTGGCAATAATTGCATTTATTTTTCTCATGAGGAGAAAAATAAAACTCCTGAGCGATTTCGCTCAGGAGTTTTCCACAGGTGGCTCTAGGAGAGCTTGGCCTGCAAATTCTCAGCAAGGCTGTTCATGAACTCATCTGTGGTCTGATAGCCCTGATTCTCACCAACCAACAAGGCCAAGTCCTTGGTCATATTGCCTGACTCCACTGTCTCCACAATCGTCTGCTCCAAGGCCTCCGCAAACTTGGCAACCTCTGGGGTGTTGTCAAGTTTGGCGCGATGCTGCAGTCCCCTGGTCCATGCATAAATCGACGCAATTGGGTTTGTGGATGTTTTCTTGCCCTCTTGCCATTGGCGATAGTGTCTGGTGACAGTTCCGTGGGCGGCTTCTGCCAGTGCAACCTTTCCATCTGGAGTTGAAAGCACTGAAGTCATCAACCCAAGCGACCCAAAGCCCTGAGCCACGGTGTCACTTTGCACGTCACCGTCATAGTTTT
This sequence comes from uncultured Micrococcales bacterium, assembly GCA_913062975.1. Taxonomy (GTDB): domain Bacteria; phylum Actinomycetota; class Actinomycetes; order Actinomycetales; family Microbacteriaceae; genus CAJXVY01. The sequence goes on from CAJXZO010000001.1 coordinate 221,427, forward strand.
TACAAGCCCAAACGTAGCCACCCTCCCACTTCAAGGCAGCTGCCACCATGTCATCAATCAGGCGGTGTTCATAGGTCAAACCGGCTTCTTCAAACTTGTCTCGGTATTCGCTGTCAAACACCTCCTGGAAGGCATCTTTAAAAGCGCCATCGTAGGCTTTCAAGATTGTGTTTTTGGTGGACATGTAAACCGGGTAATTTCTTGAAAGTCCGTAGTTGAAGCTCGATCGTGCAAAGTCCCTAATGGATTCCATGTAGTTATACATGCCCATAGCGACTCCGCCATCCTCACCATACTCCGCAACCTGCATGGTTTTAGGTTCGCTTCCATCCTCAGGTGTCCAGGTAATGGTTACGGTTCCCTTTCCAGGAACCTTGAAATCCGTTGCCTTGTACTGGTCTCCGTGAGCGTGACGACCGATGATGATTGGCTGGGTCCAGCCTGGAACCAACCTTGGCACATTAGAGATGATGATTGGCTCCCTAAACACAACGCCACCAAGGATGTTCCTGATGGTTCCGTTTGGGCTTCGCCACATCTTTTTTAGACCGAATTCTTCAACACGAGCCTCATCGGGTGTGATGGTTGCACACTTAACACCGACACCGTGTTTGTTGATGGCCTCTGCTGCGTCGACCGTCACCTGGTCGTCAGTCTTGTCTCGGTGGGTAACTGAAAGGTCGTAATACTCTAAATCAATGTCTAGAAATGGAAGTATTAGTTTGTCTTTGATGTCCTGCCAGATGATGCGAGTCATCTCGTCACCATCGAGTTCGACTACCTTGCCAACAACCTTTATTTTGCTCATGAAAAAATCTCCAGAAATAGCCTAAGTTCGCCCTTCAGCCTATCTTGAAATCAAATCTCAGATGTCTAGACCAAAGATTCTCGCCAGGCTTTGTGAAGTTTAGAAAACTTCCCCTCGCCCTCAATCAATTTACTGGGCGAATCGTCTTCAATGATTCGTCCATGCTCCATCACCAGCACTCGATCTGCAATAGCAACAGTGGAAAGCCTGTGAGCAATGATGATTGCAGTTCTCCCTTTGAGCAGTGTTTGCAATCCGAGCTGCACCTGACGCTCGGAGGGGATGTCCAAAGAGCTGGTTGCCTCATCCAAAATTAATACACTCGGGTCTGCCAAAAACGCTCTTGCAAAACTAATCAGCTGCCTCTGTCCGGCACTGACTCTTCCACCTCGCTTATTGACATCGGTGTCATAGCCATCAGGAAGCTGCATGATGAACTCGTGCGCACCAACTGCTTGAGCTGCCGCGGCGACCTCCTCGGCTGAGGCGCCGGGCTTGCCAAGGGCTATGTTGTCACTCACGCTGCCGCTAAACAGGTAAGCCTCCTGGGTAACCATCACAATATGCCTGCGAAGATCAGTCGAAGAAATTTCCCTTAGGTCAATTCCGTCTAATGAGACAGAGCCCAAAACCGGGTCATAGAACCTTGAAATCAATTTGGCCAGGGTGGATTTACCAGCTCCAGTGGTGCCAACCATGGCTATGGTTTGACCGGCCGGGATATTCAAACTGAATTCTGGCAAAACCGGAACATTATTCGAATAGTTGAACGAGACCTTGTCAAAATCCAACTCTCCCTGGATTTTTTTCAACTCCGCTGGCTTCTCAGGTTCTGGCACAGTTGGTTCTTCCTCCAGCACACCACTAATTTTTTCTAATGCCGCACTAGCTGCCTGGTAGGAGTTATAGAAAACTGCAATTCTCTCGATGGGTCCAAAAAACTGCCTTGTATACAAAAGAGCTGCGGTTAGCACACCGATACCCAATTCGCCCTCAATTACCCTGGAACCGCTGAAAAGCAAAACAAAGGTCATCGCAACACTTCCGGTGAAGATCAAAGATGGGTCAAAGATTCCAAAAAGCTGAATGGTGCGCTTAGTGATCCTGCGGTAGTCCTCGTTTAGGTCACCATATTTCTGCTGGTTACGCTTTTCGGTCCTGAATGCCTTGACGGCCCTGATTCCAGTCATGGTTTCAACGAAGTAAACAATCAGCCTTGCGGAGGCAACTCGTGATCGACGGTATTGCAATCTTGCCGAACGAATAAACCAGCGGGTGATGAAATATAGAGGTATCCAACTGGCCATCAACACCAAAAAACTCTGTGGATCCAAAATCAACAAGGCTCCACCGGTGAAAATCATAAACATCAAGCTGACAACCATCTCATTGCCACCTGTGTCCAACAGCTCTCGGATGCTGTCTAGGTCAGATGTCTGCCTGGCAATAACTCTCCCGGAGGTGTAGCGCTCATGAAACTCAACTGAGAGTTTTTGAGTGTGACGGAACATCCTTTGACGCAGATCTAGCAATACATCCTGATTGATGCGGGCTCCGTAGCGGATGAAAAATGCAGTCATGGATGCAGTGGCGACTGCCACTAGCAAGTATCCACCAACAGCGGTTAGCAATGGGATCTGGTCGTCGTTTACTGCCGCTGGCAACGCGGTGTCCAGCGCATAGGCGATGATTGCTGGCCCGATAACTCGCAATAATTGCGAGAGGATTCCAATGCCAAAAGACAGGTAAAGCCTTTTCTTCACCGGCTGAATCAAAGAAATCAGAAGCTTTAGGCTTCGATTTCTAATTACCTTTGAGTCCTCTTTACTTAGATCACTCTCATCTTCATTCAGGGTTCCGAAGGTGCTCAAATTATCACCTGCTTCTCTGAATCGAAGCTGGATATAACGTAGCGATAGTGCTCGCTGTTGTTCAACAACTCAGAGTGAGTGCCGATCGCGGTTATTTTTCCATCCTGCAACAAAGCCACCCGATCAGCCAACATAACCGTGGATGGTCGATGGGCAACAATTAGCGCGGTGGTGCCAGCCAACACCTTCCGCAAAGCATTCTCAACCAAGGCCTCAGTGTCAACATCTAATGCGCTCAAGGGGTCATCCATCACCAAAATAGAGGGCTTTGCTGCAACCGCTCTAGCAAGGGCAAGTCTTTGTCTTTGCCCTCCGGAGAGACTCATCCCCTCCTCACCAATGATGGTTTCAACGCCCTCGGGTAGGTCATAAACGAACTCTGCCTGCGCAATTGATAGAGCTTGTTTGAACTCTTCCTCACTGGCATCTGGGCGACCAAGCAAAACATTGTCCCGAACACTTGCAGAAAACAAAGTTGCATCCTCAAAAGCCATGGCTATGGTGCTTCGAAGTTCGCCAAAACTTAGTTTTCGAATATCCACTCCATCAATCTCGATTGAGCCAGAGGTTGTGTCATACAACCTCGTTGCCAAAGAAGTCACGGTGGACTTACCGCTGCCGGTGATTCCAATCAGCGCTACAGATTCTCCGGGTTCAATTTTGAAACTAACCCCATCAATCAAATCTCGCTGTTTGTCAGGGGCATCTGGATAGCGGAAGTGGACATCTTTGAATTCCAGCCGCCCGACAGGGTTTTCAATGCTCTGCAGTTGCTCTTCCTCGGAAATGTCTATTGGCTGATCAATCACCTCAACAAACCTCTGCACCGCAGCCTTTGCATCCAAGGTAAAGGCCAAGAGGAAACCAAGAGATTCAATTGGCCAACGAAGCACCATCACGGTTGCGAAATAACTGACAAGACCACCAAGAGTTAGCTCACCACTGGAGATCAAGTACACACCCGCCAGCAAACTGAGTCCTATTGACAGCTCAGGGAGCATGATGATGAACAGCCAGAGATTTGAATTAAGTCTCGCCTTTCTAAGTTCAGTCATTCGCAGTTCTTTTGCACCTCGAGAGAAAACGCCTGCTGCCTGCTCTCCCCTGCCAAAAGCTTTCAATACACGAATTCCGTGAACAGACTCCTCAACATTTGTTGCTAGATCTCCGGCCTGATCTTGAGACTGCCTGCTGGCCATACCGTATTCCCGTTGATAATTAAAGCCTCTTACCCAAAACGGGAGAGAGCTCACCAACAGAATTGTTCCCAGCATCCAGTGGGTGTTGAACAAAATTCCCAAGCCAACTGCAATCATTACGATGTTTGCAATCAACAGCACAAAACCAAAAGAGATCCACCTTCGCAATAAACCTAGGTCTTGGACCGAACGAGACAACAACTGCCCACTTGGCCACTGGTCGTGAAAACTAATCGGGAGTTTCTGCAGCTTTTCGTAGAGGTGATTTCGCATCCGTGCTTCCACCTGTGTGCCAGGCTCCAAGACCAACCACCTGCGAAGCAGAACCAAAATTGCCTCACTGGCCCCGAGGAGCAAAAACAGACCAACTGAACCAAGCAAAAACTGAAGGTTCAAATTTTGCTCTAAACCGTTAACCAAATCACGCAGTACCTGCGGCAGTGCAAGCGCAAACATGTGTGCCGCGATGCCCACCAATACCCCAAGCATCAATCTGGGTATGGTGTTGCCCGCGTATGGAATTAGTCTGGCGAGAGTTGCCAGTAATCCTTTTTCCCGCATAGTTCCTCAAACTTAGTCAGCGTCTCAGGCTAACAGCGATCTAGTGGTAAAAATGTCTTTCACCGGTGAAAAACATTGGAATCGAATTGCTCTTCGCCAACTCAATCACCTCTTCATCTCGAATTGAGCCTCCGGGCTGAACAATTGCTGTTACCCCCGCATCAATCAAAATCTGCAATCCATCGGCAAACGGGAAGAAGGCATCTGATGCCACCACCGATCCAGAAGCTTTGTCTCCGGCCCTAGTCACCGCCAAGTTGCAAGAGTCTACCCTGTTCACCTGTCCCATTCCAATTCCAACAGAGGCCTTATCTTTGGCAAGCAAGATAGCATTGGACTTCACCCCGCGAACCGCTCTCCAAGAAAACTCCAAATCTGCCAAAACTTCATTGCTGGGGAGCTTGCCACTCACCAGCTTCCAGTCCCCTGGGTTTACTGATTGGAAACGATCTGACTGCTGCACCAAAAACCCACCAGAGATCTGCTTTAACTCTGTTTCTGGGTAACTGAAATCGCCAGCAAGAGAGAGTATTCGAAGATTTTTCTTCTCGGTCAAAATTGATAATGCCTCAGGGTCAAAGCTTGGAGCAACCACAACTTCTGTGAAAACATCCTTTATTTGATTGGCCATCTCAACAGTCAACTTTCGGTTCACCGCAACAACACCACCGAATGCACTGACTGGATCACAATCAAATGCTTTTTTATAGGCCTTTGCGACATCATCTGCTTCACCCACCCCGCAAGGGTTTGCGTGTTTGATGATTGCCACAGCAGGGTTTAGGAAATCGTAGGCCACCCTCAGAGCACTGTCCGCATCCACGTAGTTGTTGAAACTCATCTCTTTTCCATGCAAAAGCCTTGCCTGCGAAAGCCCAGGTGAAACATCGGTTCGAGCATAAATAGAGGCTGATTGATGTGAGTTTTCGCCGTAGCGCAAAACGCTTTGCAAGGATGCCTCTATCTCAAGCTTGGGTTCTGCGGATGTGTTTTGCTGAATTTCATTGGCAAGCCAGCCACTAACAGCAGAATCATAATTAGCGGTGGTGCTGAATGCTTTCAAAGCCAACTTTTTACGCTCCTGAAGGGTGGTGCCACCCTCAGCAATTGCAGGGGCTAACTGAACATAATCATCAGGGTGGGTGACGATTGCCACATTGGCAAAGTTTTTTGCACTCGCTCGAACCATCGCTGGTCCACCGATATCTATCTGCTCAACCGCATCATCAAAATCTGCACCATCTGCAACTGTTTGAACAAATGGGTATAAATTCACCACCACCAGCTCAAATGGCTTTAGCTGCAACTCATTTAGTTGCTGACGATGTTCAGGTTTACGAAGATCCGCCAACAAACCAGCGTGCACATTTGGGTGAAGTGTTTTTACTCTTCCATCCAAGGTTTCTTGAAAGCCTGTTAGCTCACTTACCTCGGTCACCGGCATTCCAGCTGCGGCAATGGTCTTAGCGGTGGAGCCGGTGGAGACAATCTCAACTCCGGCAGCAACCAACTGCTTTGCTAGCTCCTCCAAGCCCGTTTTGTCACTGACTGAAATCAATGCCCGTCTGATTTGAATCCGATCCCGATAGTTCATTGAGTTATCTGTTGCCATCGAATTCCTCCAAATTGATTTTTCCCTCAGCAATGTTTCTAACCACCCCAACAAGCATCATCTGCTCTTGGACCTTAATTCTCTCGTGCAGGCTCTGCTCATCATCATCAGGATGAATTTCAACCTGTCTTGATTCAATGACTGGTCCCGTGTCAACACCTGCATCAACAACATGAACACTGCAACCAGTTACTTTCTCACCTGATTTCAAAGCATCTCTAACCGCATGAGCACCAGGGAAGTTTGGCAATAAAGAGGGATGAAGATTGATGATTTTGGGCGAAAAGCGATCAATGAAAAGCCCTGGCAAGATCTTCATAAACCCAGCCAACACAATTAAATCTGGCTTCAGGTGATTGATGTTTGAAGCTAACACCTCGGCCCAATCCTGCCTGGAGTCAAACTTGTCTGGCTCAACCACGAATGTTGACACCCCAAACTCCTCCGCATGCATAAGCCCTGCTGCATCCTTGTCACTGCCAACAGCCAGCACCGTTGCTGGGTATAACGGGTTATCGCAGGCTTTCAAAAGGGAGAGCAGGTTTGATCCAGAGCCTGAAATAAGGGTGACTATGCTGAGCATTCACTAAGCCTAGCGTTGCCTTTTATCCTCAGGCCTAACGACAACCAAGCCTGCCAAAAATGAAAACACCAACACCACAACGAATACCGCAAGCGTTACCATGAGCGCATCAACACCAACGAATTGCAATCGACCGGGTCCAAACGCGCCACTTGCAAATGCAGCAATCAAACCAAGCTGCAGACTCGTAACCAGGGCAACTGCCAAGGACAAGCTGAATGAACTTGCCCAAGAGGTTGCAAACTCCCACCTGATGTCCGAAGTTGATTTTCTAACCAGCACCAGGGCGATTATTGAGAAAAGGCCAAGTAGCAAAATCACCCAGATGGATCTTTCAAATGTTTCACTCGGGATTGCTCCGAAAAATGGGATTGCTGGCAATGGTCCAAGGTTGGTGCCAAGTGGACTGACATTGGAACCAATACCAATTGCGAAACCGGGACCAATTAACCAGCTAGCAACATAAACAATGATGTTTGGCAGAATCGCCAGTTGCCCAACAGTCACTATCACGCCACCAAGGATGGTTATCTGCAAAGCCTCATACAGCCTGATCACCTCCACCCAGTTCGCCGCCATCAGCAAACCGGTTAGCAAAGCTGCCGCAGAAATCATTAGCAGGCTGATTATTGTTCCGGCCCGAATGGCAGGATCTATGACTGTTCGAATGCTCCAATGAAGTTTTGATTTCAAATTGGATGCGAGTGATCTGATTGCGCGTCGCTCGATTGCCTCGGTTTTTTCGCTGGCCGAGGCAATCATGAAGTTTTTGCCAACCAGACTTGATAAAACAACCGTTAGACCAAATATGAGTGTTGGTGAAAATACTGCCTGCAATTGAACGGATTGAGCATATTCACTGATTGTTAGTTGTGAGAGCAGAAAACTAATAACCGCAAAGCTTCCAATTCCACCAATCCAACCAAGCACTAGTGACCCAGAAGAACTAAGTCGAGAGCCAAGCCTGTAGCCAAGCAATACGGTAATCAGAGTTAGACCCAATGGCATGGCATTAATCGAGAAGGTTTCAAAAGAAATCCCCGCCAACTCGGCAGCCGGAATCACAATCTCGACTCCGTGCGCTGCTAGCCATAAATTGCTGGAGATCAGCAGATTGCCAAGCCAAGGGAAGCCAACATCGGGTTCAAAAAGCCAGACTAAAGTTAGCGGCGCAAGCGTGATGCCTATGCCGATAGCAATAATCAACGCCGCTTCCAGTGCAGCCACCAGGGCTGGAACCAGCGCTCTGTTCAAGGTTGGCTATTTACCTAGGACAATCTCACGCATCAGCTGGGCAGTCTCGCTCGGAGTTTTTCCAACCTTGACACCAACCGCCTCAAATGCTTCTTTCTTTGCCTGTGCGGTTCCAGCTGATCCAGAGACAATTGCTCCGGCGTGACCCATGGTCTTACCCTCTGGAGCGGTGAATCCTGCAACGTAGGCAACCACTGGCTTGGTGACGTGCTTGGAGATGTATTCAGCGGCTTTTTCTTCGCTGTCACCACCAATTTCACCAATCAAAACCATTGCTTCAGTTTCATCATCAGCCTCAAAAGCTTTCAGTGCGTCGATGTGGGTGGTGCCAATAACCGGATCTCCACCAATTCCGATGCCAGTTGAGAATCCAATATCTCTAAGCTCAAACATCATCTGATAGGTCAGCGTTCCACTCTTACTGACAAGACCAATTGGACCGTGACCGGTGATGTTACTTGGGGTGATACCCGCATTGGATTTACCCGGGCTGATGATTCCTGGGCAGTTAGGGCCAATCATTCGACTCTTGCTGCCTTTTTGCAGGTTGTAATCCCATGCCACTGCGCTGTCGTGGACAGGAATGCCCTCAGTGATTGTCACAATCAGTGGCATCTGCGCATCAATTGCTTCAATCATTGCGGATTTAGCAAATGCTGGTGGCACAAAAATGACACTCACGTTTGCATCAGTTTTAGCAATGGATTCTTCGACTGAGCCAAACACAGGAAGGCTGTGTCCTTCGATTTCAACTGTCTCGCCAGCCTTGCGAGGGTTGACACCACCGACAATGTTGGAACCACCCGCCAGCATGCGCTGGGTGTGCTTCATTCCCTCGGCACCGGTCATTCCCTGAACGATGATTTTTGAATCTGAATCTAAATAAATAGCCACTTTTATACCTTTGCCAATTCTGCGGCCCTGTCGGCTCCGCCATCCATTGTTTCCGCCAGAGTGATTAGAGGGTGGTTGTATTCGCTAAGAATTTTTCGACCCTCGTCCACATTGTTTCCATCAAGTCTCACAACCAGTGGCTTGCTGGCCGCATCGCCAAGTTTGTCCAATGCACCAACGATTCCATTTGCTACTGCATCACAGGCGGTGATTCCACCAAACACGTTCACAAACACGCTCTTGACCTGACTGTCTCCCAAAATCACATCGAGTCCCGCGGCCATCACCTCAGCACTTGCTCCACCACCGATGTCTAGGAAGTTGGCTGGCTTTACCCCTCCGTGTTTTTCACCCGCGTAGGCGACAACGTCCAGAGTGGACATGACCAATCCAGCACCATTTCCAATGATTCCAACCGCGCCATCAAGTTTTACGTAGTTCAAATCATTTTCTTGAGCCTTTGCTTCGAGTGGGTCAAGCTGGTCACGCTCCATTTGCTCACGCTGGTGACGGAACTCAGCATTCTCATCCAGTGTCACCTTGCCATCAAGTGCAATGATCTTGCCCTCGGCTGTTCTAACCAGAGGGTTTACCTCAACCAAGGTTGCGTCTTCTTTTTCAAACACGTCATAGAGCTTCACAAAAACTTCGCTGACTGAATCAATCAACTCAGCCGGGAAGTTAGCCTCGGTGGCAATCTCCTTGGCCTTCGCCAAGTCAATGCCCTCATTGGCGCTGATTTCAACTCGAGCCAAAGCCTCTGGTCGCTCCTCAGCAAGCTGCTCGATTTCAACTCCACCCTCAACCGAGCACAACGCTAGGAAGGTTCGGTTGGAACGGTCTAATAGCACCGAAAAATAATATTCACTTTCAATGTTTGCTCCCTGAGCAATCATCAGCCTTTTCACCACGTGACCCTTGATGTCCAATCCCAGAATGGACTCGGCTGCGGCTTTTGCTTCTTCTGGAGTCTTCGCGACCTTCACTCCACCGGCTTTTCCTCGGCCACCAACTTTGACCTGAGCCTTTACAACTACTACTCCACCGATTTCCTTGGCAGCCTGTTCCGCCTCTTCAGGGGTTTCAACAACAATCCCTGCGAGAACTGGAACTTGATGGGCTTCAAACAAATCGCGGGCCTGATATTCAAAAAGATCCACTGTTTCCCTATCTAAATCCGCTGTACAAACTAAAGCTTAGCGGGGATTTCAAAATCTATTTAAGGACCCTGATGGGTGCAACTTTCACCATCAGTTTCTTAACCTGGCCATTATCAAATCTGATTTCAGCTGTTTGCCTTGGTGGGTTTCCGGTGACCTGAATTACCTCTCCTTCGCCAAAGCTGTCATGCACCAAACGGTCCCCGGCCACCAGCTCTAAATCATCGTTGTCCCGAACCTGAGAGGGTGAGGTGATAGCACCCTGCCAACTGCTGACTGGCTTTGATGCAGCACTTCTGCGCTCACCCACTGTGTCAATCAAATCCTCTGGGATGTCAGTCAAAAAACTACTTGCCATCATTGAAGACTGAGATCCAAATAGGGTTCTCGTTAATGCACAACTGAGAACTAGTTTTTGCTTGGCCCTGGTCATCCCCACATACATAAGCCTGCGTTCCTCGCTAAGCCCGCCCGGTTCCTCAAAAGCCCTGACGTGAGGCAGCGTTCCCTGCTCCAAACCGATTAGAAAAACCACCGGATATTCCAAGCCCTTTGCGGTGTGCAGGGTCATCAGTGATACCGCACCAGACTCATCCTGTAACTCATCTTGAGCGCTTGCCAATGTCACATCAGCCAAGAAATCACTGAGTGAACCATCTGGGTTTTGAGCTTGGTAGTCATAAACCTGACCAATCAACGCATCCAGGTTTTCAACCCTTGCCTCATCTTGAGGATCTCTTGAATTTTCCAATTGGGTTTTGTATCCAGAACCACTAAGCACTTGCTCCAGAATCTTGGCAGGCGATTCAATCTCCAACTGATCTCGCATTTGATTCATCAAAGTTGTGAATGCATTGATTGAATCAGTGAGCTTTGGCCCCAGGCCAAGTTCGGAAACATGCATCAGCGCCTGCTGGAAGCTGATTTCTTTAGACCTCGCCAACTGCGCAATCTTTAGCTCAGTCTTCGTCCCGACACCCCTGGCGGGGGTGTTCAGAATTCTTCTGCAGGCCTCATCGTCTCGGGGGTTACTGATTGAAACCAAATAGGCAATGGCGTCTTTGATTTCTTTTCTTTCATAAAACTTCAACCCACCCAGCACCTGATAGGGAACTCTTTGGTTTTTCAACTCATTCTCAATTGGCGGAGTCAAAGCGTTGGTTCGATACAAAACAGCGATATCGCTGTAATTGACTCCCTGCTCATGCAGTTCTGAAATTCGATCGACAACAAAGGCTGCCTCATTACGCTCGTCGTAGCCCGTGAAAAGTGTCAACAATTCTCCCGAACCCTCATCGGTCCAGAGATTTTTTGGGGGTCTATCGAAGTTTTGACTAATCACTGAATTCGCAGCACTCAAAATATTCTGCGTGGAGCGATAGTTCTGCTCAAGCAGGATCGTCTCAGCTCCTGGAAAGTCTTTTTCAAACTCAGTGATGTTTCTTATGTCAGCCCCACGGAATGAATAAATCGACTGATCTGAATCTCCAACAACGGTGAGTCCAACTGGAGGCAATAGCTCTCCGGTTTGGTTGTGGAAATTCTCGTAGCCTTCCGGCAAAGCCCTGGTCAACTCGCGAATCAATGCATACTGGGCGTGATTCGTGTCTTGATACTCATCAACCAGAATGTGCCTAAAGCGCTTTTGGTATTTTTGACGAATCTCCGGAAAAGCTCTCAGCAGTCCAACAGTTTGGGCTATCAGGTCATCAAAATCAAAGGCATTGTTTCGCTTGAGAGCCTCCGTGTATGCATAGTAAACATCTGCAATGACTCGGTTTCTGGGGTTTGATCTGTCTGCGGTTGATGCAAAGTCTTCAGCATCTTTCAATTCGTTTTTCGCATTGGAAATCGCTGCCGCCACCTGCTGCGGCTTCAGATCAGTTTCCTCAACCCCTGCCTCTTTCAAAAGTCGCTTTATTAGTGCCCTGGAATCACTCGCGTCATAAACAGTGAAGTTTGAATCCTGACCAAGCTGTTCAGCTTCTCTTCTAAGGATCTGCAGACAAGCTGAGTGAAAAGTCTTTATCCACATTCCCTCAGCGGTTTCACCAATAAGGCTTTCAACCCGATCTCGCATTTCTGACGCTGCTTTATTGGTGAAGGTTATGGAAAGAATCTGGGAGGGCCAGAGTTCTCTAGATTCCAAAAAATGAGCAATTCTGTGACTAAGCACACGTGTTTTACCACTACCCGCTCCAGCAACAATTAACAGAGCGCGTCCACGATATTGAACAGCTTTTTGCTGTTGGGGGTTTAGTCCAGCAAGCAAGTCCTCTGGGTTTGTGGAAGTAAGCGAAGTCATAGCTTGCCTAGCCTAGGTCCAACCCTTGACAAAGCTACGAAAGACATCTGGCTGGTCGGTAAAAACACCATCAAATCCAAGGTTTGCTAAAAATTCAAAATCCCTCGAAGCATCGATTGCCTGCTCAATGCTTGCGGTGTAGGTGTAAACCAAGAGGCCTTTTTCCTGGGCCATGGATAAAACTTGGTTTTCAGAGATTTGCTCAAGATCATAATTTTGCAGAAACTGTGGCACTGCAAGTGAGATTCCATCGAAGTTATCTGCCACTGCATCTATAAACATCTGGATGTCATCAGGTGTTGTCGCAGGCTCAGCTAAAAACACATAATTGGCAGTTGGCCCAATCAGCTCTTTGGCTCGGGTTAAGCCCCGCCAATCAAAACTCTCGATTGTGAATTGGTGATTCGCCTGTGGGTCCATCTGTGCAATTTGAATTTCGCGTTGCAACATGCTCGGCAAATCAAGACCTATATCTAGAAAGTGATCGGGGTGCTTGAGCTCAATTACCAGGTGCCTGCCAAATAGCTCAGGTGTTGCCAATAAATCACCAAGGGTGGGAATCAGGTATTTTCCATCATGCTCAGCCGATTCAACCCGGTTTGGAAAACGCTCAATGGCTCTCAGTTCGAGAATCTCCCGTGAAGAGTAATCCTGTGAGAACCAGCCATGAAACTTCTCGCCATTAATGGTTTCTTCTCTCCTGCGGGATTCAAACTCAGGAAGTGCTGAGATGTTGGTTGTGGTGGATAGCTCTGGTTCGTGACGAATTATTAGTTGCTGGTCGCGTGTTGGAACAACATCAAACTCGACTGCATCGGCACCCATCTCAAAGGCCAATTGCATGGACTCAATTGTGTTTTCAGGTAAATATCCGCTTGCGCCACGATGGCCGATGACTTTCGTCACTCCCATTCAATGGTCCCCGGTGGTTTGCTAGTGATATCCAAAACAACCCGATTGACATCACTGACCTCATTGGTGATGCGATTAGAAATCTTGGCAAGCAATGCATAATCAAGCCTTGACCAATCAGCGGTCATTGCATCCTCGCTGCTCACTGGTCTCAAAACGATTGGGTGGCCATAGGTTCTGCCATCGCCCTGAACACCGACCGATCTAACATCGGCCAACAAAACAACTGGTGATTGCCAGATCTCCTCATCCAGTCCAGCAGCTGTCAGCTCGTCTCTCACGATTGCGTCTGCTTCGCGCAATAGATCCAGTCTTTCTGCCGTAACCTCACCAATGATTCTGATGCCAAGACCCGGACCGGGAAATGGTTGGCGATTGACAATTGGTTCTGGCAGACCAAGTTCTCTGCCAATTTCACGAACCTCGTCTTTGAATAAGGTTCTCAGAGGTTCGACCAGTTCAAACTGCAGATCCTCTGGAAGTCCACCTACGTTGTGGTGGCTTTTGATTCCAGCAGTTGCACCACCTCCAGATTCGACAACATCCGGATATAACGTCCCCTGCACCAAAAACTTGATTTGCTTATTCTGCTCATTGGCTTCGGCAATTAGCTCTCGCTCTGCCTGCTCAAAACTTCGGATAAATTCGCTACCAATGCTTTTTCTTTTTTGTTCTGGGTCGCTAACTCCAGCCAAGGCATCCAAAAACTGCTTCTCGGCATTTACGACCTTGAGCTTGATTCCAGTGGCTTCAACATAATCGCGTTCAACCTGCTCGGCCTCACCTTTTCGCAATAGCCCATGATCAACAAACACCGCTGTCAACTGATCACCAACGGCTTTGTGAACCAAGGCTGCGGCAACTGCCGAATCAACACCACCACTAAGACCACAAATGACCTTTGAATCTCCGACCTGAGACTGAATCTTTTCAACCTGCTCAGCGATTACATCCCCCGATGACCAGTTGGCTTCCAATCCAGCCCCGTGATACAAAAAGTTTTCCAAAACTCTCTGACCAAACTCGCTGTGTTTCACTTCTGGGTGCCACTGAACACCAAATATTTGTCTTTCAACTGATTCGAAGGCCGCCACCGGAGTTGTCTCAGTTGAAGCTAGAACCTGAAAACCCTCAGGTGCTTTGGTCACCTGGTCACCATGGCTCATCCAGCAAATTTGATTAGGTTTTTGATCACTGAGTAGCACACCAGGTTCACTTAGGGTCAACTGAGTTGAGCCATACTCGCGCTTTCCTGAGTTATCGACAACTCCACCGAGGGCGTGCGCCAAGGTTTGAAATCCATAACAAATGCCTAAAATCGGAATCCCAAGTTCGAGAATCTGAAGATCCATCGAAGGCGAACCATCTTCATAAACACTTGATGGGCCACCACTTAGAATCAAAGCGGATGGGTTTTTCAGCATCAGATCTGCAGCTGAGATGTTGTGCGGGGCAATCTCAGAATAAATATTCGCCTCGCGAACTCGCCGGGCAATCAACTGAGCATACTGAGCACCGAAGTCAATAACTATTACAGGTCTGATGATGCTGCCCTTTCAATCTCTGCAATCTCTTGTTTGGCAACCTTCGCATACCTTGCCTCTGTCCAAAAGCTCAGGAGAGGCACGATGCCACCAAGGGCAATCAACATAAATCTCCAAATGCTCCAGCGAAGCAATGTCCACATCCTGAAATCTACAAATAAATACAAAACATATAGCCAACCGTGAACAATCAAAATAATTACCGTCAGGTTGAAACCCTCCAACGGCAGTCCATTGCCCTCATAGCCATAGTTTTCGAAGGTGATGAAACCATTGGGGCCCAATAACCAAAGGTCGTAGCCCAAAAATGGAAGCCTTCTGATTCCCCAGGTGATCATCAAAAGAATCAGAAAGATTCCGGTGATATAACTGGAAACCTTGAACAGTTTCAGAGTGGATCTAATCTGGGGCAGGCGCGAGGCAGGAATTTTTGGCACGTGACTAGTCTAAATCGGCTAGCGCTTCGATTTCTCGCATGCGCTCATCTGAGACCAATCTGAACCAAAAATACAAAGCAAACAAAGCAAAGATTATCCACTCAATGGCATAGAAAGCAGTCAGCCAGTTGATCTCCACTCGTTCATCCTGGATGTCAATCTTGATCATGTCTAACTGAGCCGGAACGGGACCCTGTTGAACAATCACAAAAGTGGGCAAATGAGGAGTGGGTTCATCGAAATACAGATTCACTAGCTGCGCCAGCGACAACGAAGAAACCACATTGCCATCCAAAACGCCCGGCGCCTCCGTGGGCTCTAGGTAACCAATGATGTTCTCTGGCTCTGACTGGCG
The DNA here is from genome assembly GCA_913062975.1 of uncultured Micrococcales bacterium. Classification (GTDB taxonomy): domain Bacteria; phylum Actinomycetota; class Actinomycetes; order Actinomycetales; family Microbacteriaceae; genus CAJXVY01. Next base: position 236,922 of record CAJXZO010000001.1, read on the forward strand.
ATTTTCAAGTGATTCAGCAACTGACTGAATCTGTTCAAGGTCTTCACTGAACCCTAGAGCCAAAGTCAATGACTGTGGTTGACCATCAAACTCGAGGTAGCTATTTGCAATCAACCAATATCCAGGAATCAACTCTGGGTCCATAAACTGCTTTCTATTGGAAACGATATACAACTCTGAATAATCAACGGTTGCCTCAAACTCAACCAAACGATCCAAGGAATCCTGTCTTGGGGGTTGAGCTGGTATCACCAGTTGCTCAATAGGAACCTCGGGTAGTTCCGCCTCTGCAATACCAACGGTGTTGAAGGTTCTCTCCAGCTGCCATTGAGCAAGTCCTGCGAAGCCCGCCGCCACCAGCAGCATCGCAAACAACACCGCTATCCACTTGGGACGCTTGGCGATGCCTAACCAGCTGGGCTTCACTGTGCTCGGTAGGGGCTAATGACTACATCGACTTTTTGGAACTCCTTGAGATCTGTGTAACCAGTGGTTGCCATTGCTCTGCGAAGTGCGCCCATCAAATTCGATGTTCCAAAAGCATCGTTGGCCGGTCCAGTCAAAACTTGCTCCAAAGTCCCGTTTTCCCCAACGTGAACTCTGTGACCTCTTGGCAGGTTTGGATTAACGGCCTCTTGACCCCAGTGGTAGCCAGCACCTGGAGCATCACTGGCTTTAGCTAGAGCACTTCCCAACATCACTGCATCCGCCCCACAGGCAATTGCTTTCACAATGTCACCACTTGTTCCCAAACCACCGTCAGCAATCACGTGAACATAACGCCCACCAGATTCATCCATGTAGTCACGTCTCGCGGCCGCGATGTCTGCAACTGCTGAAGCCATTGGCGCATGGATTCCCAAAATCTGTCTGGTTGAGCTTGCAGCACCTCCACCAAAACCAACCAAAACCCCGGCAGCTCCGGTGCGCATTAGGTGCATGGCAGCCTGATAGGTGGCCGCACCTCCAACAATTACTGGCACATCAAGCTCATAAATAAACTTTTTCAAATTCAATGACTCAGAGTTTTCACTCACGTGCTCGGCACTAACAGTTGTTCCACGAATAACAAAAATGTCAACACCGGCATTCAAAACTGTTTCGTGAAACTCAGCTGTGCGATGAGGACTCAGTGATCCCGCAACCGGAACTCCAGCATCTCGAATCTCACTCAAACGCTGCTTGATTAGCTCTGGCTTTATCGGTTCCGAATAAATTCTTTGCAAAACCTCATTGGCACTCTGCTCACCGGAGGCAATAATCTCCTCATACTGCTGGGCTGGGTCTTCATACCTCGTCCACAAACCCTCTAAATCCAAAACCCCCAGGCCGCCAAGCTTGCCAATGGCGATCGCTTGTGCTGGTGACATCGCTGAGTCCATGGGAGCAGCTATCACCGGCAGTTCAAATTTGAAGGCGTCGATACTCCAGTTAATGTTCACATCCTCGCTGTCACGAGTTCTGCGAGTTGGAACGATCGCTAAGTCATCAAATGAATAACTGCGGGTCGCTCTTTTTGATTGCCCTATTTCAATTTCGGCCATTTTTCCCTAACGAGTTCCGTAGTTCGGAGCCTCAATGATTTGATGCAAATCGTGTGGGTGACTTTCCCTCAGCCCCGCAGCAGTGATTCTTACAAACTTACCCTTGGCCAACAATTCATCAATGGTTGCAGCCCCCACATATCCCATGGATGCTCGCAAGCCTCCCATTAGTTGGTGAACAACTGTTGGCACAGTTCCTCTGTAGGGAACCTGACCTTCGACACCTTCTGGCACAAGCTTGTCCTCGCGTAAGACATCATCCTGGAAATATCGATCTTTGGAATAACTCTGCTGGTTGCCCCTGGAGCTCATCGCTCCCATTGAACCCATGCCTCGGTAGGTCTTGTATTGCTTACCGTTCACATAAGTAATATCGCCAGGTGCCTCATCGGTTCCGGCCAACAGGCCACCAATCATCACAGCACTTGCGCCAGCAACCAGTGCTTTCGCAATGTCTCCGGAATACTGCAGGCCACCATCGGCAATGATTGGAACTCCAGCTTTCTTGCCAGCAATGCTTGCCAGGTGAATGGCTGTAATTTGCGGAACCCCAACACCTGCAACAACACGGGTTGTGCAAATGGATCCTGGCCCAACGCCAACTTTCACTCCATCTGCGCCTGCGTCGATGATTGCCTGAGCACCCTCTGTTGTGGCAACATTTCCCGCCAACACATCTGTGTTTTTGGCAAAGGGCTCTGCTTTGAGCTTTTTGACCATTTCCAGAACTCCTGAGTTGTGACCATGAGCGGTATCAACAACTAATAGGTCAACGCCAGACTCAATTAGGGCCATTGAACGCTCCCATGCGTCAGGGCCAACTCCAACAGCGGCACCAACCAGCAATCGACCTCTGCTGTCTTTGGCGGCAAGGGGATATTTCTCACTCTTATCGAAATCCTTGACTGTGATTAGCCCACGCAGTCTTCCGTTTTCATCAACAAGTGGGAGTTTTTCAATTCTGTGCTGTGCCAACAAAGCCATGGCTTCATCTGGGTTTATTCCAACTTGGCCGGTAATGAGAGGCATGGAGGTCATGATGTCTTTGACCAAAGTTGTGGTTCGTTGCACTTCCTGCACGAAACGCATGTCTCTGTTGGTAACAATTCCCACCAACGCATCATCTTCATCCACTACCGGCAGGCCACTAACTCGATAACGAGCACAGAGGTCATCAACTTCCTGAATGGATGTGTAGGGAGAGGTGGTAACAGGGTCTGTGACCATGCCCGCTTCACTTCGCTTCACCAGATCAACCTGTGATGCCTGATCATCCACCGAGAGGTTTCTGTGAATGATTCCAATTCCACCCTGTCTAGCAATTGCAATAGCCATGCGGGCCTCGGTGACAGTGTCCATCGCGGAAGATAGGACTGGAATACTCAAGTTGATGTTCTTAGTCAGTTGAATAGAGGTGTTCACGTTTGCTGGAACAACTTCACTCTGACCGGGCATCAACAGCACATCGTCATAGGTGAGTCCGATTAGTCCAAATGGGTCGTTTTCTGTCATCTACTCGCGCTTTCAAATCCTGTAACCCAATCCTAACTGCTCGCCAAAGGTATCGAGCGAGTAACTAATTGCCCAGAAATGTTTGTTTGGGTGGAAAACAAGTGTATTTTTGTTATACGCATTTTGGGATGACCACTCTCTCAGAACACGAAGGGAGTGGTCTTTTCACTGACAGGCGAAAGTCGAATCCGAATAGGAGCCTCGGTGCAACTGAGTAAAACTGGAAAGAGAACGATCAGTGCCATAGCAGCAGTGTTCGCAGCAATGATGCTACTACTAGCACTTCCTGTGTCCGCGACTGCAGACGAAGTGGGAGCTGAATTTGAGAATCAGATTATTGGCAACGTTCGAGTTGCTGGCGAACCGGTAGAGGGGGCCAAAGTTTCAGTGACAGGTAACGGTTACTCTGTCTCTACGGTCTCTGATGAAGAGGGAAAATGGTCGGTTGGTGTCCCGGTCGTTGGAGTCTACGAAGTCGCTATCGATCGCACCACTATTCCGGAGGAGGCTCCAATTGAAGAGTTCGGACCTCTAACGCGGCAAGTCGAGTTTGATCTGACGAGCACTGTTATCGCCAACTACTATTTTGGCGAAGCAGAGAGGGAAGAGGTCGGAATACTTGCACAATTCCTCACGCGCTTGGTTTACGGCATCAATTTTGGACTAATGCTTGCTCTTGCGAGCGTAGGCTTATCTTTGGTCTTCGGTACGACTAAGCTGTCGAATTTTGCACATGCTGAAATGGTGACATTTGGTGCCGTCATCGCCCTCTTCTTGTCAAGCCTTAACATCAACCCTTTCCTAGCAATACTGTTGGCCGTGTTAGCCAGCGGCGCTGGTGGACTAGCCCAGGACGTAGTGATCTGGCGACCGCTCAGACGAAAGGGGCTCGGAATTGTCCAGTTAATGATTGTTTCGATTGGCTTAGCCTTGACCCTGCGGTATATTTTCCAGTTTTTCATCGGCGGAAGCACGAGCCAGCTTCCAAGCTTGGGTGGTGAAACATTCAATTTTTTCGGAACTCTCACCCTCTCAACCACTGATATCGCCTCTATGGCTATTTCGATCGCTGTTCTCATAAGCTTCGCGCTTTGGTTGACGATGACAAAGACAGGTAAGGCGACTAGGGCAATCAGTGACAACGTAGACCTTGCCGCCGCCAGCGGTATAGATGTTGACCGAGTAGTTCGATATGTCTGGGTCGCAGCCAGTGCACTTGCTGGACTCGGCGGCATTCTTTGGGCCTACTTCCGTCCAGGAATCAAGTGGGACATGGGAGAAAAGATTTTGCTTCTAATTTTCGCAGCAGTGGTGCTGGGTGGCTTAGGGACAGCTTTTGGGGCTCTCATTGGGGCTCTAATCGTTGGCATTATGGTTGAAACCTCCACTCTGATCTTGGCTCCCGACATCAAGTATGTCGGTGCACTCATAGTGCTCATTGGAGTCTTGTTGGTGAAACCAACTGGTTTGTTGGGATCGAAAGAGCGAATAGGTTAGGAAGGCTGAAATGGACTGGATACAGATACTTTCAAACACCGCTGAATCAATACTGAGCCCGGTGACATTTGCTTTCGTATTGGCAAGCCTCGGCCTTGCACTGCACTTCGGTTTCGCGGGCCTGCTGAACTTCGGTATTGCCGGGTTTATGGCAATTGGTGCCTACGGCTACGCACTGAGCATCCTGCGCTTCGGATTTCCCTGGTGGGCCGGAATCCTCGTGAGCATAGCAGCTGCGATAGTCTTTGCGATTCTGTTGGGCGCCCCAACCCTTAGACTGCGAGGAGATTACCTTGCTATCGTAACCATTGCGGCTGCTGAAATTGCGCGCTTGTTATTCCTAACCAACACATTTGATGACTTCACTGGAAGCGCCAGCGGTTTGTTTGGGTATCACAATAGCTTCAGAGAGGCTAATCCGCTTCCGGATGGATTTTATGGTTTAGGGCCATTTTCCTACTCGTCAACAGACTGGTGGGTGAGGATTGTTGGCCTCTCACTCCTAATCGTGGTCATCTGGTTGCTGTGGGCACTGACAAGAAGCCCTTGGGGTCGAGTCCTCAAAGGTATTCGTGAGGACGAGGACGCTGTTAAGGCACTTGGCAAGAACGTATATGCCTACAAAATGCAGGCGCTTATAATTGGTGGCGTTTTTGGAGCACTGGGCGGCGTAGTGTATGCCTTACCAAGCGCCATCAACCCAACCGTCTATGTCACGTCACTGACCTTCTTTATTTGGACAGCACTTCTGCTGGGGGGAGCTGCAACCGTGTTTGGTCCTGTTCTTGGATCAATCATCTTCTGGGTACTTCAGGCGTTTTTGACAAATGTTTTGCCAGCGCTTACTCAGGATGGGGCAATCTTGGAAGGACTAACAAGTCAGCAGGGATCAACTTTGAGATTCATCCTTGTGGGAATTGGTTTGATGTTGATTGTTATCTACAGACCTCAAGGTATTCGCGGAGACAAGAGGGAGTTGACCTTTGTCAAATAACGAACCAGTAAAGAGCACCGGCCTGCACATCGGCGATGCCAAGCCAGGTGTTGCTAAAAAAGATCCAATCCTGGTAGCAGACCATGTCACCAGAAGTTTCGGTGGATTGACCGCGGTAGATGTTGAACACCTCGAGGTCCCAAGGGGAGCAATCACCGCCTTAATTGGACCAAATGGAGCGGGTAAAACAACATTTTTCAATCTGTTGACCGGTTTTGACACTCCCAACACTGGGGAAATGCACTTCGACGGAAAGAGCGTCAGGGGAATGCGCAGTCATCAGATTGCAAAACTCGGGCAGGTTCGAACCTTCCAGCTAACCAAGGCATTGAGCCTGCTAACCGTGTTGGAAAACATGAAACTTGGTGCCGGTAATCAGCTTGGTGAGGGAATCCTCAAGTCCCTAATTCCAAGCATTTGGAGGAAACAAGAGGCTGAAATAGAAGAGCGTGCAATTGAGCTTCTAAACCGCTTCAAGCTTTCTGAGAAGAAAGATGACTTTGCGGCCAGTCTGTCAGGTGGTCAAAGAAAGCTTCTAGAGATGGCAAGGGCTTTGATGACCAATCCATCACTTGTGATGCTGGATGAGCCTATGGCGGGTGTTAACCCGGCCCTTACCGAAAGTCTTTTGGGTCACGTTTTGGACCTCAAAAAAGAGGGCATGACGGTTTTGTTTGTTGAGCACGACATGCACATGGTTCGCCACATCGCCGACTGGGTGGTGGTTATGGCCGAGGGCAAGATTGTTGCAGAGGGTCCGCCCGACAGCGTAATGGAGGAGCAGGCGGTTATTGATGCCTATCTGGGAAGCCACCAGGAAACAGACCTTGGTGTCGTCACCGGTCGAGTTGATGCTAGTGAGGGTGGAGAGAAACAGTGACCCCTGTAATAGAAGTAAAAAACCTTTTAGCGGGATATCTCCCCGGGGTCAACATTCTCAACGGCGCCAACCTATATGCAAACAAGGGTGAATTGATTGGGATCATCGGCCCCAATGGTGCCGGTAAGTCAACCCTATTGAAGGCAATATTTGGGCTAGTGAACGTCCGAGATGGTTCAATTTCACTAAACGGCGAGGACATCACCGGCTTGAAGGCCAACAAGCTGGTTGCCAAGGGAGTTGGTTTTGTTCCTCAGAACAACAACGTATTCCCCTCACTGACCATTGAGGAAAACTTGCAGATGGGCATCTATCAAGACCCATCGCACTTTGACCAGCGCCTGGAATTCGTCGTTGACATCTTCGGTGAGCTTGGAAAGAGGCTTAAGCAGCGAGCTGGCTCTCTCTCCGGAGGTGAGCGCCAAATGGTCGCCATGGGAAGAGCTTTGATGATGGACCCACAGGTCTTGCTCCTAGACGAGCCCAGCGCCGGTCTAAGCCCAGTTAGACAGGATGAAGCATTCATACGTGTCTCCGACATCAACAAGGCTGGTGTGACCACCATTATGGTGGAGCAAAATGCCCGTCGCTGCCTTCAGATCTCTGACCGTGGATATGTTCTTGACCAGGGTGTGGATGCGGTTGAGGGAAGCGGTAGGGAGCTCATGGATGACCCGAAGGTTGTCGAGCTCTACCTTGGTAGCCTCGGTGCGTAAACAGGCTTACCTCCCAATCTGGATTGGTATAGGCGCTGCCATTGGTGTGGCAATAGACGAGGTTGGAGTCGGCATAGCTGTGGGAGTTGCTATTGGTGTGGCTCTATACAGCTGAAAATAAGGAATAAAAGTTAAGTAAAAAACCCCGAGGTGAACCTCGGGGTTTTTCGGTGACTAGCTAATTAGTCAATTGGAGCGAAGTTGTTGTCTGAACCGAACTGGTAGACAATTACTGAACCCTCTGTTGGGTCCCCGACCTCGTCAAAGGTAATTGGGCTTGATACACCGTCGTAGTCGGCTACACCGCCACCATTGATGATCTCAGCACATTCAGCGAAGCTGGTGCACTTCTCGCCGTTACCTGAACCACCAGAAACTTCCTGCAACTTGTCAGCAATGGCACGTGAGTCGGTTGAATCCGCTGCCAGTGATGCAAGTGCCAAAAGTATGGTGGCGTCGTATGACTCAGCTCCGTATGAATATACGTTGTTCAAGTCATCGTTACCTAGCTCTACCCAGTAGTCGTTCATGCGGTCGTTGAACTCAACAACATCACGAGGGTCTACACCTGGCTGAGTTCCCTTGGCACCCTCAAGCAGGCCTGCCTCGAAGTCTTCTGAATAGTTTGAGAGGTTTCCATCAACTAGGTAGAAGTTTGATGCGTCGTACTGTGCTGCCAGGTCAGGAGCAATGGTCTTAAACTCATCGAAAGTGATAAGAACGATTGCGTCTGGGTCTACAGCCAATACCTCGTTGATCTGTGAGGTGAAGTTGGTGTCACCGGTGTTGTATGTTGGCGCAGCCAAAACCTCTCCACCAGTGGCCTCAAATACCTCGGTTACGCGATCACGCAGACCAGTGCCATATGGGTCGTTTAGAACGATCATGGCAATCTTCTCGTGTCCGTCAGCGGCGATCTGATTCGCTAGGACCTCACCCTGCAATACGTCTGAAGGTGCTGTGCGGAAGTACAACCCATTGTCATCGTAGGTAGTGAAATCGGCAGAGGTGTTGGCTGGTGAGAACTGGATAACTCCAGAACCAGTAACCTGGTCGATAAACTGCAGTGAAACACCTGATGACGCGGCACCGATAATTCCAGCGACGCCTGCATTGAGCAGTCTTGGAACCTCAGTTTCGTAAGCTTTGTTGTCGGTGTCTCCAGAATCACCGAAGATCATCTGAAGTTCGATGCCAGCTCCAGCTGAATTGATCTCATTTTCGGCCAAGTAGACACCAGCCTCCTCGGGTGGTCCCAGGAATGCAAGGTTTCCGGTGATTGGAAGTGCTGTACCGAGACATAGTTGAAGATTTTCGCTCTCCTCATCAAAGACACAAGTCTCCTCGGTGGCTGTACAACCGGTCAATACCAAGGCTGCAGCAGCGGTAAGCGCTGATGCCTTGACTAGACCTGAACGTGAAAATGCGCTCATTAGTTAGCTCCTTTGTTTTGCTAAAACAACTCTGACGCACGCCAAAGTTGACCCGTAAAGAATAGTAAGTAAACACGATTCCTAGAGAGTGTTAAGTATAAGAAACACCAACAATCTTCCTGTTATCGGCACTAATTACGTAACATTTTTATAAAGTACAGAATATTTCGTTGAATGTTATCAATTCCTCGACGGAATTGCCTGTAAATCACCGAATGGTTGCGACATGTAACAATCAGGTTTCAAGTTGCTACCGTGAGCCGCATGCGATTGGCTCTAAAAGCGTCAAAAGTTAGAATCATAAGCCCAATCCAAACCAGGATAAACCCGGCCCAGCGAACTGGTCCCATCTCTTCTCCGAAGTAATAAAGTCCGAGCGTGAATTGAATCAGGGGGGTTAAGTACTGAATAAATCCAATTGAGGACAATTGGATTCGACTTGCCGCAGCTCCGAACAAGATCAAAGGAACTGCTGTCATGAGGCCAAATGCCACCAGTGCACTGGTGCCTGCAACACCCACCACTCCAAACTGAATCTGCACAAAGCTTCCAATAATCAACAACTGAATGATTGCAAATGGAAGCAGCACACCACTTTCAATGGTGAAGCTGTGAATAGCTCGCACCTTTGATCCCATTTTGTTTTTAGCCAAGCTATACATGCCAAAACTTGCCGCCAAGATAAACGCAATCCAAGGGGGTCTTCCATAATCAACACCGACCACGATTACTGCAACGAAGCCAAACCCCAGAGACACCCACTGCAAAGGCCTGAGCTTTTCTTTTAACACCAAGACTCCGAGCAAAACTGTGAACAGTGGGTTTATGAAATATCCAAGTGATGTCTCAATCACATTGCCGGTTGCGACTCCGAAAACATAGGTCTGCCAGTTGGCATAAATAAACACAGCGGCGATGAAAACCCAAATAAGACTTTTCGGTTTTCTAAACAGCGTGACAATCGGTCCCCAACCGCGAGTGATGGTGACAATAAGTGATGCTAAAACAAAGCCAAACACCACTCGCCAGACAACAACTTCGAAAGGGGAGGCGAAACTGGCAGCATCGATAAAGAGAGGGAATGAGCCCCAGATCAGGTATGCGAACACCGCAAGCATCGCTCCAAGCACTGGCTCTGAAAATTTGTTCACTGAGCAATATTAGAGCAATAAAAAACCCCGGGCGTACCCGGGGTTTCTAAATTCGGTTTTAGCCTACGATTGCCAGCACATCACGTGCGCTGAGAACCAGTAGCTCTTCTCCGCCATACTTCAGCTCAGTGCCTCCGTATTTCGAGAAAATAACCTTGTCGCCAACTTGGACATCAACCGGAATGCGGTCTCCGTCATCATTGAAACGGCCAGGTCCGACAGCAACTACTTCTGCCTCCTGGGGCTTTTCTTTTGCAGTATCTGGAATAACCAATCCAGATGCGGTTACCTGCTCTGCTTCTAGTGGGCGAACCACAATTCGATCTTCTAGTGGTTTGATTGAAACCGACACTTTGACCTCTTCTTAAACTCAAGAACTTATCTAGCAATCTCGGAATTCGAGTGCTAAGAAAACTTTAGAGAAGAATTAGCACTCAGTCAAGGTGAGTGCCAAGTGTCGCTATTGGTAGTTTTAGCTGGTGGAGAAAAATATTGCCCGAGCCCTGCTCACTGAGCCAGCTCTAAAACTTCTAAACGAGATTGATCAGGTCGAACTGAGTGATGAACTAGGGCTTAGCAGCAGGCTAAGAAAAACTCATACACCAGAATTAGTGAGCGCCTGCATCACTCAAGCCAAACTTAGACAAAAAGCCGAGAAGAAATTCGGGCCCTTTGCAAAGAAAATGCTTTTCACTAAAGAGGGCTTAGAGCAGGCCACCAGGCTGACAGTTTCAGCCCAGCGTGTTCCGAGGTTTCAAAAAGCGGGCATTGAATCAATTGTTGACCTTGGATGCGGCATAGCGGGTGATGCAATGGCCTTTGCAAGTTTTGGTATGAACGTGACAGCCGTGGAACTGGATGAAGTGACAGCAGCTTTTGCCCAATTCAACAGCTCCCGCTTGGGGGTAAACGTCATTCATGAAAATGCCGAGAACGTCGATATAGAAAAATATCCAGCTTTTTTTGCAGATCCCGCCAGAAGAAAAACCACCGGCAATCAACAAAGGGTTTCAAAATACGACTACTCCCCCTCGCTTGATTGGCTGATCAATGAAGTCGCCGCTAAAAAACCAACGGCCATCAAATTAGGACCAGCCGATGATTACAAACAGTTTGGCGATGAGTTTGACTATGAGTGGATATCTGATTCCGGTGAGTTAGTTGAATTGACCCTTTATTCAAATCAACTCAGAGGAAACTCAATCAGGCAAGCGAGGCTTTTGAGCAAGGGGGAGGTTCATGTCTTTGGTGCAAACAGTTTCATTTCAAAAAAACCCGATGTTCGAGAACTAGGCAACTACATTTATGAACCCGATGCTTCACTGATTCGCTCTGGACTGATGGGAGAGTATGCGATTGAAAATGGTCTAGGCCTAATGGACGAGAAGATCGCCTACCTAACTTCTGATGAGGAGCTTCGCTCTCCCTGGCTTAGGGGCTTTGAGATTTTAGAGGTCTGGCCCTTTGATGAAAAATTCATCGCCAGAGAATTGAAGGCTCGCTCCATTGGAATCTTGGAAATTAAAAAAAGAGGTGTGGATCTAATAGCGGAGCAATTTAGAAAAAAACTCAAGTTAACTGGAAAGGGTGCCGCCAGCTTAATAGTGACCAAGCGGGGCGACACCCGAATAGCACTTTTAGGGAAACCTATCCACTAGATGGCTCTCCTAGTGGAGCGGAATTATGAATACGGCTGGAGTCCAAATTCATCTAAAAAGCGCTATTGGTGTCAACGAGTTAACTCAGAGCAAACATTCCCAGTTTTATAACAAATTTATAAACTTTGAACTTTGCTAACTTCCATCGTTGATTCCGAACCAAAACCCAAACTTGAGGGCTCTCTGCCTGCCATTACCAACTGAGCACCCAGACTTGCGATCATTGCCCCGTTGTCCGTGCAGAGAGAAAATTTTGGAATTCTTAGCTCAATTCCAGCCTCATCACATTTCTGTTTAGCCAGCTCGCGCAAGCGAGCATTGGCCGTAACTCCCCCACCCAGAATCAAACGTGGGACACCATATTCAGCGCAGGCCTTGACTGCCTTAGTTACCAACACATCCACCACAGCTTCTCTAAAGCTGGCTGCGACATCGGAAACCTGAACTTCTTCACCTGCCTCCTCTGCTTTTTCAACGTAGCGAGCAACGGCAGTTTTCAACCCGCTGAAGCTGAAGTCATACTTATGTTCGGCCATGTCCTTGGGCAGACTTAGCCCTCTTGGGAACCAAATCGCATACGGGTTTCCATTGATTGCAACCTTGTCTATCTCAGGCCCTCCCGGATAGGGCAAACCCAAAACCCTTGCTACCTTGTCAAAAGCTTCACCAGCAGCGTCATCAATTGTTTCTCCCAAGAGTTCAACATCGTCTAATAAATCCCTGACCAAAAGCAGTGAGGTGTGACCACCGCTGACAAGCAAAGCAATGCTGGGGGTTTGCAGACTGCCCCGCTCCAAGATGTCAGCTCCAACATGCCCAACCAAGTGATTCACCGCATAAATAGGTTTATCTTGGGCAACTGCGATTGCCTTGGCCGCTCCGATGCCGACCATCAAAGCTCCTGACAGTCCGGGCCCATTGGTGACAGATATTGCATTTAGATCAGCAATCTCAATTCCTGCTTCTGACAGTGCTGAATCGATGGTTGGCTTCAGTGCTTCTAGGTGTGCTCTTGCGGCGACCTCTGGAACGACTCCTCCGAATCGGGCATGAATCTCCATGGAGCTGTTTAGAGCGTTAGAAATAAGCCTATTTCCCCTAACAATGCCAACTCCGGTCTCATCGCAGCTTGTTTCAATTCCCATTACAAGTGGTTGATAAATCTCTTTGCGCATCACAAGAGCATCCACCCCAGCTGGCTGATAGTAGTTTTTTCTTGTGTCAATATGTTCAAATTCAAAGCCTTGATAGAGCTTGATGGCACCTGGGTTGTCTGCTCGAACATCTAAAAACAGATTTTCAGCACCATGTCGGGTTGCCAGTTGAATCATTCGCTCCACCAATTGCCTTGCTAGACCCTGCCTTCTGTGAGACTCGGCAATGGCAATGGTGTTGATATCCGCTTGAAAGCTACCCGGAGGAGAAGAAAGACCTGCATAGCCAACAACCTTTTCATCTTCAGTAATAACCAAATAATTGGTATGACTCGCTTCGCTATCTGCGGTTAGGTTTTGCTTCGACCAAGCGTCTGATTGAAAAATCTGCTTTTCTAGCCGATAAACATCATCAATATCGGTGCTGACCAATTCTCTGATTTGTATCATCCGGTCACCCGCTTTTTGGTTGAGGGCGTAACATCTGGAGACCTCAGATAAAGAGCTGTTGCGTCATGCAATTCAACACCTGCGGCAATTGCCTTCTCCGCATATAAGCCAACTAGCTTGGCATCGCAGTTTAGATCCACCTTGGTGAGATTCGAATATTGTTCCAATTGCTCAGGCTTTAATACCTCTAGCTCGGAGGACCTGATAGCAAGACCTGAGTCATCAACACCTGAATAGCTGCAGGCAAAAAACTCTCCTCGCTTGGCATCACTAATGACCAGCCAGGAGTTTTCTGAAGGGTATGCGGTAGCTACTGCATCCAAGGCAACAACAGCATGCAAAGAAATCGACCTAGCCGTTGCAAACGCAACACCTGCAGCCATCCCCACTCTCAGACCTGTGTAGCTGGCAGGTCCTCTACTGATTGCAACAGATGTGATTCCAGCTGCGGTTACTTGCGCCCGCTGCAGAGCTTGCTGGATGGCACTGCCAATGTTTTCAGCATGACCAAAGCGGTCATCAAATTCTGAAAAGCCTAGAACCTGTTGATTTTCAATCACCGCAGCGGTTGTTCCAGCGGTTGTGTCAATCGCCAAGATCAATTTCTACCTCCCGCTGATTCCATGCTCCATGACCCTGAATAGAAACGGTTCTAACCTCACTGTCTCTATCTCTGGTTATTGATATTTCTAGCCAATCCTCTGTAAGGCCATGAGTGAAATCTCTTGGCCACTCCATCACCACAATTGAATTTTCAAAATCAATATCCAAATCATCCAACTCAACAGCAGAGCTGAGTCGATAGGCATCCACGTGAACCAATGCAGGTCCTTTTTCTGTTTGATGAGTGCGAGCTAAAACAAACGTTGGGGACTGAATCGTGCCACTAGCCCCCAGTGTTTTGCCAATGCCACGAGTCATAGTTGTTTTGCCAGCCCCCAGTGAGCCGTTGAGTAAAACAAGGTCGCCTGCCTGCAAGAGGTTGGCCACTTGTTGACCCAAAAGTTGCATTGATTGCTCATTTTCAACAATCAATTCCACAGGGAGCGTCACCTCAATCTCCCCCATAGGTTTTATCGGGGCGAGAGCCCATCCTGGTGACAATTTCGTAATTGATGGTGTTTGCTCTGGTTGCAATCTGAGCTACTGGGTTTTCATCTGAGATGATTTCAACCCGATCACCAATCTTGATTTCGCTATCACCAACATCCACCACAAATTGATCCATGGCGATTCGACCAACTTGGCTGAATTTTTGACCATTGATAATTACCTGAAATCCCTCAGCGGCTCTTGGTAGTCCATCCGCATAGCCAAATGGCACCAAAGCCAGTGTTGTTTCTTTTTCGGTTCGGTATCTAAAGTCATAACTCACTCCTGTTTGAGCGGGAACCCGTTTGATGTTTATTACCTCTGAAGAAACGCTCATGGCTGGCTCCAGCGGCAGGCCACTGACATCTCTGCCGTCAGGACTTAGGCCATAAAGGGCGATCCCGCAACGAACCATGCCGTAGTGCTTACCTGGGTAGCTCAGAGTCGCATTCGATGCACTCGCATGCGCCAGTTCAAACTCGAGACCCTTTCCCCTTGCATACTCAATTGCTGTTTCAAACACCTCAAACTGGGCATTGTCTTCATTTTCATTGGTGTTAGACAAATGGGTAAAGATTCCTTTGGTCGAGTGGTTATTTGACTCAACAACCTGCATAAATTTTTCAACCGCCTCCGGCAGGTCATTGACCGTAAATCCGTTTCGACTGAGTCCCGTGTCCACTTTCAGATGCAATTGCAGGTGTTGGACATGAGTAAGCAATTGCAAGTGCTGGAAACTGCTGATGCCAACATCTATCTGGTGTTTATTTGCAAGTTCTAAATCCTCAAGCGAGTTGAAAATCCACGCCATGATCGGAGACTTGATTCCAGCTTCACGAAGATTTACAGCCTCGGAAATGTCGGCAACGCCAAAGTAGTCAACATCGTCATCAAGAAACTTGGCAACTTTGATAGCACCGTGGCCGTAGCCATCAGCTTTCACAACCGCCATCACCTTGGCAGGTCTGGCTACCCTGCGCAGAACCTCATAGTTCTCGCGGATTCGTTCTAAATCGATTCGAATTTCACGCATTGATGATTACAACCGCTCCTGCCATGCCGCCGTCGTGGCTAATGCTGACCTCAATTCTATTGTCCAAATCTGGGTGTCTTTCTTTTGTTAGACCGCGGAGCACAACTTTTGGCTTGCCGCCCTTGGTTACCTCAATCTCGTTCCAAATGAACTTCTCGGGTTCACCAGTGGCTTTTTTCAACGCTTCCTTGACAGCAAACCTGGCAGCTTTGGATTCGATGCTTAGATTCTGCTCAGATTCAAAAAATAGTCTTTGGTTCAATTTGGGGGTTGTTTCCAAGGCTTTTGCAAACCTTTCAATATCAACCAAATCCATGCCCACCAGCATCATTCAACCGTTACCGACTTGGCTAAGTTTCTTGGCTGATCAACATCTAATCCCTTGGCCTTGGCTAACTCCATGGAGAAAATATGCAGTGGGACGACGCTCAAAACAGGGCTCAGCAGAGGATCTGTTTTTGGAGTGTAGAAAACTTTCTCTGCAAATTCTGCGACTTCATCATCGCCCTGCTCTGCAATTGCAATAACTTTCGCACCGCGAGCATTGATCTCCTGAATGTTTGCCAAAACTTTTGCATGCAGGCTCTCTGCTGAACTTGGTGCTGGCACCAACACAATCACCACTTGCCCCGGTTCAATCAAAGCAATTGGACCGTGTTTTAACTCTCCCGCTGCAAAACCCTCAGCATGGATGTAGCTGAGTTCCTTTAGCTTCAAAGCTCCCTCCATTGCAATTGGGAAACCCACATTTCTACCTAAGAATAAAACTGACTGAATGTCTTTCAGTTGATTTGCAAACTCTGCAACATCGCCTGTCATCTCAAGGGTGGTCTTCACCTTGCGCGGAAGGCTCAAAAGCTCCTTGCCCAGTTGATTAAGATTCTCTGTCTTGCCAGTTGCATGAGCCAAGAACAGGGCAAGCAAATACCCCGCAGTGATTTGGGCTGAAAAGGCCTTGGTGGATGCAACTGCAACCTCGGGGCCTGCGTGGGTATAAATGGTTGCATCACTCTCTCTAGCCAGTGTTGCACCCTGGGTGTTGCAAATACTTAGAACTTTGGCTCCACGCTCTGACGCATGCCGAATCGCCATCAGAGTGTCCATGGTCTCCCCACTCTGACTGATTGCAACCACCAAGGTTTTTTCATCAATCACTGGATTTCGGTAGCGCAGTTCGTGAGCAAGCTCCACACTCACTGAAATCCTTGCCAATTGCTCAATTGCATACTTAGCAACCTCCCCGGCATAAGCCGCAGTTCCGCAGGCAGTGATAATGATGCGGTTTATGTTTTCAAGGTTTTCAATGCTCAATCCGTCAAACTCGCTGAGGTTCACATCACCATTGGCATCCAATCGGCCCATCAAGGTGTCACCGACAGCCTGTGGCTCCTCGCTGATCTCCTTGGCCATGAATGACTCCCAGCCGCCCTTGCTCGCAGCAGAGGCGTCCCAGTGAACTTTGAATTCCTCGTGCTCAACTGGGTTGCCATTGAAATCGATTAGCTCAAAGCCATCAGCCCGCAGCTTAACTATCTGGTCTTGCCCAACACTGATAGCGGTTTTTGTGTAATCAACAAAGGCCGCAACATCGCTTCCCAAAAAGTTTTCGCCGTCTCCAACGCCGAGAACCAGTGGTGAGTTTCTTCTGGCGGCCATCACCAGCCCTGGGTCTGATTTATTTATTGCCAGAATTGTGAATGCACCCTGCAAAGCATTGGCTACTGAAACAAAACTTTTCTCAAAATCACCAGTGTTAGCAAATTCACTGGCTAGCAAGTGAGCGGCAACCTCGGAATCAGTTTCCGATTCGAATTCAATGCCTTCGCTGACCAGTTTCTTCTTAAGCTCCGAGAAGTTTTCAATGATTCCGTTGTGAATCAGTGAAATCTGTTCGGCTCCAGCATTGTGTGGGTGGGCATTACCATCAGTTGGCGCTCCATGGGTAGCCCAACGGGTGTGGCCTATCCCCATTTGAGCGTCAGCCATTGGTGAGGCAGACAGCTGGTCAATCAAGACCTGCAACTTGCCGGCACGCTTCTGGGTTTGAATTTCGCCATTGGTGACAACTGAGATTCCTGCCGAGTCATATCCTCGGTACTCCAGTCTTTTCAAGCCCCCAAGTAAAACATCCAAAGCTGAGCTCGGGCCCACATAGCCCACGATTCCACACATATCTCTAATCTAGGGCAGACTAGGAACAAATGAATGCAGTTCAGATGGGAGTCAGCCCATATATCGAGATTGGCAGATCCGAATGGGCTGAATTGGGCTACTCTCTAGACCCCGCACTGACAGAATCTGAGCTTGATCAAATTCGAGGACTTGGTGACTTTTTGGACCTTGATGAGGTCCGTGAAGTCTATCTACCGCTTTCGAGGCTTCTCAACATCTATGCTCAGTCGGAGCGACAGCTTCACAAACAATCAACCGATTACTTCGGCCCCAGGGCCAGTAAAACACCTTTTGTCATCGGTGTTGCAGGATCAGTTGCCGTTGGCAAATCAACAGTTTCAAGGGTTTTGGAAACACTCTTATCCCGCTGGCCAGACACGCCAAATGTTGAGTTGATAACCACCGATGGTTTTTTGTACCCCAACGAGGTCTTAGAAGCAAAAGGCCTCATGCAACGCAAGGGATTTCCAGAAAGCTATGACGTGAAAGCACTGATGAGGTTTATCTCAGACATCAAATCAGGGGTCAGTGAAGTAAGTGCGCCTGTTTATGACCACCTCACCTACAACATCATTCCAGGAGCCAAACAGGTCGTTCACAACCCCGATGTTTTGATTGTTGAGGGTTTGAATCTTTTGCAACCTCCACAGTTTGACCAGGAATTGGCAATCAGT
Source organism: uncultured Micrococcales bacterium (assembly GCA_913062975.1). Classification (GTDB taxonomy): domain Bacteria; phylum Actinomycetota; class Actinomycetes; order Actinomycetales; family Microbacteriaceae; genus CAJXVY01. Next base: position 254,882 of record CAJXZO010000001.1, read on the forward strand.
GATTTCTTGGATTTTGGAATCTATGTTGATGCGGATTATAAAAACATCGAGAAGTGGTTCATCTCCAGATTTGAAAAACTATGGAGCTCTGCTTTTACAGATCCAAAAAGTTACTTCCACGACCTGACCAAAACAATGAATCAGGAACAGGCAATTGATAGAGCTCAAACAACTTGGAGAGAAATCAATTTGCCAAACCTGAAGGCCAATATCCTGCCAACCAGAAACAGAGCAACTGCGGTGTTGCAAAAAGGTGATAATCACAGAGTTGAATCTGTTTTATTGCGCAAGGTCTAGGCTGAGTCTCTCCCTGACCTTATTGGCCAATCGGTCCGCCCAGCCCTGAGCGGTTCCTGAATCAGTAGCCTCAACCATAACCCGAACCAAATTCTCTGTTCCGCTAGGTCTTAGTAACACCCTGCCGGAATCTCCCAGTTCAACTTCAGCCTCATGAATCAAATCCAATAACTGCTTGTCATCCGTTTTGTTCTTATCCACTCCAGAAACATTCACCAATACCTGTGGGTATCGAGTCATCTGAGATGCAAGTTCGCTCAGGGGTTTATTGGATGCTTTCATCTCTGACATGATTTGAAGGCTGGTCAGAATTCCATCACCAGTGGTGGCATGGGCGGTGAAAATGATATGACCAGACTGCTCACCACCCAGTGTGTAACCCTTTTCAGACATCTCCTCCAAAACATAACGATCGCCAACCTTGGTTCTGACCAGCTCGACTCCTGCTTTTTGCATAGCCAAAGCCAAACCCAAGTTGCTCATCACGGTTGCTACCAGTGTGTCTCTAGAGAGCTCTCCGCGAGCTTTAGCTCCCAGGGTGAGAATGGTCATAATCTCATCGCCATCAACAATCTGGCCATTTTCATCAACTGCCAAACACCTGTCAGCGTCTCCATCAAAAGCTATTCCCAGATCGGCTTTTGATTCAAGCACCTGTGCTTGCAGAGCACTAAGGTGAGTCGACCCAAAACCAAGATTAATATTCGTGCCATCGGGGTCAGCGCCAATCACGACAACTTCCGCACCTGCATCTTTTAGAGTCTGCGGAGCAACAGCACTCGCCGCACCATGAGCACAGTCAAGAACAATCTTCAGTCCACTCAGAGACTGTTTGAGTGAACCAAGAAGGTGCACGGTGTAACGATCCTCGGCATCTGCAAATCTTGAAATTCGTCCAATGTCGTTGCCAATAAAAATTTTGTGCTCAGTTGCCATTGAAGACTCGATTTCATCCTCAATAGCATCCGCTAGCTTATGGCCACCTTGAGCAAAAATCTTGATGCCATTATCGGGTGCTGGGTTATGGCTGGCTGAAATCATGAAGCCGAAATCTGCCTGCAGGTCAGCAGTCAAAAAAGCCGCTGCCGGAGTTGGCAAAACACCTGCGTCATAAACATCAACTCCAGCTGCCGCCAAACCCGCAGCAATTGAATTGGAGATGAAGTCAGAACTCAGTCTGGGATCGTGGGCTAAAACCGCTATTGGTTTGCGACCCTCAGAGCGCGCAGTTTGACCGAGAATCTCAGCGGTTGATCTCGCTAGAGACACACATAACTCGGGGGTGATGTCTCGACCAGCGAGACCTCGCACGCCATCAGTTCCAAACAGCCTGGCCATAGCCAAGAGTCTAGGGGATTAGCGCTTGGAGAACTGTGAAGCCTTGCGAGCCTTTTTAAGACCAGCCTTCTTACGCTCTTTCACGCGAGCGTCACGAGACAAAAAGCCGGAGCTTTTGAGGTCTTTACGGTTGTTCTCAGCATCAATCTCATTCAACGCTCTGGCAATTCCTAGCCTTAGCGCTCCAGCCTGACCAGCAACGCCACCACCTGAGATGCGGGCGATTACGTCATAGCCATTCTGCAGGTTCAAAACTGTGAAGGGATCGGTGATTAGCTGCTGGTGCAACTTGTTTGGGAAATAATCTTGCAATTCACGACCGTTTACGGTGATCTTGCCGGTTCCAGGGGTTAGGCGAACTCTCGCACTAGCCTGCTTGCGCCGACCCAGGCCTTGGCCATTTTGGGTAAGGGTTCCTCTTGAGCGAACCTCGGGAGTTGTTGCACTCTCGGTTGAGTACTCGTTTTCAGTGGTTGTATCGGCCAAGTTCTTTTCCTTACTGGGCAATCTGATCGATGTTGTAGGTGTGAGGCTTCTGCGCCTCGTGAGGGTGCTCGCTACCGCGATAGACCTTCAGTTTTGAACCAATCTGGTCACCCAGCTTGTTTTTTGGAAGCATTCCCTTGACTGCTTTTTCAACAGCCTTCTCAGGGTTTTTCTCCATCAACTCTTCATAACCAATGGACTTCAAACCACCTGGGTAACCACTGTGACGGTAAGCGCGCTTCTGAACTAGCTTGTTTCCGGTCAACACAGCCTTTTCGGCGTTGATGATGATTACGAAATCCCCGGTGTCCATATGTGCAGCAAAAGTTGGCTTGTGCTTTCCGCGCAGCAATGCAGCAGCGTGACTTGCCAAACGACCTAGTACAACGTCAGATGCGTCAATGACGTGCCACTGGTGATCGAGCTCACTGGCCTTGGGTGAATATGTTCGCACGTTTTTCCCTTAATTCTGTATAGACAAGTGATTCACTCAGTGAATCTAATATTGGCTCAACCGCCAACACCAAACGACAATAATAGCCTCCTGCAAGCAGTTCGGTCAACCAAAAAACTAATCCAGAATCCTTAGATTTCGAGTTTTCTCTGCTTGAGCGGCCAATAATGATTGCTCTGGGTAGTGAATCTGCATAAGCGTGAGACCCTCAGGTCCAACCACCTTGAATTCATTTAGTCTTTTTTTGGCTTCAAGAATCTCGCCAAGTCTTTTTTTACTCATCTTTCCGCTTCCAACTTTTATCAGAGCGCCAACTATTGATCTCACCTGGGTGTGACAAAAGGCATCCGCTTCCAAATCAATCTGAACTAAATTGCCCTCTCGGCTAACCTCAATTTTTTTCATCTCACGAATAGTTGTTGCACCCGCTCTTGTCCTGCAGAAGCTTGCAAAATCATGAAGACCCAAAAGCTGATGCGAAGCCTCTTGCATCGACTCCTCATCCAAGCGCGAGTAGTGCCAAAGGTGATACCTGGCAGAAAGAGGGTCTTGTTCGTTGGAATCTAAAATCCGATAGCGATAGCTTCGTTTGATTGCCGAGTAACGAGCATGAAAACCCTCCAGTGCAGGTTCGAATGACGAAATCCGAATGTCCTCATCTAAAACAGCGTTCAGCTTGCCCACCAGTCGATGACTGACCCTTTTGGTTTGAGTGCTGTCCAAATCTAGGTGAAACACCTGCCCCAAGGCATGAACACCAGCATCTGTTCTGCCACCAACTCGCAGACCCTCGGGCAAGTCACCAAACACCACCCTTAGAGCTTTTAGGACTTCACCCTCAATGGTTCTAAGACCTGGCTGAATTGCCCAGCCTGCATAATCGGTGCCGTCATAGGCGAGGTCAATCCGGAAACGATTAAGCCCGCCAGGGATGCTGGCGGGCTTAGTCATAATTTCCTACTTCTTATCCTCGGACTCATCTGATGATGACTCTTCAGCTTCCGCCGCAGGCGCCTCTTCGGCTACTTCCTCGGCAGCTGGCTCTTCAGCTGTTGCTTCCTCGGCTGGGGCTTCCTCAGTGGCTGGTGCCTCTGCAGGAGCTTCTGCTGCCTCGGTTGCCTCAGTCTCAGTGACCTCTGCTGCAGTCTCTTCAACTGCTGCTTCCTCGGTTACTTGTTCTTCGGCTTCAACTGTCTCGGTCACAGCTTCTGAGCCCTTGACGGTGTTTTCCAATTTCTTTTTATTGGACTTTGGCTTGGGCTCAACTTTTTCCAAAACCAATTCAATAACCGCCATTGGTGCGTTGTCTCCCTTTCGGTAGCCAAGCTTGGTGATTCTGGTGTAACCGCCGTCACGACCCTCCATCAGTGGAGCAATCTCAGCGAATAGCTCATGCACCACTGACTTATCGTTGATCTGACCCATGACCTTGCGGCGTGCGTGCAAATCTCCACGCTTAGCAAATGTAACCATGCGCTCAGCGATTGGACGTAAGCGCTTTGCCCTGGTCTCGGTTGTTGTAATTCTGCGGTGTTTGAAAAGCGAGCTGGCCATGTTGTTCAGCATCAGTCTTTCGTGGGCTGGGCCACCACCTAATCTTGCTCCCTTTGTTGGGCTTGCCATTGTCTTTCTCCTTGACTTTCTAAATCAGACCTAGTTGTCTTCCTCAAAACCTGAAAAGTATGCGCTGTCGAATCCAGGAACCGCATCCTTGAATTTCAAGCCCATCTCAGCAAGTTTGTCGCGAACCTCGTCAACACTCTTTGAGCCGAAGTTGCGGATGTTCATCAACTGGTCTTCGCTGAGGGCAATCAACTCACTCACGTTGTTGATGCCTTCACGCTTTAGGCAGTTGTAACTGCGGACAGTGAGATCTAAATCCTCAATTGGGGTTGCAAGCTCTCCACTCTCCTGCTGCTCAACCGGAGCTGGTCCGATTTCAATACCCTCGGCCTCTTCGTTTAGGTTCTTTGCAAGCCCGAACAGCTCAACCAAGGTTGATCCAGCACTGGCAACTGCGTCTTTTGGCAGGATTGAGTGCTTGGTTTCAACATCCAAAACCAGCTTGTCGAAGTTTGTGAACTCACCGGCACGAGTTGCCTCCACGCGGTAGCTCACCTTCAACACTGGGCTGTAAATACTGTCAACTGGGATAACTCCCGCTTCTGCATCAGGGTTTCTGTTCTGTGTAGCTGAAACATAGCCTCGTCCACGCTCAATGGTGAACTCGACTTCAAATTTTGCCTTGGTGTTCAAAGTTGCAATAACCAACTCTGGGTTGTGGATTTCAACCCCTGCTGGCACCTGAATGTCAGCAGCAGTTGCTGATCCTGCACCTGACTTGGTTAGGTGCGCAACCACTGGCTCATCGTGCTCACTGGAAACAACCAACTGCTTGATGTTCAAAATGATCTCAACTACGTCCTCTTTGACGCCTTCAACAGTTGCAAACTCGTGAGGAACACCTGCGATTCGGATGTTGGTAACGGCTGCACCTGGGATGCTTGAAAGCAAGGTTCGGCGCATTGAGTTTCCAAGGGTGTAGCCAAATCCTGGCTCAAGTGGCTCAAGGGTGAACCTTGAGCGATTATCTGCAATAACTTCTTCGTTTAGGGTTGGTCGCTGTGCAATTAGCACTGTTGTTTCCTTTCAGCTAAGCATCCGCCATATGATGCTTATCTTTGTGGTTCTTAAGATCGCGGCTGGCGTCCGCGATTAATTTCTTTAGTTTTTTAGACGCGACGACGCTTGGGAGGACGGACTCCGTTGTGCGCCTGTGGTGTCACATCTGAGATTGAGCCAACCTCTAGGCCAGCAGCCTGAAGTGAGCGAATTGCTGTCTCGCGACCAGAGCCTGGTCCCTTGACGAAAACGTCAACCTTCTTAACTCCGTGGTCACCAGCTTTTCTGGCGGCAGCCTCGGCTGCCATCTGAGCTGCGAATGGGGTTGATTTACGACTTCCCTTGAACCCAACATCACCGCTGGAACTCCAGGCCACCACGGCACCTGTTGGGTCAGTGATGGAGATGATGGTGTTGTTAAAGGTGCTACGAATATGAGCCTGTCCAGCAGGGATATTCTTTTTGTCTCTTTTCCTTGGCTTACGCGCTGTGGATTTTGGAGCTGCCATGAATCTATATACCTCTCTCTAACGCTTAGCGCGTTGCCTTTTTCTTGCCTGCCACCGTACGCTTTGGACCCTTGCGTCCACGGGCGTTTGTCTTTGTGCGCTGTCCACGCACCGGCAAGCCCTTACGGTGTCTAATTCCCTGGTAGCTACCAATCTCAACCTTGCGGCGGATGTTGCCAGAAACTTCTCTGCGGAGATCACCCTCAACTTTGAGGTTTCCCTCGATGTAATCACGGATGGCAACCAACTGGTCGTCAGTTAGATCCTTCACCCTTGTGTTCTTATCAACACCAGTCTCACTCAGAGCCTGTGCTGATTTGGTGCGGCCGATGCCGAATATGTAAGTTAGGGCTATTTCAACTCGCTTCTCGCGAGGAATATCCACTCCTGCTATACGTGCCATGAGGATTTTCTCCTATTTTCTTCGGAAGGTCTTTGGCATGCTCATCCTGATTTGGCTAATCAGGCTCTCGCCTTCTCGAGAGGTATTACGAGCCGCCCTGGTTTGCTAGCCCTGGCGCTGCTTGTGACGTGGGT
>CAJXZO010000002.1 GCA_913062975.1 uncultured Micrococcales bacterium
GACTCCTGAGCAGCAGGAAGAGCAGTTGGCTCGCGTTGAAGCACTTATCGGCTAGCATTTAGCCAATCGATTGAACTAGAGGAGAAAGTAAATAAATGACTTCCGAAAGTTCAGTCAGTTCTGGCCGGAGCGGGGCTCAAGCCTCGCTCCGTGCCCAGAGCTTCCGACTGGGCGAAAAAATCATCATTGGATCTCTTTTCGCAACAGCGGCTTTGTCGGTGGCCGTAACTACCGCAATTGTTTTTTCCCTGTTTATTCCTCTTCCAGAGTTTTTCTCAATAGTCCCAGTAGGTGAGTTTCTAACCGGAACTCTATGGGCCCCAACCTTCGCAAACCCTTCTTACGGAGTCCTGCCGATTGTTGCAGGAACGATCCAGGTTGTGATGTATGCAATGTTGGTGGCCGTGCCACTGGGACTGGCATCTGCAATCTATCTTTCTGAATACGCCTCAAAGGCCGTTAGAAGCACCATCAAGCCAATCCTTGAGGTGCTGGAGGGAATCCCCACCGTAGCAACTGGATTGTTTGCCCTGTTTTGGCTGAGGCCCTTCATTGAAGATTTGACTCCCTGGCTTCCTTGGCAGAGTCCGTTCTCAATTGGTGTTGCTGGCGTTGCAGTTGGCTTCATCATCATTCCGCTTATCGCTTCCGTCAGCGATGACGCAATGCGATCTGTTCCGAGGTCCCTTCGGGAGGGCGCGTACGCTCTGGGTGCAACCAAGATGCGAGTTGCACTCAAGGTTGTTTTGCCAGCCGCTATTTCCGGAGTCATTGCAGCATTTGTGCTCGGAGCCTCCAGGGCAGTTGGTGAGACCATGGTTGTGTTGTTGGTAGCTGGAGGAGGAAACCCGCAGCTTGTTTGGGGGTTCACAGAGGCGAGTGCCGCAATGACCGCCTTTATTGCCTCCAGGGCTACAGGTGAAATCGCCACCGGAACCTTGGATTACTACACGATTTTTGCTGTTGGATCGCTTTTGTTTTTGATGACCCTGGTCATGAACGCAATTGCTATTCGATTCGTCAACCGCTTCCGGGAGGTGTACGAATGACTTCCAGCTCTGTACCTAAAAGATCCAGGTCAGCCATGGACGCCTCTGCGGCTGCAACTCAAGCTTTGTATGGGGCTAGCGACCCTGGGTTGAGAATTCGTTCGATTGTTTTCCGATCGGCACTTCTTCTGTCAATGACCGTGGCCCTGATCGCCATCATCGGAATCATCTCATGGGCGGTCGTTGAAGGTGGACAGAGGCTTAGCCTCGGTCTTTTAACTAACAACCCTTCCTCATTCCGTCCAGAGACAGCAGGTTACAGGCCAGCTATTTTGGGTTCATTCCAAATCATTGCAGGTGTTATTGCACTGATTATTCCGCTAGGTGTTGGAGCTGCGCTTTACTTGGAGCAATTTGCGAATAAACAGCGCTGGTACAACCGGGCAATCGAGCTAAACATCCAAAACCTCGCTGGAGTTCCATCGATTGTTTTTGGAATCTTAGGTTTGGCGTTTATTGTGCGTGGTCCGCTGGATATGGGATTCATTGCAGCGGCAGGAAGCGCCACAATTGCATTGCTTGTATTGCCGACGGTTATTTTGGCCTCCAGAGAGGCAATCAAGGCCGTTCCACCATCGCTGCTTGAGGGTGCAATGGCTCTGGGTGTCACAAGATGGCAGGCGGTTTGGAAAATGGTCCTGCCAGCTGCAGCACCCGGAATGCTTACAGGAATCATTTTGGCCGTAGCCAGAGCTATCGGGGAAGCAGCGCCTCTGTTGTTGGTGGGTGCAGCAACGTTTGTAACATTTGACCCTAATTTCTGGGAGGGTGGCTACTCTGCGCTTCCGGTGATGATTTATCAGTATGCGGGTAGACCGCAGGATGAGTTCCACGTGCTGGCTGCCGCTGGTGTTTTGGTGATGTTGGGGCTTGTAGTTGTAGTGAACTCAGTTGCAGTTTGGCTGAGGGCAAAATATGAAAGAACTTGGTAAGGAGAAACTAATGGCAGAATCAGCAAGCACCAAAGAAGAGGTATTCAGCCTGGATGGTGTGAATGTCTACTACGGGGACTCCTTGGCGGTTAAGGATGTAAGTTTCCCCATCTACAAAAACGAAATCACTTCTTTGATCGGACCGTCTGGTTGTGGAAAATCCACAATCCTGCGCTCTTTGAACCGAATGAATGATCTTATTCCAGGTGCACGAGTCGAGGGAGACCTTCAGTATCACGGTGCTGATATTTATGGAAGCGATATAGACCCCGTACAGGTCAGGAAAATCATCGGAATGGTCTTTCAAAAGCCAAACCCATTTCCTAAGTCCATCTATGAAAACGTGGCCTTCGGTCCACAGACCCTTGGGATGAAGGGAAATCTGGATGACATCGTGGAGGAGGCTCTGGTCGGAGCTGCTCTCTGGGATGAGGTGAAGGACCGTTTGAAGGATAACGCCTTCGGCATGAGTGGTGGTCAGCAGCAGAGACTTTGCATTGCAAGGACGATTGCTGTGAAGCCAGATGTGATTTTGATGGATGAGCCTTGCAGCGCTTTGGACCCAGTTTCAACATACAAAATTGAAGATTTGATGATGAAGCTGAAAGAGGACTACACCATCGTGATTGTTACTCACAACATGCAGCAGGCTGCTCGTGTTGCCGACAAAACAGCATTCTTCACCGTTTCCAGCAATGATGAAGAGGGATCAAGAACTGGCGTTTTGGTTGAGTTTGACGAGACCGGTAAGATCTTTTCAAATCCAGCTGACCAGAGAACTCAGGACTATGTGACCGGCAGGTTTGGATAAGCTTCATCCGGAGCGTTGTAGGTTTCAACACTCACAATCTTTTTTGTCTTCAGTGACATTCGGATAACCATCATCTCTCCGGGAGAGAGGGTTCTTCCCTCGTGAATTTCCACACATTTATCGTTTTTCGCATAATCACTGATGGTGTCCAGAATTGTTGGAAGTGCTGGTCTGTGCGTGCAGAGAATCATTGATTTGTGCTCTTTTAGGCTGTCCTTGACAACCCTGGTAGTTTTGGCCGGGTTCTTGTGATTTCCAAGCTCACTGAGTTGAGATCTTTGAATGATTGTTAGTTTTTGTTTTTTGCCAAACGGTTTTACGGTGTCCAAACATCGCTTCCAAGGGGAGGTGACAACCCGTCTTACATTGAATGCTGACAATAGCTTCACAAGCGCCTTTGCCTGGATTTCACCTGTCTTGGTCAGTGGTCTATCACCATCCGTCTTACTCCACTCAGATCTTGGCAGAGCCTCTGCGTGACGAAGAACAATGATTGCTCTGGTTTCTAAAACGCTTTGCTGGTAAAGCTTCTGAACATCCTCTAACAGTTCTTTGTCTCTCTCGTAGGTGAGAAGTGTTTGAGCTTGTTCTGCTGTCACCCAACGTGTTTCATCGATTTCTTTATTGGGTTTGAATTTTGTGTTGGCTAGCTGCTTATCAGTCACCTTCGCTGACCAGTAGTGAACTTCTTTGGAGATTCCTTTGGGGAGGTCATATCTTATCTCGGTTAGCTTTCTGCCAAGCCTTACCTTGATACCCGCTTCTTCTTTGGTTTCCCTAAGAGCCGTCACTGGAAGAGTTTCCCCTGGGTCCTGCTTCCCTTTGGGCCAACCCCAGTCTTGGTATTGACCACGGTGAACAATTAGGACTTTGAATTCGCCTTTTTCAACTCTCCAGCAAACAATGCCAGCTGCATAAACCTTCATCAGCGCAGTTTCTTTTTCTCCAGTGTTCTCTGCATCAACATATCCTGATAATCCAACAGGGTCTCAGCTTTTGTTCCAGTTTTTCTAAGCCACCTGTTATCTGATTGTAAGTCCCAGGCTGAGATCTCATCACTCATGGCAAGGTCGAATAACTCATGCAGCTCAGTGATGTGATCAGCTTGGGTCAGCCTGACAATTGCCTCGACGCGACGATCTAGGTTTCTGTGCATCATGTCTGCCGATCCGATGTAGACCTCGGGATCACCATCGTTGTCAAAGGCAAAGATTCTGGAGTGCTCGAGGTATCTGCCAAGGATGGACCTCACTCGAATGTTTTCACTCAGGCCTTCTACTCCTGGAATCAGTGCACACATGCCCCTGACCACAACCTCAATCTTTACACCTGCAATAGATGCCTTATAAAGCTCGTCAATGATTTGTTCATCAACAAGGGAGTTCATCTTTAGTCTGATTCGTGCGGGCTTTCCTGCTTTGGCTAACTCCGCTTCTCTGCGGATTTTCTCAGTCAGTCCCTCACGGATCCCAATTGGTGAGGTGAGAATTGATGAGTATTCAGCTTTGGCTGAGAAGCCACTCAGTTGGTTGAAAAGTTTTGCTAGATCCTCACCAATTGCATCATCTGAGGTGAGAAGACCCAGGTCTTCGTAATACCTTGCGGTTTTTGGATTGTAGTTACCAGTTCCGATGTGGCAATAGCGCCTGAGAACTCCTGCTTCTTGACGAATAACCAGTGACAGCTTGCAGTGGGTTTTTAGCCCAACCAGACCATAAACCACGTGAACACCAGCGGACTCTAATTTCTTGGCCCAGGTGATGTTGTTTTGCTCATCAAAGCGGGCCTTGATTTCAACCACCGCCAACACCTGTTTGCCACTCTCAGCGGCCTGAATCAGAGCATCAATGACCGGTGAGTCACCACTGGTGCGATAGAGAGTTTGCTTGATTGCCAAAACTTGAGGGTCATTAGCGGCTTGTTCTAAAAAGGCCTGCACACTTGTTGCAAATGACTCATAGGGGTGGTGCAGCAAAACATCACGCTCACGAAGTGAGCCAAAGATATCAGCTGGTTCCTCATCACCTGTTGAGAGATACCGGTTAGTCGTTATCGGGTGAGATTCGAAGTGATGCTCGGGCATCCGCATGAATGCAATCTCGGTAAGCCCAGACAAATCTAATGGTTCTGGCAGGTGATAGACATCGGCTGGTTCGATGTTTAATTCTCTCTGCAGAATGCTCAGAACAGTTGGGTCAATGTCTTCTGCAACCTCAAGCCTGACAGGAGGACCAAATCTTCTGCGTAGAAGTTCTTTTTCCAGCTGGTTTAGGAGGTTGTCAGTTTCTTCCTCATCAACCTCTAGGTCTTCATTCCTGGTGACTCGGAAGGTGTGGTGCTGAACCACCTCCATGCCTGGAAACAGTGACTGCAGGTTTTCACCAATGATGTCTTCCAGCGGAACAAAGCGGTGTTTTTCGCTCTCGGGCACCTTGGCAAACCTTGGCAGAAGTGGTGGAACTTTAACTCTGGCAAAGTGTTCTGAGTTGTTTTTGGGGTTTCTAAGCACCACCGCCAGGTTCAGGCTAAGACCTGAGATGTACGGGAAGGGGTGGGCTGGGTCAACCGCCAGAGGAGTAAGCACCGGAAAGATCTGCGACTCATAGAAATCATTCAAATCCTGCTTTTCCTGCTCGCTAAGCTCTGTCCAGTGCAGGATGTCAATTCCAACCTTGTCCAATTGGGGGTTGATTGTGGATTTGAAAATTTCAGCGTGACGGTTTTGCAATTCACGGTTCTTGACAGCGATTTGTTCAATCACCTCTTGCGGGTCTTGACCACTAGCACTTGGAACAGCAATCCCCGTGGCAATTCTTCTTTTCAGGCTGGCAACCCGCACCATGAAAAACTCATCAAGGTTTGAAGCAAATATGGATAGAAAGTGAACCCGCTCTAGAAGTGGGATTGATTCATCTTCGGCCAGTTCCAAAACTCTCTGGTTGAAATCAAGCCAACTAAGCTCGCGCTCGCTGAAGCGGTTGTCGGGAAGGATGATTTCGTCACTCACTTGTTAAGCATGGCACATTCCGAGTCAGCAAAACAGACTCGATTGCAGAGTTTACCTGAGTTTTACTGAGCCTCGGATTTGGATCTTGATTCACGGGTAAGCATGTAGCCGACGTTTCTGACTGTTGTAATCAGTGATTCCATCTCACCCAGCTTGGCTCTGAGCCTTCGGATGTGGACATCAACCGTCCTGGTTCCTCCGAAATAGTCATAACCCCAGACTTCGCTGAGTAGCTGCTCTCTGGTGAGAACCTGACCGGAGTGATCGGCAAGATAGCGGAGTAATTCAAATTCCTTGAATGTAAGGTCCAGGTTTTTGCCATTCACCTTTGCAGAAAAGCTTGCCTCATCGATGTGCAGACCCTGTGGCACCTCACTGCCTGAGCGAGTTGTTTCCAAGGCAAGCCTAATTCGTGCTTCAATCTCTGCAGGTCCTGCGGTGGATAGGATGAAATCATCAACGTGCCAGTCGGCATTCAGCGTTGTGAGCATTCCTTCACCGCAGATCAACAGTAACGGCCTCGACCTGCCAGCAGAGTGCAAAAGCTTTGCGAGCGATTTGATTTCGCTCAGGTCAGTTCTACCATCCAGCAAAATCAGGTCGTGACTGGGTGCGTTTACCAAAGCTGAAGCTTCGGTTGGCAGATAGCTAATGTTGTGATTCATTAGAGCCAGAGCGGGCAAGGCAGGGGATGATTTGTCGTTTGATAAAACAATAATTCTTGCCATGGTTGTCTGCCCTCGTGCTCCAAGAATAGCTTGATGACGGGCTATTCGGGAATTATTCGATAGATTGAGCCTGTGTGGAGGCAGTGGGTACCGGTAGGGCTGATCCTGGTGACGGTTGCAGCAGTAAGTGCTTGGGCGACCATCAGCATTGAGTCAAGTGAGCGCTTTGCGGTTTTTGGAATGCTGGCTGCGGGTTCACTGGCCGCAGTATCCTTGCAGCATTTGGCGAGTTCAAGACCCTCAGAGACAGTTAGGCAAATGGTTTATGCCTCAGCTGGATCGCTTGCAATTACGTTGGTCGCCACAGCTTTGACGCTACTGGTCTAGGATAGAATCATGCTTTTAGCTCTTGAAATTTTCTTTCTAGGTTTGCTGGTGCTTGCTTCGCTTGCGATTGCGGGTGTCAGCGGATTGGTGATTTACAAGCTTTATAAGGGTCAAAAGTAGGTGGCTTTTCAGCTCCCCACTGACCTACCGCTTGAACTCACCCCATTTGCGTTTCTTGTGGGGTCTTGGCGCGGCACCGGTGTAGTCAGTTACACCATCAACGATGAGCAATTAGAAACCGAGTTTTCCCAAACCGTCAGCTTCACCCACAACGGTGATGATTACCTGCGTTACGAATCAAACGTTGTGATGCTCTCAGATCAATCCCTGCTTCCCAGCGAGGTTGGCTTTTTCAGATTAGCCAGAGATGCCCAAGAGGGGGATAGCGGTCCGGGGCTGTTGCCAGCAACCGGCAAAAAACTCATTCAGTCAAGAGAAGATTTGGAAACCTATCGCAACAGCGATGATGGTTTCGACATTGAAGCTGGGATTTTGCAACCGAGTGGAATCAGTGAACTTTATTTTGGAAACATCAAAGGTGGCAGGGTGCAACTGGCAACAGATGCCGTGCTTCGCTCACCCCATGCCAAGGAATACTCAGCAGGTCAGCGCATGTTTGGCCTAGTGGAAGGCGCACTTTTATGGGCCTGGGACATGGCAGCGTTGGGAAACCCCCTTGGCAGCCATGCATCAGCGAGGTTGGAGCGAGATTGATTAGTGAAAACCCAAACATCAGACAAAGAGCCTTCACATCTGGAGAGGCACTTGCGGAGACGGATTTCTCTGTCATCTCAGTTGCAGGAGATGATCGACTCGGCTGGCTGAACAGTCTTTTTAGTCAAAAACTTGATGACCTGACTTCAGGCGAATCCAGAGAAGCACTCTCATTGGATGCGCAAGGAAGACTGCAGCACATTCTGAGAATCATTGGCGCAGAAACTGAAGTGCTGATAATCACAGGTTCATCAGTTGTTGATGAATTATTTGACTATCTGGTGAAGATGAAATTTAGAAAACAGGTGGAGATAACAAAGCCAGAGCTAGCCGTTTATGCAAGCTATGGAAAGCCGGCCGAAGATGTCTTTTTCCAGGACAGCTGGCCAGATGTCGCCATGGGTGGGTACCGCTATGGAGCACGAGAGATTGCTCACCCAGTGTTTCTAAATATCACGGAATCGCTTCCTGCAGAGTTGCTTGATTTGGAATCAACTGAGCCAATCAGAATCTATGCAGGAAGACCTGCTGAAACTGAAATTGATGAAAAGTCTTTGCCTCACGAGCTAGATTATCTAACCTCCGCGGTTCATTTGCAGAAGGGTTGCTACAAGGGCCAGGAGGCTGTCGCTAAGGTGCATAAGCTTGGTCACCCACCACGCAGATTGACCATGCTTTATTTAGAAGATGGAACAGAACTTCCAAACGCTGGAGATGAATTATTTGTTGGTGAGAAATCAGTTGGCAAGATAACCATTGCTGGGAATCACTACGAGGCGGGGCCAATCGCGCTTGCGTTGATCAAGCGCAATGTTGATTACGACGCTGAGCTAAGGCTAGAAAATGGTCAAGGTGCGACTCAGGAAGTCCTAGTCCCACAAACCGCTGGCGCAGTTAGCGATGTTCCAAAGCTTCCAAGGCTAAGGCTTAATAACAAGCCCTAAACTGTTGCCATGAGCTATCAACTAATTTTGCTGCGTCACGGCAATAGCGTATGGAATCAACAGAATCTATTCACCGGATGGGTGGATGTTGAACTAAGTGACCAGGGTAGGGCCGAGGCCAAAAGAGCCGGAGAACTATTGGCTGAGTCAGGACTGTTTCCAAAAATTCTTTTCACTTCAAGACTCAAGCGTGCCATCCACACAGCAGAGATAGCTCTCGCGGAGGCCGAACTTAGCTGGCTTGATGTTGTCAGAGACTGGCGACTCAACGAGCGTCACTACGGAGCGCTGCAAGGAAAAGACAAAGCGCAGACCCTGGAAGAGTTTGGGGCTGAGAAGTTCCAAACCTGGAGAAGAAGTTTTGATGTCCCACCGCCCGAGATTGAGACTGGTTCTGAGTTTGATCAATCCAGTGATAAAAGATATTCAGACATTGAGGTCCCGAAAACAGAATGTTTGAAAGATGTTTTGGATCGCATGCTTCCATTCTGGGAGGAGAGCATTCAGCCACAGCTCAAAGCCAGGGGCTCGGTGTTGATAACCGCTCACGGCAATTCACTGAGAGCACTGGTGAAACACCTCGAGGGCATTAGCAATGATGAGATCTCAGAGCTAAACATTCCAACCGGAATCCCACTTCACTACGAACTGGATGAAAACTTCAAGCCAATTGGCAAAGGAAAATACCTAGACCCAGAAGCAGCTGCCGCTGGGGCTGCCAGTGTTGCCTCGCAGGGGAAGAGTTAGTTCTCTCTCCAGTCGCCTGTGTTTAGATAGCGGACTTTGTCAGAGATATCAACCACGTGGTCAGCAAACCGCTCGAAGTAGCGACTTGCAAGGGTGACATCAACTGTGAAAATGGCGTTTTCTTTCCAGTCATCCGCAAGCACGATGTCGAAAACCTGTTTGTGCAGGCGGTCAACTTCATCGTCAGCCTCGGCTATTTGAGCCGCTTCATCCAGACTGGTGTTTTTCAAAACCTCAACACAGCGGCGACCGAGGGCGATATCTAATTCACTCATTTTTTCAAAAACTGGCCTGACAACATCCGGGATAGCACTTCCTGGGTAGCGGAATCGAGAAATTGCTGCGATGTGTCCGGCTAGTCCACCCATGCGCTCAAGTGAAGCACTCATTCGCAAAGCACTAACCAAAATTCTCAGATCCCCAGCAACTGGTCCTTGGGTGGCAAGTACCCTGATGACCAATTCATCGAGCTCTAGGGCGTGTGCCTCATTGGCATCTGCTTTTTCCAATGCCTTGTCGGCCAGGGCAACGTCTGAGTTCAAAAAAGCCTCGGTTGCCAGTTCCATGGTCTCGGTTGCCTCGGTGGCAATCTTTACCAAACGGTCTTGAACCTCTGAGAGTTCCTGTTGAAAGACCTCGCGCATAGTTTCTCCTAAAATCTCGCTCAGCTGAGCTTCGCAGTGTTTGTTGAACAGAAGCTGAACATTGTTGAAACTACTACGAAATAGCGTCAAGTCTGGGATTTGCGGGGGGCTATTCTGTGAGGGAGAAGAAATAATGTTAATAAAATGAACACAATTGAGCAAATAGCTTTTGGGCTGCTAGCAGCATTTTTGGTGCTGGGCTTGGTTGCCGCGGTCTCCGCTATTCGCAGAAACCAGGTAAAAACCTCACCTGGCGTGAATGTGTTTGAGGAAGTTGCTGCCGAAATTGTTGACCGGATAGCGAATGCGGGTGTGGTTCTAAACGGCAACAATCGGGTCTTGCGCTATTCGCCCGGAGCACAGGTGTTTGGACTAATAGAAAACAGGCTATTAGTTCATCCTCCGTTGATTGAGCTAGTCAATCAGGCCAGAGAAGAGCAAGATGTCATTGAGCGAGATGTCGAGATTCGAACCAATGGTGGCAAAAACATCATCTGGCTTCGTGCGAGGGCTGCTCACTTTGGCAAAGACCTGGTGATTTTGCTGGTGGATGACAGAACCGAAACTAAAAGAGTTGAAGAAACCCGCAGGGACTTTGTTGCCAACGTTTCACACGAGTTGAAAACCCCGATTGGAGCAATCAGTCTCTTGGCGGAGGCAATCGAGGATGCAGTAGATGACCCACTAACAGTACAGAAGTTTGCTAAAAACCTCTCCAAGGAATCAAACCGACTGACCAATTTGGTGCAAGAGGTGATTCAGCTTTCAAAGATGCAGTCCGGTCCTGTTTTGGAAAACGCGAGAGATATAAATCTTCGGCAGGTGGTAACAGATGCCGTTGAGAGAAATCAAACCCTGGCCGAGACCCACGGCATCAAAGTCGTTGCAGACGATGGTGAGAGTGTGTTCGTCAAAGGTGATTACGACATGTTGGCAACTGCCCTGAGAAACCTAATTGAAAATGCCATTGTCTATTCAGATCATGGTTCTCAGGTTGGCGTTGGCATCAAGCAGGTTGACACCATTGCAGAGATCAGCGTGGCGGATTCAGGCAGGGGAATATCCGAAGAAGATCAAGAGCGAATATTTGAAAGATTTTATCGAGTGGACCCATCTAGGTCACGAGAAACTGGAGGGACTGGCCTTGGGTTGAGCATCGTCAAACACGCTGCCCAAAACCATAACGGAGAGGTAAGTCTATTCTCACGTCTTGGGGTTGGCTCCACCTTCACGCTGAAGATTCCAGCCATGGAAAAACAGATCGGAGAGCAATGAGCAAGATCTTGGTAGTTGAAGACGAGAGCAACCTGAGAGAGCCACTGGTTTATCTGTTGGAAAAAGAGGGCTACGAGGTGATTGAGGCAGAAGATGGCAACGTGGCCCTTGAGATGTTTCACTCCAAGGGCGCAGATCTAATTCTGCTGGACCTAATGTTGCCAGGATTAAGTGGCAACGAGGTTTGCAGAGAGATTAGGGCTGAATCAAATGTTCCAATCGTCATGCTCACCGCCAAGGACACTGAAATTGACAAGGTGGTCGGCTTGGAAATCGGAGCCGATGACTATGTCACCAAGCCTTACTCAACCAGAGAGCTGCTGGCTCGAATGAAGGCAGTTCTTCGCAGACAGGTCGGACCAGAGGCTGTGAGCGACGGTCTGCTGACCGCTGGGCCGGTGAGCATGGACACTGAACAACACACGGTGACTGTTGATGGCGAGAAGATTCAGATGCCCCTGAAGGAATTTGAGTTGCTAGAGCTTCTATTAGAAAACGTGAACCGAGTTCTAACTCGTGGTCAAATCATTGACCGAGTGTGGGGGAGTAACTACTACGGTGACACAAAAACACTGGATGTTCACGTAAAAAGAATCAGATCCAAAATTGAAGATGATCCATCCAGACCAAAACACCTGCTCACGGTTAGAGGCCTTGGTTATAAATTCGAGGTTTAGCCCAGCAGGTCAATCATTTCTTGATATTCCTGCAAAGAACCATCCATCACTGGAACTAGAAGCTCTCTTGGGGTTTCGTTGCCAACCTGGATAAATATTGGGTAGAGCTGACCGGGAACCAGGTCTGCTGGCCTGTCAATCAGTTTCGGTGGGTTTCCGTTGTAGCCAAGATCTGTCTTTCCTCCAGCGGGAACCTCAACTGAGGTGGTTGTTCTGTTTTCTTCGCTGACCATCTGAACTCTGACAGGAACATCCACATCCCCGCTGTTGACAAAACTTCCAATGAGAGCGGCATCCTCTGTTAGATCCAATAGCATGAAGTTTCTGGCCTTTAGCTCACCAACATCGGTTTGGGTGCCATCGGAGGGTGCGTAGGGTTCCATGGACCTCACGGGTTGCATGAACTGGCAGGCGGTGGTGAGCGTAATCACCAGAGTGGAAACGGCAAGGGCAGACAAAACTCGACGCAAGATATCCTCCATTTGAGTGTGATGGTTCCAGTCTAGCCCAGATACGCTTGACCCTCTGTGGTAGAATTGCGCTTTGGAGTCGAGAGAACAATATGCGTTTTGAAGTAGGCGAAACAGTCGTTTATCCCCACCACGGAGCAGCCCAAATTACAAAGGTTGCCAAAAAGACCGTTCGCGGGGAAACAAAAGAATACCTAACCCTGATGGTCACCCAGTCTGAGCTTGAGATTCAGGTACCTAAAGAAAACGTTGAGCAAGTCGGCGTCAGAGACGTCATTGACAAAAAAGGCGTCAAAGAGGTTTTCTCTGTCTTGCAAGCAGAGTTCGTTGAAGAGCCAACCAACTGGTCAAGAAGATACAAAGCCAACTTGGAAAAGCTGGCCAGTGGTGATGTGGTCAAGGTAAGCGAGGTTGTTAGAGACCTTTGGAGACGTGACCAGGACAAGGGGTTGTCAGCCGGAGAAAAGCGAATGCTTGTCAAGGCCAGGCAGATTTTGATTTCAGAGCTGGCTCTAGCTCGCAAAACTGATGAAGAGAAGGCTGGTGCAGAGCTAGACAAAGTTCTAGAAGGCTAGTCATGAGCCCCGCCATTATCGTCGTGGCCGCGGGTCGCGGCGAAAGATTGGGTCTAGGCATTCCCAAAGCACTTGTTGAAATTGATGGCAAAACCATCTTGGAGCACTGTCTAGAAAATCTTCCTGATTCCGAGCAACTTATTGTTGTTGCACCAGCCGATTATCTCTCTGAGTTTGAAAAACTAATTCCAGAGCATACTGAGTTGGTTTCTGGTGGAGAGACCAGACAGCAGAGTGCTCTCAACGGGCTGCAGCTTGCAAAAACAGAGAAGGTGCTGATTCATGATGCCGCCAGGTGTTTTGTTCCAGTGGAGGTTTTTGAAAGAGTCACTCAGGCACTTGCAGAATTCGATGCCGTTGTGCCGGGACTGGCTGTCACAGACACCATCAAGCGGGTTGATGGAGAAATGGTTTCAGAAACAATCGACCGCTCAGAGTTGATAGCTGTTCAGACCCCACAGGGGTTTGACAGAGAAAAACTGCTGGCCAGTTTTGATTCTGCTTCAGTGACCGATGAGGCAATGCTGATGGAGCAGGCTGGGCATAATGTTGGCTGGGTTCGTGGCGATGTTAGCTCGCGCAAGATCACAACCATAGATGATCTAGCCTCAGACAGTTTTGTTGGAATCGGTGTTGATAGTCATAAGTTTTCTGATTCAGGAACATTGAAGCTTGGAACCTTAGAGATTCCAGAGCATCCGCAACTAGCGGGTCACAGCGATGGTGATGCCCTTTCACATGCGATTGTTGATGCCTTGCTGGCAGCAGCCAGACTTGGTGACATTGGCTCTGTGTTTGGGGTTGATGATCCTGAGTTCGAGGGAGCGGCCGGGGATAAGTTCATAACTCAAACCATGCAGTTTGTTCAAAAGGCAGGCTTCAGTGCTCTCAATGTTTCTTGCCAGATTGTTGCTGATAAGCCAAAGATCTCTCCTTTGAGAATGCAGTTGCAGGCCAAGCTTTCAGACCTGGTTGGAGCACCGGTCAGTGTTTTGGCCACCACCACAGATGGCTTGGGTTTCCTCAGTGACGCCAGAGGTGTTGCGGCGGTAGCAACCGCCTCATTGAAAAAAGCTAGATAGGCTGAACACCGTGCAGCTATATGATTCAAAAATTTCGGAGTTGAAAACTTTTGAGCCCATCAAAAAAGGTGAGGTTTCAATTTATGTTTGCGGTCCCACCGTGCAGGCCACCCCGCATATTGGTCACCTGCGTAGCGCACTGGTTTATGACCTGCTATCAAGATGGCTGAGTTACAAAGGCTTGTCTGTGAAGCTGATCCGAAACATCACCGACATTGATGACAAGGTGATTGAAAAACACACCGATGAAAAACCATGGTGGCAATCGGCTTATGAAAATGAGTCAAGCTTTCAGGAGCAGTTTGATGCTTTGGGGATTCAAAGACCAGCGAATGAGCCCAGAGCCACTGGTCACATCCCAGAGATATTGGAAATGATCCAAAGCCTGGTTGATAAAGGTTTTGCCTACAAAGCAGACAACGGTGATGTTTATTTTGACACAGACGCATTCAAAGACTACGGAGCCCTGACCCATCAGCATATTTCTGACATGGAGGGGGAGAGCGTCAGTGAATTCAAACGCTCTGCAACAGACTTTGCTTTATGGAAGGCAAGTAAAGACTCTGAGCCAAAAACTGCAGGCTGGCAAAGTCAGTTTGGACCGGGAAGACCCGGTTGGCACATCGAATGCTCAGCAATGGCAGGGAAATACTTGGGTTCAAATTTTGATATCCACGGTGGTGGATTGGATCTTAGGTTCCCACACCACGAAAACGAACTTGCTCAATCGAGTGCAAATGGTTCCAAGTTTGCAAACCTTTGGATGCATAACGGCCTAGTCACCGTCGAGGGTGCGAAGATGAGCAAATCTGAGGGCAACAGTGTTTTTGGTGCTGATTTGTTAGCTGAATATGACTCAATGGTTATCCGCTACTATCTGCTCAGCGCTCACTACCGCTCAACTTTGGATTACCAACCAAGTTCTTTGCAAGAAGCTGGCACAGCTTTGGAAAGAATTGAATCTTTCACCGAAAGAGCTGTCAGAAAACTTGAGGGAAGCCAGTATTTGGTTGAGAAATCGCTGCCAGAGGGTTTCTTGCGGGCAATGGATGATGATCTCAACCTTCCAGCCGCCCTGGCCGTTTTGCATGAGACAGTGCGGGATGGAAACCAAGCCATGGATGAGCAGCGTTTAAGAGATGTTGCGGCAGCACTTGGTTCTGTTCAGTTGATGTTGGAGGTGTTGGGCATTGAGTTTGAAGAGCACAAGACCGATAGTGAGTCACAAGCTTTAGCAATGCTGATTGAGAAACAGATTGAACTCAGAGCAGAGGCTCGCGAGAACAAAGATTTCCAATTGGCAGATGAGATTCGAAAGCAACTCGCCTCGGCTGGTATTACCTTGAACGATGATTCAGATGGAACAAGTTGGAGTATTGATGGCTAAGAAAAAGCCCACTGTTGGAACTGGTGGACACGGCAGGAAGAGACTGTCTGGCAAGGGACCAACTCCAAAAGCTGAGGATCGCCCCTATCACAAGGCATATAAAGCTAAATCTCGCCCGCAACAGCAGCGAGCCAAGAAAACTGCAAACAATGATGTGGTGACTGGCAAAAACAGCGTTTTGGAATCACTTCGAGCAAAGATTCCCGCCAAGGCTTTGATGATTGCCAATCAGTTGGAGATGGATGACCGGATGAAGGAAATTATCTCGATTGCCAATGCCAGATCACTTCCAATTAATGAACTTACTAAGCCTGAGCTATCTAGAATGGCGGGTGTTGACAGCGTTCACCAGGGTGTGGTGTTGCAGGTCCCCCAATATATCTACTCACAACCAAGTGATTTACTCACCGGCAAGAGACCGCTAATCATCGCCTGCGATGGAATCACAGACCCCAGAAACCTGGGTGCAATCATTCGCTCTGCTGGGGCGTTTGGGTCAAGCGGTGTTTTGATTCCATCTCGCAGAAGTGTTGGCATGACCCCTTCCGCTTGGAAAACCTCAGCAGGAGCCGCCGCCAGGGTTCCAGTTGCACTTGCTCCAAATCTGAATGCGAGCTTGAAGGAATACCAAAAACAGGGTTTGTTTGTGGTCGGGCTAGATGGAGATGGTGATATTGATTTGCCTGATCTGGAGCTTGCTGATCAGCCTTTGGTTGTTGTTGTTGGAGCTGAGGGCAAAGGAATCAGTCAATTGGTCAGAAAATCATGCGACCAGGTGGTGAGCATTCCGATTAGCTCCAGCGTTGAATCACTGAACGCATCAGTCGCAGCATCCCTTGCTTTGTATGAGATAGCTAGAAAGCGCTAGACAAAATCTCGCCAATCACCATCTTCCTCATCCACCACAACTTCGCCTGAGGGTATTGGATTTGGAAGGGTAATCATCTCAGTGGTGGTTCCCAGATAGGCAGACTCGTCTCTTCTGTTGACCAGGACTTCGTCAACATAGGACTGCACCGCTTCGAGCAACTCAATATCCCTCTTCTGCTCGTTGGCCAATCGCCACTGGTGATCCAACACCTCGTGGAACAACTCAGCGTTTTCTAATTTTCCGCGAAGCTTTCGAGGAACGGCGTTGACTACTGGTTCGAAAACCTGACTCAGCCACTGGTGAGCAATCATCTCCTCATCTTGGGCGCCATCAACCCTGAGGGCGAACTCGTCAATCTGGTTCAGAAGCCTTCTCGCTTGGTTTTCTTCAACATCTAAACCGGTTAGTCGAATTAGCCTTCTTTGGTGGTGGCCGGCATCAACCACCTTTGGCTGAATCTTTAGCTCAGCACCCCCAGCCACGCTCTCCATCCGCATCTCTTCGATGTCAAAACCAAGCTCATTCAGTCTTCGCACACGCTGGGCAATTCTGAATCTTTCCTCGCCACTAAAGGACTGAACTTCTGTTAGCTCGGCCCACAGCGTGTTGTACTTATCAACAATTCTTTGGGAGATTGCGACCGGGTCAACATCCTGAGCCTTGCCACTTGCGACCAGATCCATCAGCTCCCCAGCGATGTTTACTCTGGCAATTTCTAGGTCATTCGCCCTCTGGCCGTTGGAAAGCCTTGATTCGTAGAGCTGCCCGGTCTCAGCATCAACCAGATATGCCGCAAAGGCTCCAGCATCTCTTCTGAACAAGGTGTTTGATAAAGAAACATCCCCCCAGAAAAAACCAATCAGGTGAAGCCTCACCAGCAATAAAGCAAGTGCATCTACCAATCGTTTGGCAGTTTGCTCCTTGATCCCCTGCGACCACATGGCACGGTAGGGGAGGGAGTATTTCAGGTGGCGAGTGATTAGCACCGCTGGAAGCTCCTCGCCGTTCTCTGTTTCTCGGTTGGAAACAATCGCAAATGGCTCAACGCAGGGAACTTCTAATTTTTCTAGCTCTCTGAGCATTTCGTATTCACGCTTGGCAAGATCAAACAGAGTTTCTTTGATGGCAATTACATGGTCATCAAGCTTCACAAAACGAACCGTGTGCCTAGAGATGCCCTTTGGCAGAGCCGCAATGCGATCCTCCGGCCAGTCTTCCAAAGGCAACTGCCACGGCAGATCCAGAAGTGCTGGTTCAGCCGTGGCAGTTAGGAACTTTAGGTTTGTCATTGACTAGTTAAGTCGCTCACCACTCTCGGTGTCGAAGATGTGAACTTCTTCGGCAGTAGAGCGAAGGTGAATTTGATCTCCAGCCAGTGGGTGATCGTGTGGATCGGTGCGAATGATCAAATTCACATCTGCACCTTCCATCTGGCTGCGACCATATAGGAAGCCATCACTACCTAATTCCTCAACCAGGTCAATGGTTGCAGGCAAGCCGTGCTCGCTAACTTCAAATTTCTCTGGGCGAATACCAACGGTCACCTTTGGGCCTGATGCCTTGTCCAAAACATCTCTGCCAACTGGCAGAACTACATCACCAAACTGCACGCCACCTTCAACAATTGGCAATTGCATCAGGTTCATGGCTGGGGAGCCGATGAAGCCTGCAACGAATACGTTTGCTGGGCGGTCATAGAGCTCTCTGGGGGATGCGACCTGCTGCAACAGACCATCTTTCAAAACAGCAACGCGGTCACCCATGGTCATAGCCTCAACCTGGTCGTGAGTCACGTAAACGGTTGTTACTCCCAGACGCTTC
The DNA here is from genome assembly GCA_913062975.1 of uncultured Micrococcales bacterium. Classification (GTDB taxonomy): domain Bacteria; phylum Actinomycetota; class Actinomycetes; order Actinomycetales; family Microbacteriaceae; genus CAJXVY01. Next base: position 18,062 of record CAJXZO010000002.1, read on the forward strand.
TGCAAAGAAGCGATCTGGGTGCGGGTCTGAACTCTTAGCTTGGCATCAAGGTTTGATAGGGGCTCATCCATCAAAAACACCTGTGGTTTACGAACGATTGCTCGTCCCATCGCCACACGCTGACGCTGTCCACCGGAGAGGGCCTTTGGCTTGCGGCTGAGGTAATCCTCCAAATCCAACAGCTTTGCGGCCTCTAACACTCGCTCCGCTCGCTCTTCTTTAGCAACACCTGCGATTTTCAGAGCAAAACCCATGTTCTCTGCCACTGACATGTGTGGGTAGAGGGCATAGTTTTGAAACACCATCGCGATGTCTCTATCCTTGGGCGCAACATCGGTGACATCCCTGTCGCCAATGTAGATTGCGCCATCATTTACTTCTTCCAACCCGGCAAGCATTCTTAGGCTGGTTGATTTTCCGCAACCTGATGGTCCAACCAGCACCAAAAACTCACCATCGGCGATTTCTAGATCCAGTTGATCAACTGCGGGGGTGGTGCCACCTGGGTATACCCTGGTGGAATTATCAAATTTGACCGAAGCCATTTCTATCTCCTTCACCGGCAGGTACGTGCCGGACGATCCGTTGTGAAAGCACCCAACATCTTTATTGGGCAAGCAAAGTATCTCACAAGGTTTGTAGACTGTAAGAGTTTTCTCAGAAACAAGAAAGATAATTTCCTCTATGAATGAAAAGCTCACTCGCTCAGAGCAGCGCGAAATTGCAAGACAAAAAGCTCGCGAAATCCGAGAGCAGCAGCAGAAAAAAGAAAAGCGCAACAAGCTGCTGCTGCAGCTTTCAGTTGTGGCTGTGCTACTTGCTGCAGTTGCCGCCGTGGTCGCCTTCATCTTTGGCTCTCAAGGAACCAACGCTGACAGGCCAGATGTTGGAGATACCCCTGCAAACATGACTTTTGACAACGGGATCCGTTTGGGCGAGGGATTGCAGCCAATTAGCGCAACCGAGCAGCAGGATGTTCCAAACATTCAGATTTGGGTTGATTACCAGTGTCCCGTCTGCCAGGCATTTGATGTCCCTAACAATCAGCAGATTCGCTCATGGGTGGACACAGGTGTTGCCACCGTGGAATACCACCCAATCAGCTTCTTGGATCGCTCAAGTGTTGATAACTACTCATCCAGAGCAGCCAACTTCGCTGCCTGCACTGCTAATTACAGCCCAGAGAGCTATTTTGACGTGAACGGAATTTTGATGGAGCGTCAGCCAGGGGAAAATTCCGGAAATCTGACGGACAATGACCTTTTGGGAATCGCTGAAGAAGCCGGCGTAGAGGTAAACGATGAATTCTCTGCCTGCGTTGAATCCAAAGCTTTCGCTGATTGGATTCAACAGACTACCGATGAGGTGCTAACTACGCCAAGACCTGACAGTGGAATTCAAATTGGAGGAACACCTGCGGTGATTGTAAATGGTCAGGAATACTCCTGGGGAAGCGCTGAGGAGTTGGTAAACCCGGCTCGATTTGCATCCTTTGTCCAGTCCACAATGGCTGAATAACCACTAGACTTTCTAAGTCTTTGCCGGCATGGCGCAACTGGTAGCGCATCCGACTTGTAATCGGAAGGTTAGGGGTTCAAGTCCCCTTGCCGGCTCTCTAGCTAACTGCTGTGTGGATTCCAACTCCTGCGATGGCCACTCCACCGATAGCTCTAACCCCAGCAATTCTTGATTCCGAGTTGATAAGCCAGTCCCTGGCTGATCCTGCGGCAAATGCATAAACCAGATCGCTCAGGGTGCCAATAACTAGGAATATAAGCCCCAGCAGCAGCATCTGAATCGGGATATTCGATGCAGAGGGGTTTACAAACTGAGGCATGGTGGCAACAAAGAACACTATTGTCTTTGCATTTGTGATTCCAACAATGAAACTGTCGCTTAGCACTTTCTTGGTTTTCACCGTTCCATCCATTGTTAGGTCAATGGGTTGTTTTCTAGTGATGATTGATCTGATTCCGAGATAGACCAAGAACCCAGCTCCAACAAATTTCATGATGTTGAAGGCAAGCGCACTTGAGGCAACCAACGCTCCCAGACCAAATGCCACTGCCAGGATTTGAAGTGTCACGCCCGCAGCATGTCCAAACACTGTCAGCACCGCACCTTTGCGACCTATTGTCATGGCCCTTGCAATCACGAAGGTGACACCGGGACCGGGGATGATGATTATTACAATCGAGACCAGCAGCCAGCCGATCAGATTTTCAGTTGTTGGCACGGATGAATGTCAGCTTGATTTGAATTTCAAGCTGACTGAGTTGATGCAGAATCTTTCACCAGTTGGGGTTTGTGGGGCGTCGTCAAAAACGTGCCCAAGGTGGCCTCCGCAGTTAGCGCAGCGCACCTCGGTTCTGACCATGCCGTGACTCAGATCCTCAACCAACTCAACCTTCTCCGCGTTTTTAGGCTCATAGAAGCTTGGCCAACCGCTTTTTGAGTCAAATTTGGTTTCAGAGTCAAAAAGCTCTGCCCCGCAACCGCGGCAGGTGAAGACTCCCTTTCGGTGTTCGTCGAGCAGTTCCCCTGTGAACGCTCTCTCGGTTCCCGCCAATCTCAAAACCTGGAATTCAATTTCGTTTAGTTCCTCACGCCACTGATCTGCTGTTTTACTAACCGGGTACTCCATATTCGACCCCCTTCAACTTTGGTAACAACTCGTTTTCAGATTTGCTTTGTTAAACAATTTGTTTCATTCTGCTACTAGAATCGGGGAAAGTCGAGTTCGGCGGCATAGCTTCCGTTTCGGCTCATCCAGATTGGGTGAACCAGTAAGGAAGAGGTAGTTATGGCCACCGGAGTTGTGAAGTGGTTCAATTCAGAAAAGGGCTTTGGTTTCATTGCCCAGGATGGTGGCGCTGACGTGTTTGTTCACTACAGTGCAATCAATTCAAGCGGATTCAAAAACCTAGAGGAAAACCAGAAGGTAGAGTTCGAACTCACTGAGGGACCTAAGGGCCCACAGGCTCAGGACGTGAACGTCATCGACTAGTTTTTTCAAAAAAACCGTTTAGCCGCATTCTTTGGAGTGCTGAAATTAGTTATTGCCCTGCACAGAGGTCGCTAACTATTTTCTTAAACTGACCCCACTTCCGGGCTACCGCATTGCAAGAAATCATTTTCAACACTTAGGGTGCCTAGCTTGCACTCTCAGGCTAAGAGTGCTAAAAATTAGTTAGCACTCCAATTTGTCGAGTGCTAAATAACGTCTTAGAGAGCAACGGGAGAAAAGCCAAGATGGCAAAAATGATCAACTTTGATGAGGAGGCTCGTCGCGGTCTAGAGCGCGGTCTCAATCAGCTAGCAGACACTGTAAAGGTGACCCTTGGACCAAGAGGGCGCAATGTCGTGTTGGAAAAGAAGTGGGGAGCCCCCACAATTACCAACGACGGTGTTTCCATCGCAAAAGAAATTGAACTAGAGGACCCATTTGAGAAAATCGGCGCCGAGTTAGTGAAGGAAGTTGCCAAGAAAACGGACGATGTTGCAGGGGATGGAACCACCACCGCAACCGTTTTGGCCCAGGCGCTGGTTCGTGAGGGACTTCGCAATGTTGCAGCCGGTGCAGACCCAATGAGTCTCCGCAGGGGAATCGAGAAGGCTGTTGCTTCGGTAACCGAGAAACTAATGGAAATGTCTGTGCCAGTTGAGACTCGTGCGCAGATTGCTTCTACCGCGGCGATCAGTGCTGCAGACCCCGAGATCGGTGAGATTATCGCCGAAGCCATCGACAAGGTTGGAAAAGAGGGTGTGGTAACCGTTGAGGAGTCAAACACCTTCGGAACCCAACTGGAGCTAACCGAGGGTATGCGCTTTGACAAGGGTTACATCTCCGCTTACATGGTCACTGATCCAGAGCGTCAGGAGGCAATCCTTGAAGATGCTTACGTGCTGATTGTGAATGGCAAGATCAGCAACATGAAAGATCTGCTACCAGTCGTTGACAAGGTTATGCAGTCAGGAAAGCCAATGCTAATTATTGCTGAAGATGTTGAGGGTGAAGCTTTGGCAACCTTGGTTGTAAACAAGATTCGTGGAATCTTCAAATCAGTTGCCGTGAAGGCACCTGGCTTTGGAGACCGTCGCAAGTCAATGTTGCAGGACATGGCAATTCTGACCGGTGGTCAGGTAATCGCTGAAGAAGTTGGTCTGAAGCTTGAAAACACCACAGTTGAAATGCTGGGACGTGCTCGCAAGGTGGTAATCACTAAAGATGAGACCACAATCGTTGAGGGTGCTGGAGATGCAGACCAGATTGCAGGTCGCGTTGAGCAGATCCGTCGCGAGATTGATGCTACTGACAGCGACTACGACCGCGAAAAGCTTCAGGAGCGCCTAGCGAAGCTCGCCGGCGGTGTTGCAGTGATTCGTGCCGGTGCTGCCACTGAGGTGGAGTTGAAGGAGCGAAAGCACCGCATTGAGGATGCTGTTCGTAACGCCAAGGCTGCAGTTGAAGAAGGAATTGTTGCAGGTGGTGGAGTTGCCTTGCTACAGGCAGGAAAGCAGGCCTTTGAAAAGCTGAAGCTAGAGGGTGACGAGGCAACTGGAGGCAAGATTGTTGAGCTAGCCATTTCCTCACCTCTGAAGCAGATCGCTTTGAACGCTGGAATGGAGGCAGGCGTTGTTGCCGAAAAGGTATCAGTGCTGGAGCCAGGACATGGCTTCAACGCAGCAACCGGAGACTATGAGGACATGCTGGCCAGTGGCATCAGCGACCCGGTGAAGGTGACCAGGTCAGCTTTGCAAAACGCAGCCAGCATCGCTGGATTGTTCCTAACAACCGAGGCGGTTGTGGCTGATAAGCCAGAGCCTGTGCAGCCAGCAATGGGTGGCGGCGACCACGGTGCGGGAGACATGGGCTTCTAAACAGAGATTAAATCAATAGGGTGGCCTCGGCCACCCTATTTTTTTATAAAAATAATCTTTGGTTTGACTGTTCGATTTCTGAATACTGCTGAGCAGCAAACGCCAAAGCGGAGCCAAGTTCGCCCAATTGAGCATCAACTGCATCTGATGTGGTCCGCCATCGGACAACTAGTTCTTGGAAACTGGTTGCTGCTTGCCCCTGCCAAGAATCCTGCAGGGCAATTAGTTGGGTGTGCAGGGTGTCAACTTCTGACTTGAGTCTGCCAATGGTCGCTTGAATGGTGCCATTGGCAGCCATCACTCTTTCGCTATCAACTGAGAATTGGGTCATGACCAAATAATGACAATTGTTTCGGCTGCGTGGGAGTAGTGAGTTGCTAGCTGTGAATAACCTGGTCTGGTTGATTGATAGGGATTTCGATTTCGAAGGTAGCCCCGCCACCCTCAGTGTCACTAATGGTGATTTTTCCGTTGTGGGCATCAACTATGGATTTCACAATTGCAAGACCGAGGCCGCTGCCACCGGTTTGATTGTTTCTTGAGTTGTCCACTCGATAGAACCTGTCAAAAACCTTTTCCTTAAATTGATCAGGGACTCCCTCACCGCGGTCGATGACCTTGATCAAAACAGCTGAATCGGTTTCTCCGACCGAGACCGAAACTGGTTTACCATTGGGGGAGAATCTTGCGGCATTGGCTAACAGGTTGGTGAACACCTGTTTGACTTGATTCACATCAATCTCGGCCATAATTTGCTTACCCTCTGGCAGGTCGGCACCCGTTAGGTCACAAATTTCGAAATCAGTCTCTAGGTTGGCAGCCTGCGCATCCTGAACTGCAGATCTAGCGATTGCCAGAATGTCGGATTCAGATTTCTCCAACGTGCTCAGCTCATCCAATCTGGTGAGTGTTAGCAGGTTATCCACCAGACCACTCATGCGTTTAGCTTCTGATTCGATGCGCTCCATGGCTTCTGAGACATCGGATTTTTTCTTCATCGCCCCCATTCGATAAAGCTCGGCATATCCTTGAACGCTGGCAAGCGGGGTTCTAAGTTCGTGACTGGCGTCTGATAAAAACCTTCTCATTTGATTCAGCGTCTTGCCACGATCAATGAATGCGGTTTCAATTCCGTCAAGCATCGAGTTCAGTGATTTGTTGAGCTTTCCAATTTCAGTGTTGGCTGGTTTTTCAACCAGACGTTTTTGGAAATTACCCTGCTCAACATCTTTTGCTGTTCTCTCCACCTCTCTGAGAGGCCTCAGGGCGGATGAAATTGTCAACCAAATGGAAAACCCTGCCAACACCAAAATCACCAGCCCGACTCGACCACCAATGGCTGAATACTCAGCAATTAGCCTTCTGTTTTCATTGACGGGAAGAGCGATTACCACCGACCCTTGATATCTGCTTAGTGGTTCAGCAATTACTCGATAGTCAATATCTCGCTCATCTGTCTCTACTTCAACATCAAATGGTGTTCCGTTGGTTGAGCGAACAAAATCCAAATCCAAACCAGTTACATTTGGCACAATCCTCGCCTCGGAGCCACTTGCCACTAGACCAAGCGCTAGGTTTCCCTCACTGTCAACAAAGGCTATGTAATAACCACTGGGCAGTGATGGAAGGTTTACTATGCCACGCTGCATTCTGAACTCAAGGGTTGCCGGATCCTCGTTTTTCAATGTTGAGGCAGAGGCTGTCAGCAAGGTGTCGGTGTTTGATTGCAGATAGGTGCGAAGTAGAGCAACAGTGGAAATCGATGACCCAGCCAATAGCAAAGCAATAAGCATCACGGCAAGAGTCGTGAGCTTAGACCTTAGCGAGACTCGATCAAGCAGATTTCCAAAGCGCACTTAACTGGGAGCCTTAATCATGTAGCCAACGCCACGTTTGGTTGTAATCAAAGGAGTTGTGCTCACTGGATCGAGCTTCTTGCGAAGATAGGAGACATAGCTTTCAACAATACCCATTTCCCCATTGAAGTCATACTCCCAAACGTGATCCAAAATCTGAGCTTTGGTCAGCACTCTGTTGGCATTCACCGCGAGGTAGCGCAAAAGCTGATACTCAGTGGGGGAAAGGTCAACCATCTGAGAATTCACACTCACCTCGTGAGCATCCTCGTTGATTTCGAGTTCGCCAACTTTAATCACAGAGGCCTGCAAATCTGAAGTGGTTGACCTTCTCAGAATTGCCTGAATTCGAGCCAAGATCTCATCCAGGCTGAAGGGCTTGGTGACATAGTCATCGCCACCGACTGTCAGGCCTGTGATTTTGTCTTGGGTTTCATCCCTTGCGGTTAGAAACAGAACAGGTGTGGTTACTTCCATCGATCTGAGTTTCTTGGTGATACTGAAACCATTCATATCCGGAAGCATTACATCCAGCAGAATAATGTCTGGTTGCCAGCTAGCGGCGGCTTCAATGGCCTGCTTGCCATTGATTGCAGTTTGAACCTCATATCCTGCGAATTTCAAACTTGCGGACAATAGATCCCTGATGTTGGGCTCATCGTCGACGACTAAGACTTTTGCATCACTCATGGTCAGGATAATCTCATTACCAGCTGTGATATTCCTGAGAGTTGGCTGGGTCTCAAATCTGTTCGGCGTCGATTATTTCGTAGCCATAACCCTGCTCCGCCAAAAATCTTTGTCTGTTCTGAGCAAAGTCTTGTTCAACGGTGTCTCTGGCAATCAGTGTATAAAAGTGGGCCGCTCTGCCATCGGCCTTCGGTCGCATCAATCTTCCTAGACGCTGGGCTTCTTCTTGACGAGAACCAAACGAGCCACTCACTTGAATGGCAACTGATGCCTCCGGCAGATCCACTGAGAAATTAGCAACTCGACTAACAACCAGTGCTGGGATTTGCTTCTCACGAAATGCTTTATAAAGCCTTTCTCTTTCATCAACCGGTGTTTCCCCAGTCAGTTTGGGAATGTCTAGCTCAGTTGAAAACTGCTCAATTTGTTCCAAATACTGCCCGATAATCAACGCTGGTTCGTCGGGGTGATTTTCCAATATCTTCTTGGTGAGTTTCATTTTCTCTTCCACAGTTGATGCAATTCGGAATCTCCCCTCTTGCTCAGAGATTGCGTATTTCATGCGTTGCTCATCGGTTAGTGGAATTCTGACCTCGTAACAATTGGCTGGGGCGATATAACCCTCGGCTTCAATGTCTTTCCAGAGTGCATCAAATCTCTTTGGTCCGATCAGGCTGAAAACATCTCCCTCGCGACCATCCTCTCGAACCAGGGTTGCAGTCAGCCCAAGACGTTGTTTGGCCTGCAGCTCTGCTGTCATTTTAAAAATCGGAGCTGGCAGAAGATGCACCTCGTCATAGATAATCAACCCCCAGTCACGAGCGTTGAGTAATTCCAGGTGTTTATACTCTCCACCTCTTCTGGTTGTAAGGATCTGATAGGTGGCAATGGTCACCTCGGCCAAGTCTTTGGTTGACCCTGAGTACTCAGCTATCTGATTCTCAGTCAAGCTGGTTCTGGTAACTAGCTCCTGCTTCCACTGCCTTGCGGAAACTGAGTTGGTGACCAAAATCAGGGTGTTGGTTTTTACCTCGGCCATGGCTGCGGCACCAACAAGGGTTTTGCCAGCCCCACAGGGCAAAACCACAACACCGCTACCGAGGGATTGGAATCTGCCAACGGCTTGCTGCTGGTAGTCCCTGAGAGACCAATCTTCAGTGTCTAGGGTTATCGCCATTGGTTCACCCTTGGCATAACCAGCTAGATCTTCGGCCGGCCAGCCTATTTTCAGTAACTCTTGTTTGACTGCACCTCTTGCCCACTCGGCTAAGACAAACCCACCGACCACTGGTTCAATGACCAGTTCCTTGATTTTTTTCTGTCTGCCGATCTCGGCAAGGATTGCCTTTTCATCACTTAGAAGCAGAAGCCTTCCCTGCTGGTCACGCTCAATTCTGAGTTTTCCGTAGCGACTCATTAGGTCACCTATGTCTTTGGTGACAGCGGGGGGAATTGGGTATTTGGAGTATTTTTCTAAAACATCAATTACAAACTCTTCATCGTGACCCGCGGCCCGAGCATTCCACAATCCAAGTTTTGAGATTCGGTAGGTGTGGATGTGTTCAGGTGCTCGCTCTAGCTCAGCAAAAATGGAAAGGTCATGCCTTGCATCTTTTGCGTGCGGGTGATCAATTTCCAAAAGTGCAGTTTTATCGCTTTGCACGATTAGTGGACCACTCACTGGGCTTCTCCCATCCTGATCGAGACAATTTTTGAAACAGGCAGTGTTCGCTCGGTTTCGGCCTGCAGGTCTTTGCCGCGCAAACGCCCGGCAGATATTGATGTTGGAAGCAATTCGAATGTCACTTCACGGCCATCTCTGGTGGTGACAACAACTGTCACCGCCACTTTATTCTTCAGCGATAGCTCAAGCTGACGACTGATGCCCATTTCTTCCTCGGTGAAATCATTGGGAGTGCTGGATCTCAAAAGAGCTATCTGGGCCTGAATATCGTCTGCTGGTTGCTCGGTTTTGATTGGTGTTTTCTGAGGGGAGATTACCTTCGAATGCTCGTCGATGCGAATGATTGGGTATCCGCAGCTGCGAATGTTGAAATAAAGCAGATCACTGTCGTGCTTACTCAGCATTTGGTTAGGAGTGATTGGCACGAAGTGGAAGGCCCTCAGCTCTGACTGGTTTTTGATTTGTGCAAGCATCACCGAGTCTCTTGCCTCAATGATGGATCCCTTGGCAGAGCTGGTGATGGTCAGTGAACCAAATTTCTCGGCTGCATCTCTGAGCAAATACTCAACTGGTTGCGGGATTTCTGTGGTTGCGAGTTTTTTCAAAGTGTTGCGGATGTCTTTTTCACTCAAACCACACTCCATGCCGTGAACAACACTGTTGGCGGTGAGTCTGAAGTTACTGGCGAGTGAAACGTTTTCGGGTTCTGCAAATAATCTGATTAGGCGATCGGTTGGGTAATCAATTGGACCGGGGGCAATCATTGTCAGATCCGCCTGCACAATCAATTGATTTACAGGCTTGGGAAGATGTGAGGCAATTTGCCTCGCGCATGCCTGAACCCCTTTTTGGTTCAGCGTTTGCAATAACTCGGTTGCATAACCATCAACTGCCAGCGCTAAAAGATCCGCATACTTCACGAGCGGGTGCTCCACCTTGAAAAGCGGATATTGGTTTTTAGCACTAATCGCTACTGATTCACCGGGGGAGACATCAATTGGCAAATTCTCTTCCAAGCGGGAAATTGTTTCTAAAAACCAAAGTAGTTTTTTGTTTGCATCCGAGTGTTGCCAACGCTCGCTAGATTCGGTTAGCTGCCACCTACCATCGCTGGGGGCAATCAATGACGCCTCTGCTGACAGGTCGAAGGCATTGATGATGTCTTTTACATCCCAGCCAAGGGTCTTGGCAATCCATTTGGCGTCGCTGACTGCAACGCCCCGAGCGGTTGCCTTGATCGGGTGGCTATCGACCTGAACCAATATTTCAGTTACCGCAAGCAGGGTGTAGTGGGCATTGATTGCGGCCCTGTCAACATCACTCGGGGTTATTGCGGGGACAGAGAGAGGCTGCGGGATTTCAAGGTTTTCAAAAACTGCCTGAACTGATTCGAATAGTTGACCCTTTGAACCCAGTAGTGATCTCTCAATCACTTTGGGGTCTGTGTTTTCAGAAATTGCTTTTAGTTGCTCCCTGGAAAGAGATTGAATTACAGGGTCTAGTTTCTTTTTGTTCAATAACTGATTGGCCAGATCAAAGAAATCTTTTATTCGTTGCAGATTAATTTTTCTTTGACGAATCAGGCTTGCTAGTTCGGAATCACTTTTCTGTTGCAGCAGCGTTGCTAGGACCAGCTGTTCAGTCACGATTTTCTTTTGCTCTGCGGATAAAGCTGACCACAATCATCGCCATAATCATCATGAAACCGACTGGCAGACCAATCAGTGGTAGCTGCGCTAGAACCGCAGGTCTTTCGTTAGCGCCCCCAAGCTCCATGGCTAGGGTAGTTATCATCGCCAATAAGGATACCGAGGTGACACCGATTGCCCCGAACGCCAGAAAGTTTTCAATTCTGCGGGAGTTGTTTTCAGCCATTGTTAAAGAATACTTCCTGAAATGAACCTTGTTGGCAGGTTAAACTAAACGGCGACTCAAGAAAGAGAAAATATGCCAACAGGTCGAGTTAAGTTTTTTGATGATGAAAAGGGATTTGGCTTCATCGCTAGCGATGAGGGCAATGAGGTATTCCTTCACGCCAGCGCGCTCCCCGACGGGGTAAGCACCATCCGCCCAGGCTCACGAGTTGAGTTCTCGATCGTGGATGGAAGAAGAGGGGTGCAAGCCTTGAGTGTTCGCATTCTGGAGGTCCCGAAGGTGACCAGCGCCAATCGCAAGCCTGCCGAAGACATGGCGGTGATTGTTGAAGACATCATTGGTTTTCTAGATCAGTTGGGTAGTGATTTCAAAAAAGGAAAATACCCAGAGCAGAATCATGGAAAGAAAGTTGCAATCCTGCTTCGCAGAGTTGCTGATGAGTTAGACGTTGACTGACATTGGCATAGCCCAGCAAGCTCTGCAGGAAGCGCTAGAGCCGGGCAGTTTCGGTGAGCACTTAGCAACAGAAGAGATTCCCAAGGGTGTTGAGCTGAAATTCGCATGTCTGCTAGATGGTTACACCGATTGGTACTGGCAGGTCACACTTTCAAAGCTAACCGCTAGATCGCAACCAACCGTCAGCGAGATAAATCTGTTGGCCGGGGAAGACTCTCTAGTTGCTCCGCCCTGGGTTCCATGGGCTCACAGATTGGCTGAATACCGTAAGGCTCGAAAAGAGCAAAGAGAGTCACTTGGCAAATCTAAGGGCGAAGATTCCACAACCGAGACAGACGATGCTTGGTTGGATGTTGATGAAAATCAAATGATCGAACCTGAAGAGATTGACGTTCCAGATTTAGAGCTTGCGAGCGCGGACATAGAAAAACCCAAAAATTCCAAGCCCAATGCCAACAAGCGAGGTGTAAAGCCACCAGCCAAAACCTCGAGAACTAATCGAGTCAAAAAAACTCACAAGCAAGATCAGAACGACAACCCAGACGGCAGTGCCGAGTAGCAAAATCCCCTGAGGGTTGGTCTTCACAGGTTCTGGATCTGGCTTCCGCTTTGAAATCGGAACGAAGAACCTAGCCATCAGATTCTCTCCATTACATAATCCAAGCAAACAATCAGTGCCTTAACGTCTTCCGGCTCGGTGTTTACGAAAGTTGCAACCCTCAGCTGGTTTCTTCCAAGCTTGCGATAGGGCTCGATGTCAACAATCCCATTGGCTCGCATTATCTTGGCGATTTCTGATGCATCAACCGAGTTATCAAAATCAATTGTCACCACAACTTGTGAGCGGTAATCCGGGTTAGAAACAAAAGGTGTGGTGAGTTCGTTTTTAGTTGCCCATTGATACAACAAATCAGAAGACTGCTTTGTTCTGGCTGAAGCCCAAGTGAGACCACCCTGCTGGTTCATCCACTCAAGTTGCTCAGCGAGCAAAAACAAAGTGGAAACCGCAGGTGTGTTCAGGGTTTGATTCAATCTCGAATTATCCAAAGCGGTTTTTAGATCCAAAAACGCAGGGATATAACGAGTGGGGGCTAGCTTTTCGATTCGCTCGATTGCCGCGGGCGAAACCGCTGCATACCAAATGCCTCCATCACTTCCCAGGTTTTTCTGGGCAGCGAAGTAATAGGCGTCAGTTTGAGTGATGTCAATATCAACCCCGCCTGCAGCACTGGTTGCATCTGTCAACATCAAACCAGAGCCGACTCTGTGAACATCTGTGATCACTCCGGTTGAGGTCTCGTTGTGGGGGTAAACATATAAATCAAAATCATCAGCTGGTTCAAACTCACCCCTGCTGCCAGGTTCCGCGTTTATAATCTGTGGAGCCTCAAGCCACGGGGTTTCCAAAGCCTTGGCAAACTTTGAACCAAACTCACCGTGCACCAAAGCCTGTGCTCGGTTTTCAGCGAGCGAGAATGCAGCCGCATCCCAAAAGGCAGTTGACCCACCGTTTCCCAACATGATCTCGTAGCCATCGGGCAGACGAAACAGTTGGGACAGACCCTCTTGAACTCTCTTCACGGTGTTTTTCACGGGTGCCTGTCGGTGACTGGTGCCCATTATTGAGCTCCCTGTTTTATAAAGAGCTTCAATTTGAGCTTGGCGCAGTTTCGCAGGCCCTGCGCCAAATTTGCCGTCTGCGGGTTTTAGATTTTCTGGGATGGATAGTTCAGCCATGCCCAAAGTCTAGTTCTTCCAACTATTGTTGAGGTGTGAGTGAGCTAATCGACACCACTGAAATGTATCTCAAATCCATCATTGAGCTGGAAGAGGAGGGTCTGCTCGCTATGCGCGCCCGAATCGGAGAGCGTTTGGGTCAAAGTGGTCCCACTGTTTCCCAGACAGTTGCACGAATGGAAAGAGATGGATTGGTAACCCTCTCTGACGACAAAACCCTCGTGCTAACAGAATTTGGCAGAGAGCGCGCAATCAGTGTGATGCGCAAGCATCGATTAGCAGAGCGTTTGCTGGTGGATGTGATTGGTCTTGATTGGCAGGACGCCCACGATGAAGCATGTCGCTGGGAGCACGTTATGAGTGAACAGGTAGAGCGCAAGATTGCAGATTTAGTTTCCACCATTGATTCCTCTCCATACGGATTGGCTATACCGGGTCTTCGAGAAATTGGCTTGCAATCAGCGGATGTTGCCCTGGGTAAGCCCGCCAGCGAATTGCCAGACGGTGAATACATGCTTAGTCAAATCGGTGAACCACTGCAAGTGGATAAAGAATTGCTGCAACAACTCCAGGAGCTTTCTTTGGTTCCAGGTTCGAATGTCTTTTTGGAAGATCAGGGCACTCATAAGTTCATAATCTCTCAACCCAAGGATGAAGGTTTGATTGTTGAATTTGATATCTCCAGGCATATTTTTCTGAGTCCGAGGGTTTAGATTGGATAAAATAACGGTTAGACTTTTTTCTAATTGTTGGAAGGTTTCATTTGGCAAAGCACACTACCCGCAGGCAAGCGCGGGAAGCGGCTCGAAAGAAAAACCGAGAGGTAAGACCGTTTACCCGAGCGTTTACGATGCTGGCGGCAACTGGACTGATGGCGACTTTTGCTCTTCCTTCATTTGGTTATAACCCTGCCTACACCGCAAGAACCGGCTTGGCGACAGCGGAACAGGCCGACAGTGAAACGCAATCGCTGCAGGTTCAGTCAGCATCATCAGCAAGCTACGCAAGAGGTTCCTTCACTGCAACTGAGCAATCAGTTAGTGAACTAACCAGCACCACATCGTACAGCTACTCGGGCCCGCTCTACACCGACTACCTAGCTTCTCCAAGATTTGAAACACTCAACAGTGCCAATGTGATGAAGGCCGCAGCCGAATTGGTTGGAACCCCCTACCTGCTTGGCGGTCAGACCCCGGCAGCAATTGACTGCTCGGGTTATGTGATGTTTGTTTACGCCCAATTCGGAATTGAAATGCCACACAGTGTTTACCAGCAATCAAGACTGCCATTCGCTGAAAAGATTGATCTGGAGGATGCAGTTCCTGGAGACATCGTTGTACTCAACGACTACTCACATAATGGAATTTATGCAGGAAACGGCAATTTCTATCACGCCCCTCAGCCAGGTGACAAGGTGAAGTTGGCGCCGATTTTCACCGATCGCTTCCACATCCTGCGCTTCGGACCAATTGACGAGGGAAATCAGTAACCTCAAATTTGGCGTTTCATTACCAAAAACATTGTTAATCTGTTTACTCTAGAGACCGAACTTCAATGGTTTGAGAGGAGAGTGATTATGCACAGAGACCTGCCTGCCAGGCACGTTAGCTGGCTACATCTTCTCCACCACCTCATACCAGGGGGTAAATAAATAGCGTCGTCATGTCTGACGGCGCTTTTTTTATACCCGGTTCACTTTTAACTCGGCAAGCCATGTCGAGTGAGATGAAAGGGATGTAATGAGAACTTTGGTTCTGAATGCTGGATACGAGCCACTGGCTGTGGTTTCATTCAAACGAGCACTGGTTTTGGTGCTGAATGAAAAGGCAACCGTGTTAGCCGAGGCCAATGAGAAAGTTCGCAGTGCCACCATGGAGTTTGATATGCCAAGCGTGATTTTGTTATCCCGCTATGTGCGCATCCCGAACCACAGAAGGATTCCTGTTTCTCGCAGGGGAGTGCTCAGAAGAGACGGGCAAAGATGCGCGTATTGCAAACGAAGTGCTACCACCATTGATCACGTTGTCCCCAAATCAAAAGGTGGCGGAGACAGTTGGGAAAACCTGGTTGCGTGCTGTTTGAAGTGCAACAACAAAAAAGGCGATCGGACTTTGAACGAAATCGGCTGGCAGTTAGATTTCACACCAAAGATGCCAACTGGTTTGACCTGGACCGTCAGGGGAACCGAAAAGCACCAACCTGAGTGGCAGGATTATTTGGAGACACAGCGGGCTGCCTAGATAAATAGCCTTGAGTGTCAAAGATGTTTGACAAAATGTAAAATATATTTTACATTGTTCTCATGAACTATCAAGAAAAAACCATCCTCATCGCTCTGCCACTCGATTTCATCATTTTTGGCGCTTACAGCATCTGGCTTATTCCTCAATTACTGAATGAGGGAATGGAGAGCATTGACTATCGGGGTCCGGTGATACTTGCCCTGGTTGCAAGTGTCTTGCTGACAATCATTTCGCAGATTTTGCTGGCGTCTTTCAATCACAAACAAGCGAATCTCGAAGATGTCCGCGATAAGGAGATTAGGCGAAGAGCAACCGGCTACACGCTTGTTTTTCTGGCCGCACCTTACTTGGTCGGACTAATACTGGCGATTGCTGAGGCTGATTACTTCTACATTGTTCACGTGATGCTATTCGGAGGGGTGCTTGCAGATATTGTCACTTCTCTAGCCCAGCTCAGGTTTTATCGCAAAGGGATCAATTGAAGCCAACTCGAATAACCAACCAGGTGAAGAAGCACAGGCTATTGGCATCGCTCACTCAGGAAGAGCTTGCCCAAAAGCTGGGAGTCTCAAGGCAAACGGTAATTGCGATCGAGAGTGGCAAGTATTCGCCAACCCTTGAGACAGCCTTCATGCTGGCTAACGTTTTGGGGGCTGGGGTGGAAGAATTGTTTCAATATCCAAATGAAGAAGAGGTGGGGCAGAGTGACTAATCGAGATCAGATAGTTGATGCAACCAGAGGATTTGCCCTACTGGGCATAGTCCTTGTAAATATCCATTATTTTTCCATCAGTTCAATGGATGGCTGGTTTGCAGCTGACATGACACTTTTTGAAAACCAGCTGGGTGGCTGGATCACAGCCAGTTTTTTCCTGGCCAAGTTTTATTTATTGTTTTCCTTTCTTTTTGGATACAGCTCAACCTACGTAGTCAAAGGGACTCCTGAGAATAAATCTCGATGGATCCGACGATCACTTGCACTGATTGGTCTGGGGTTTATCCATGCTCAGTTTTTCTTTCACGGTGACATTTTGTTCGTCTACGGGGTTTTTGGTTTGCTGCTTTGGTTGTTTATGTTCAAAAAGGATTCAACCATCCGTGGCTGGGCAATATTTTTATACGTCATCACAGGCGTCGGTCTGTTTTTCGTAACAGTCGCATCCTTTTTGGCTGACCTTTTTGAACCTTTGACCAACCAAGATTTCCTGACAAGCTCCAACCTTGACTCGGTCATGCTCAGCGAGTCGTTTTTGGGTTTGGTTCTTCCGAGAACTGAGGTTTGGGTCACGGCACTTCCAGGAATACTGCTACTTCAGGGACCACTCGTTTTTGTCGCCTTCTTGATTGGACTAAGGGCAGGAAGATCCTCCGCACTCTCTTTGGATAACTTAAAGGAATCCACCGCCAATAAGCTCGCCGGCTTCGGTCTTGGTATCGGACTACCCTTGCAAATTCTTGCCTCGCTTGGAATGGTTTGGAATTTCACTGGCGAGGTCTTTTCGCTGGGTATTTTTATGGTCACGCTAACTGTCATATTTATGACCGGTGGATTGGCGAGTGCGGGAATTGTGGGAGTGATTGGAAAGCTGATCCTTAAAGGCAGAAAGCTTGAGATTCTTTACAGTGCCGGCAGAAATTCACTTACGATTTATCTATCCCAGTCGGTAATCGTCTCAGCGTTGTTCGCTGGTTGGGGACTGGGATTGTTTGGTCAGACCAGTGTTGCTATGAATCTGCTGATTGGCTTAGTTGTTTGGTTTGCACTGAGTCTTGTCGCGATTGTTTTGGTCAGGGCAAAAAGGCGAGGGCCAATGGAGGTTGTACTGACCAAACTCAGCGGTAGCAAGAGTCGTGGCAATGTCTAGATATCCTCGCCTAGTTTTCCAGCTAGCTTGGCGTGACGCCTCTCACTCGCCTGGTTCATGCCCTTGATGCAGACCTCTTTACCAAGAGATTCATATTTGTGACAATCGTGTCCAAAGCAGCAACCGTGGATGCATCCCAGATATGCGAATGGCTGACATCGATAATCACGTTGTTTGGATCATCCGTGTACTCAAATTGAGTCGTGAGGTCATTGCTGCAGGCATAAAAGAGCTCGCCTTCCACCGTGTAATAAACAGCCTAAATGTCATCCGCCCCACCCACGGTTCTGGTGACGTTTGCAAAGTGAGCAACCCTTCTTGCAAATGCAACCATGGCAACAACGACACCCACGATTACCCCAGTGGCGAGGTTGTGAGTCCAAACGACCACTGCTGTCGTGGTAAGCATTATCAGGGTTTCGCTTTTCGGCATTCGCTTCAGAGTTGAGGTTGCTAACGAGTGAAAATTGAATTTAGCGAAGCTGACCATAATCATCACTGCCACCAGCGCTGCCATCGGGATTCCCTGGACGATATCCCCTAGAACCACAACTAAAATCAACAGAACGATCCCCGCTAGGAAGGTGGAGATGCGAGTTCTCGCGCCACTGGCCTTGACGTTAATCATCGTCTGGCCAATCATTGCACAACCACCCATACCACCGAAAAACCCGCTGATTACATTGCCCACACCCTGGGCGAATGACTCACCTGTTTTCTGCGAGTGAGTGTCTGTAATCTCATCCACCAGCTTTGCTGTCATCAATGATTCAAGTAATCCAACCAGTGCCATCACTAAGGCAAACGGGGCAATTATGTTGAATGTCTCTAAGGTGAGTGGGACATTTCGAGTCATAAGCTCTGGGAGGGACTCTGTAAGTTCCCCCTCATCGCCAACAGTCGGCACGTTGATGCCCGCAATTATTACTGCCCCCATTATGAAAACAATTGCGACCAGCGGTGCCGGTATTACCTTGGTGATTTTTGGAAGCAGGACCATCACTATAATTCCGAGAGCTACAAGTGGATAGACGGCAAAGGGCGCATCAATCAAGTGCGGCAACTGGGCCATGAAAATTACGATCGCAAGTGAATTTACAAAACCAATCATCACGCTTCTCGGTATAAACCGCATTGGCTTCGCAGCACCTGCAAATGCGAGTATTAGCTGGAAAAGACCGGCCAAAATAACTGTCGCCAGAAAATATTCAATCCCGTAATCTCGCGCCACGGGCGAAATAATTAGAGCTGTCGCTGCGGTAGCAGCTGAGATCATCGCAGGTCTTCCATCCAGGATTGAGGTGGTTATGGCCATGATAAAGCTTGAAAATAAGCCAACCCTGGGATCTACTCCAGCGAGGATTGAGAAGGCAATAGCTTCTGGAATAAGGGCGATAGCGACCACCAGTCCGGCCAGTGCCTCACTAAGGAGAAAACGGGGGTTTGTTAGTGCCTCGCTGACAGAGAGGCGCGGCCGATAGCGAGGGTCAGGGGAGACGAAAAACGACTGTACTTTAGTTAGAAACAAAATTGTGGGTCAATTCCTTGTATTGGAATTGCGGCAAGATAACGAGCCAACTGGAGGACTAACCCTATTGCAAACTTGGAGATGATTGTTGGTAATCGTGGCCCCGAGAAGAATCGAACTTCCGACACACGGTTTAGGAAACCGTTGCTCTATCCACTGAGCTACGAGGCCGAGGCTACCTAGATTACCTGCTTATCCACCTCAAGCTCCAATTAGTTGAACGATCAATGGTTCAGAAAGCTCATTCGTATTGGTTTTTGGCAGTTGCTTCTGAGTCAGCTAATGACGGGCAAGCCTGAGTGATAGCAGGCCTTTGGATAGCTAAGATTCGGGTGTGAGTGAAATCTTTCAGCAATGGCAATCCTGGCAGCAGGAGTTAGCCGAGCTGGGTGGCAGAAACCCGCTTGCTAATTTTGAGCTGTCCAATTTCTCACATGTAGACCTAACCCGCTCACACCCCTCTGGTTTGGCGCAACTTGTGGCGGCTAGAAGCACCAGAAATTCCAACCTGATCAGGGATGGAATTGCCCAAGGGCGATCGAATTCAGCAATTAGGAGAATCAAGGATAAATCCGAACAGCTCAACCGCGACTTTGGATTGCAATCATGTTTTCTCGCTGGAGGAATGGTTCGCTTTAGCGAAGACGATAAAACTTTTCCAATGATTTTGTGGCCGGTGGAGATTGGCGAGAAAAGCGATGACTACCAAATAACCGTTGGCGAGGAGCCAGTTCTAAATCCTGAACTGTTGGCCTATGTCGAATCCAAGGGGATAGTTCCATCCAAACTCGAGCTTCTAAGGCTTGCTCGCAAACAGGGGGAGCTACTACCAGTTAGGTTCTTGGAGCGTTTTAGCGAAATCCTTTCTGAGACCAAAGCAGAGATTGATCGAATGCTGGTGATTGGTAATTTCACCCCTCAGCTAAGCGAACTGAAAATCGCTAATAGTTTTGTTGAAACCGGTATTGTTCAAAGGCTCGTTGATTCAGCCCCAATCAACGAAAAGCCACAGTTACCTTTGTTGGTCCTTCCCGCAGATCAGCAGCAGAACTCAATCCTTTCTTCAATTGCCGCTGGCAATGATGCGGTGGTGGAAACTCTGCCAGGTTGTGGCTACACCCAGTTAGCGGTGAATTCGATTGCAACGCTTTTGAATTCGGGTAAGCGGGTATTGGTTGTAAGCAATCGTCGACAGACTCTTGATGAGCTCTCGGAAAGACTGGCTCAGGTTAATCTGCAAGGATTGATGATTCGTGGCCACAACAGCTGGCTTGACATGATTGGTTCGATTTCCAGATTTGAAAAGGCAGAACCGGTTGATTTCAAATCACTAGAGAAAAAAGTTTCAACCGCGGAGGAAAATCTGCAGGAGTATTTCCATCTGCTAAACCAGCCTCACACCGATCTCGGTGTTTCGCTTATTGACTGTATTGACAAATTGAGTGAACTATCCGCAAGGGATGAGCCCGCGACCAATTCAGCTCGATTCCCCGAAGAGATGCTGGTTCAGCTCAAAGATTCTGAATCTGCGATGGAGTTATTGAAAAAGGCCAATAAAGCAGGGGTATTTAGTTACGGAGCCTCAGACACCTATTGGTTCGGAGCTCAGTTTGATAACCAGCAACAAATTGACTCCGCACTGCAATCAGTTTCAGAACTGGTTGATGGAGATCTGGACAGCGCGATGAAGCAATTGGCCGAGTATTTTGACAACTTGAGCCTGACTCCCGCAAAGACCGTCGAGGACTGGTCGGTGCAGGTGAAGCTGTTGGTTGGAATTAGGGAAACTCTGGATAAGTTCACACCCGAGATCTATGACCGACCACTGGGAGATTTGATAACTGCCACTGCGTCCAGGCAAGAGCGAAAAGAAATGAGTGGCGCTCAACGCAGAAGGTTTAGAAAACTGGCCAAGAGTTATCTCAGACCTTCCGCACAGGTTGGTAATTTGCATAACGCCCTGGTGGATGCCCAGAAACAAAGAGAGCTTTGGTATGAATTGGCAGACACAAAAGCACCACCATCGGTGCCAACCGGGTTGGCTAATGTCTCCAATGTCTTTGAACGAGTTGCTGAGCGGATAACTGGAATCCAGAAGCATCTCAACAATGATCCGGACATTGAGCTTCTCAGCAGGCTCAGCTTTGCTGATTTGAAGACGAAGTTGCAAGGATTAAGTGAGAAGACAGAAATCCTGGATGGCTACCTAGACAGAAAAGAAATCAGTGCGAAGTTGGATGCCGCTGGTTTGAGTGATCTGGCTGAGCAGTTGACCGAAATTAAGCCAAATAAGCAGCGTCTTTTGAATGAGTTTCAACTCAGCTGGTGGCAATCAGCTTTTGAGTCGGTGGTTAGTCAAAACCAAAAGATTTTGGAATATGACGCAGAAAGAATTGCAGAGCTAGAAAAACAATACGAGCAATCACATCAAGATTTGATTGACGCAGGTTCTGCCAAGCTGAGCTACCAGCAATCCAAAAACTGGAAGTCCTCTCTTGAAAACACCGAACAAGCCGACAAGCTGAAGGAACTTCTGAAGCTTAGAGAAAGCTCTATGAAGACAATTGCCGCCAAGGCAGAAATGATCTGGCCAAGTCTTAGCAATGTGGTGGGTGTTTCTCCGATGGAGCTTCAATCAAAACTGTTGGATGAGGAGAAATTTGATGCCTGCATCGTGATGGATGCTGCCAGTGTCGGCGTTGCAGAGATAATCCCCTCGCTGAATCGCTGCAAGCAGTTAGTAGTGTTTGGTGATCCGCAGATAGCAACTGCGATGAATTTCAATACCATCGCACTCTCTGCCTCAGCCGAGCTTGCTCCAAGACAGAGCTTTTTTGAATATGCCCAGCAAGCTTTTGGAAGCAGCAGCATTTCCAAAAGCTATAGACCCCACGGACAGGTTTTGGGGGAGTATTTGAACTCTGAGTTTTATCAAAACAGGTTGAATCTGAACCTGACCGCTAATCAGGTTTTGGAAAAATCAAATTACGAATTCGTTCACGTGAGTGAACACAATAGAGCCCAATCAACCATTGAGGGTGCCACTGAATCGGCCGATGGTGAGCTAAGAAGTGTTGTTCAGTTGGTGATGAATCACGCAAGAAGCCACCCCGAGCAATCACTTACCGTTTGCAGTGCCTCTGCAACCCATGCCGAACGCATCCAAACAGCATTGCAGGCGGAGCGATTGAAATCAGCCGAGCTAGACACTTTCTGGGAGTCACATGGACGCGAAAAATTGTTCATAAGCTCACTTGCAAACCTCGGTCACCGAGTTAGCGACCGAGTGATTTTCTCGCTGGGATTCGCGCTAACACCAGAGGGCAGGGTGAAGCTGAGCTTTGGTGACCTAAGTGGTGAACAGGCAGCCGTGAACTTGGCCAACCTGATTGCCACCTCCAGAAAAAACCTAACGGTGGTCAGTTGCATCAGTGATGAAGATTTGCCAAAAAACAGCACGGCATCAGAGATTTCCAGAATCAGAAATCTTATCAATCACCCGCAACCAGAGCTTGATTACCAAAAATCTGAAGACCCACTTTTGTTTGATTTAGCAACTAGGTTGCGAAAGCGTGGTGTCCGAGTGATTGAAAACCCAGCACCTGAAATCAGCATGCTCGCTCTTCATGGAAACAGAGTTGCTTTTATTGATGCCGACTGGGAAATCATGAACAAAGACTGGAGGCTCTATCTGAGCGGAGCTCGCAAAGTTTGGTCGCAATACGGTTTCCTCTATCAAAGAGTGCATGTATTTGAGCTATTCAGTGAGCCAGACAGTGTTGCCAAGAGATTGACCGATGTGCTTGAAGTGAATACTTTCATCGAAAAACCAACCGCTACCAACTTTGATAGCAACGATCAAGACCTGTTGGATAATCGACCACCACACTGGTCCTAAAAAGTTCTAATGGTTTTCTCGGTGATAACCCCATCGATTTTCACGTCATGACTCTCCATTGGCAGAGACTCAAGATATTCAGATTCAAAAATCAACGCATAAACCAACCCTTGGAAATCCGCTAGAGCTCGGTCGTAATAGCCAGCACCCTTGCCAAGTCTGATTCCTTTTGAATCAACCGCCAGAGCGGGGGTGACAACCAGTGAGATTTCTGAAAGTTCAACCTTTGGACCAATTGGGCTCAGGATTCTGTGTGGGCCGGGGATGAGTTTCTCAGGGATTCTCCAGATCAAATTAGAACCACTTATTTCGGGCAAAACAAGTCTTTGACTTTCTGCCAGCAGATTGTTTAGGGCTTTTGTTTCTGGTTCAGTGTCAGTTGCTGAATAACTTGCAATCAATCCTGACTGAGATTCAACTAGCCCTTTTGCCTGCAGCGAGAAGTCTTGGGGCTTGGCGTGAGCGTTTCTGGTTGTCAGCAACTGCTTGCGAATTGCCTGTTTCTCGGTCTCGATTGCGGACATGCTACTAATCTTGCCAGCATGGATGCCGCATTCCAATTAGTTTCAAACGAGGTCAATGTCAGACCTCTTCGCTTGCGGGACTGGCGAGACCTTGAATCAATTCTGATGTCAGAGAGAAAATGGTTAGAGCCCTGGGAGGCGACAGTTCCGGGAGGCTCAAGATTACTGGATGTCAAAGGAATGGTTCGAAGCCTGCTCAGGCAGCACCGAGAAGGTTCTGCATTGGCTTGCGTGATTGAGGTTGATTCCAAAATCGTCGGTCAGGTGAATGTTGCAAACATTTTGTATGGGTCGGTATCTTCAGGCTCCATTGGTTATTGGATCAGTGAAAAATATGCTGGCAGGTCAATCACCCCAACAGCAGTGGCACTGATCAGTGATTACATGTTCAATCAAATGAGACTTCACCGAGTGGAGATTGCCGTCAGGCCCGAAAACGAAGCCAGTCTGCGGATTGTTGAAAAGTTGGGTTTCAGATTTGAGGGGCTAAAGGAGCGGTATATCCACATCAACGGCGACTGGCGCGACCACAAAATCTTTGCTCTCACCAGAGATGAAGCCAGAAAAGGTTTGATTTCCCGCTTAGAAAGATAGTCAACACTCCGAGCAAGATAACAACAACGACTAACCTTCAGCCATAACTTTATTGTTATGGAATTCCCAGCTGGAATAAGTGGCCTCGCGCTGATGGCTATTGCCATCCTTTGGCTAGTGTTTTTCATCCCCAGCTGGTCATCCTCCAGAGAATTTGTTGAGCTTGAAAAGCGGATGCCAAAAATGGTTGAGCGAAACACCGTCCCCAGCTCATTGGCTGAGCAGATTGGCAGGTTGCAAAAAACCCGCTTGATTTCAGCGCTGGTGTTCGCGGTGTTTTTGCTGAGTGCGGTATTTAGCTTTGTTTCAATGACCAACTCTTTAGCATGGGTTTTGTTGGCCCTTCCCTCTCTGGCGGTTAGCGCTGGAGCAATCATGTTGAGCCAAAAAGCTAAAAAAGAAATTGAAGTGATTCTTGAAAGTCTTCTCAAAAGACCTCAGTTCAAATCAAAGCCAATAGCAAAGCCTGAGGGCTGGTCACCAAACCCTTTGCCAAAACCTCTAATTGAGGAATCTGCTCCGGTTGAGGACAACGTGATCGAGCTTCCCAGGGTAAAGGCTGATTTAGATGAAATCATGAGGCGACGCAGAGTCAGTTAGCGTAGTCAGTTAGCCGCAACATACTTGGCCGCTGATTTCAAATCGGGGTGAGTGAATTCAAATCCGGTATTGACTAATTTATCCGAAGACATTTTTTTGCTTCCCAAGAGTAATTCCTCGGCAGCCTCGCCCAATAGAAGCTTCATGGCCCAGCCAGGAACTCTGAGCCAAGAGGGCCTATTGAAAGCAGTTGCGACCGCCTTGATTAGATCCGAGGTGGTGGCATGCTGGGGTGCTGCCAAGTTGTAGGGGCCCTCGGTGTCTTTGTTTTCAATCAGGTGAATGATTGCTCTAGCCTCATCAACTAGCGAAATCCATGCCTGCCACTGCTTTCCGGTTCCGAAGGGACCACCGAGGAAAGCCTTGATTAGAGGGATTAGTCTCCCTAGCGCTCCGCGCTTGGGACTCATCACCAAAGTTGTTCTAACCAACACAACTCTGCTGTTCGCCTTGTTGGCCTCTCGCTCCCATTCGTAGGCAAGATCAGATAAAAAGCCCTCACCCTTGCCTGAGTCTTCTTTTAGTAGTTCATCGCCTCGGTCTCCATAGATTCCTTCAGCGGAACCAGAAACCAAAACCTCTGGTGGGTTTTTTGCCTGGTTGATTGCATCAACCAGAGTTTTAGTGGCATCAAGCCTGGAGCTTACTAATTCTTTTTTGTATTTTTTGGTCCAGGGGATTTTGCCAGTCGGTGCTCCTCCCAGGTTCACAACCGCATCCACCTCTTCCATGATGCCTGGCTGCAAATAACCTTTGCTGGGATACCACTCAACCTCATTTTCCTGGTTTGGCTTGCGCCGAACCAGGCTCAGAGGTTGGTGGCCCAGGTTTGCTAGCTGAGCTTTTAGTTCAGTGCCAACTAAACCGCTTGCTCCTGAAATCAAAATCTTCATAATCACTCCTTGCTGTGGTTCAAGCACTAATCGGTGTTTTGACTTCCCTCATCTTTGACAACAGCAATTGGTCCAGTCTCTGGGGATGTTATCTCACTGGGTGCTGGCAAATACTTGATTGCCAATAAGGCAGCCAACAGTGTTCCCACCCCAAAGATCACACTCACCGCAAATGCTGCCACCGGGCCAATGACATCAACGGCAATTCCAGCCAGAGCACTTCCAATGCTGATGCCAACCAGCTGACCGGTTGTTTGCCAACCGTAGGCTTCTGCTATCTCTGAGGGCTTGGTTCCACCAGAAATGGTTAGCGCCATGATGCCCAGCGTTGGTGCAACTCCGATTCCTGCAATAAACAGCGATAGTCCAACCCAATAGGGGTTGTAGGGGAAGATGAGCATCATTGAAAAACCCACCAACACAAGAGCAATCAAACTGCTCAGGGCATATTTGGAATTGGCTCTTCCGCCAATGAAAACTCCTCCCAAAACACTGCCAATTGAGAAAACTGCAATTAGCAGTCCTGCAATTGCCTCATCAAAGATTGCCACCGCTCCAACCTCTAATCCAGCAAAGGATCCGATGAACAGTAAACCCATGAAGGTCATGATTGAAACGATTCGGTTTTTCAAAACCTTGCCGTAGGCATCTGTGGTTCTAGGGATTTTGGTGGAACCAACTTCTTTGTTGGCAATGAACCAAATGGAACCAGTTGCTTGGATAACTGCAATGGTGATCAAAATTGGCAGGTTTCCAAACTGGGCTGCAATCAAGGTAATCACCACCGGTCCAACCACCCAGATGATTTCTTGAGCGGTGGCATCAAGGCTGAATAGCCTGCCCAGGAGTTTCTTTGGAGTAATTCCTGGATAGATGGTTCTGGCAGCAGTTTGAATCGGTGGTTGGGTGAGACCAATTAGCAACCCCAATGACACCAGCCAAAGCGCTTCCGCTGGCACAAAGGCCATCGAGATAACCGCAATTACGTTTAGGAGGCTTGTGGTGCCGAGAATTGTTCTGATTCCAACAATTGCCATCCAGCGAGAAAGAGCCGGGCCTGCAACGCTGATTCCCAGGGTTGCCGCACCAACTGTGATGCCAGCTATGGCATAAGACGATGTTTGGTTTTCAACAAAGATGATTAGCCCAAGACTGAGCATTCCTCCTGGCAATCGGGCATACAGCTGCGATAAGACAATTCGCAATACCCCTGGAACTTTGAGAAGTGTGGAGAACCCTTTCAATCAGACCTCGTGACGCTAGCGGGGGACATAAGCTTGGATTCATGCTCTTTGTCACTGCAACCCCAATAGGCAATCTTAGCGATGCCTCAGAGAGACTTCGAAAGGTTTTGGCAGACGCTGAATTGATTGCAGCGGAAGACACCAGAAAGCTTCGTCAGCTGGCTTCGGGCATTGGTGTGAAGATAAAGGCAAAAGTCATTTCACTGAATGATTCCAATGAGCGTGAGCAGGTTGAGTCCATTGCTCATCAGGCAAAAACCATGAATGTTGTTTTGGTTAGCGATGCTGGAATGCCAACCATTTCTGACCCCGGCTACAACCTAGTCAAGCAGTGTCATCAGCAGGGTGTTGAGGTAATCAGCATTGCAGGCCCCAGTGCAGTTGTTTCAGCGCTCAGTGTAAGTGGTCTGGCGACAGACAGGTTTTGCTTTGAGGGTTTCATCCCAAAAAAGCAGGCTGAGAAAATCAAGTTTTTTGAAAACCTAATAGATCAACCAAGAACCATGGTGTTTTTTGAAACAGCACCCAGGATGGTTGACTCACTCGCGGTTGCAGCTGAGGTTCTGGGTGACCGAGAGGCAAGCGTCTCCAGAGAGCTAACCAAGATGTTTGAAGAAAACATCACTGGCAAGCTTTCGGAAATTGCCGAGGAGATCGCCCAAAACCCCAGAGGGGAAATGGTTTTGGTGATTGCTGGCAATCAAGCAAATGAGATTGATTACGGGGAATTAGTAACAAAAGTAATACAGCTGGTTGAATCCGGAATGGGCCTGAAACAAGCGGCTCACGAGGTCAGTGAGAATTTTGGTGGATCAAAGCGGGAGCTTTATCAACGGGCATTGGCTGAGAAAAAGTAAGATTGCTCACGTGTCAGAAAAAACCTTTTATGCAACCACGCCAATTTTCTATGTGAACGACGCTCCACATATCGGTCACGCCTATACGGAAGTGGCGGCAGATGTGCTTACCCGCTGGCATCGTCAACGAGGTCAGGATGCCTATCTGCTAACAGGAACTGACGAGCACGGTGAAAAGGTTTTGAGAACTGCAATTGCCAATCAAACAGATGCTCAGGACTGGACTGACAATTTGGTGAATGGTTCTTGGCTCCCACTTTTGGAAACCATTGACATAAACAACCAGGACTTTATTCGCACCACTGAACCAAGGCATAAAAAAGCGGTTCAGAAGTTTCTGCAAAAACTTTATGACGACGGGTTTATCTATCAGGGAAGCTACCAGGGAAATTATTGCGTTGGTTGTGAGGAATACAAGGCAGATGCTGATTTAGTTGCAGGTGAAGCTGAATATGCGGGTCAGCAGGTTTGTGCAATTCACTCTAAGCCAGTTGAAACCCTGAATGAGACAAATTACTTTTTCAAACTCAGTGAGTTTCAAAGACCACTTTTAGAGCTTTATAAAGCCCAGCCTGAGTTCGTTCAACCAGACAGCGCTAAAAACGAAGTTATTTCTTTTGTTTCCCGGGGCTTGGATGACCTGTCCATTTCAAGATCAAAAGAGAAGTTTGACTGGGGTGTTGACATCCCCTGGGATGAATCCCACGTCACCTACGTTTGGTTCGATGCGCTGCTTAACTACGTAACAGCTTTGGGTTATGGAGAAGATGAAAAGCTACTGAATAAGTATTGGCCCGCGGATGTTCAGGTGGTTGGAAAAGACATTCTTCGCTTTCATGCTGTCATTTGGCCCGCAATGCTGATGGCTGCAGGTCTAAAGCCACCAAAACAGGTGTTTGGACACGGCTGGCTGCTTGTCGGTGGAGAGAAGATGTCTAAATCCAAACTCACCGGTATTGCCCCCGAGCAGATCACCGATGTGTTTGGATCAGATGCCTTCCGCTATTTCTTCATGAGAGCAATCTCTTTTGGCTCTGATGGGTCATTCAGCTGGGAAGATCTTTCCGCTCGCTATCAAGCAGAACTTGCCAATGGGTTTGGAAACCTTGGAAGCCGAGTGGTGAGCATGGTTGATAAATACTTTGATTCGAACCTGCCCGCACCAGCTGAGTATCAAGAGCCAGATAAGCAATTGATCGCTATTGCTCAGGCTGCAGCTTTGAATGCAGACAGGGCAATGGACAGAGGTGCAATCCACGAAGCAATTAGTTCTATTTGGACACTGGTTGATGAGCTGAATAACTACATCACCGTTCAGCAACCTTGGAAGGTTGCCAAAGACGAGTCTCAAAAAGAGAGACTTGGAACGATTTTGTATTGCTCGGCTGAGGGCTTGCGAATTTTGTCAATCTTGCTGGTTCCAATAACCCCCAAGGCATGCAAAAAGTTATTTGCATCAATTTGGCCAGACAAAGACATTTCCGAGCAGACCATCGCCGATGCTGCTCAGTGGGGCGGGTTGCCAGTGGGAACCAAGTTTGAATCTCTGGAGAGCCTGTTTCCAAGGATTGAGCAGGAATGAATGACCCGATAAGAACCAGGAAACAACCAAAGCCTCGAGATTACCCAGAGCCACCTGAGCCTGTGAGTGTCGGAACCTATGACAATCACACCCACCTTGAAATTAGCGATGGTGACAACCCACTAAGTGTTGACAAACACATTGAGCTAATGAAAAAAGCTGGGATGCTCGGTGCAGTTCAGGTTGGGGTAACTCTTGAAAGCTCTCACTGGTCAGCTGAAGTTGCGGCTCAATATGAAGAACTTCTGGCAGCAGTCGCACTTCATCCCAATGAGGCTCCGCTGTATGAAACGACTGAGCGACTAGAGCAGGCAGTGAGCGAGATTGCAGAGCTTGCAACTCAACCGAGAGTGCGAGCAATTGGTGAAACTGGATTGGATTTTTTTAGAACCGAGGGGGATGAAAACATCCAGTTGCAGCAACAAAGCTTTGAGTGGCACATCGAGATTGCAAAGCAAAGCAACATTGCCATGCAGATTCATGACCGTGATGCCCACAGTCAGGTTGTTAGCACCCTTAGGCGTGTTGGTGCCCCGGAGCGAACCGTCTTTCACTGCTACTCGGGAGATGTCGAGTTAGCGGAGATTTGCAATGAAAACGGTTGGTACATGTCGTTTGCGGGAAATGTTTCTTTCAAGAAAAACACTCATTTACAACAGTCTTTTTTGGTGGCTGACCCCTCGCTTAGGCTGATTGAGACAGACGCTCCTTTTTTAGCACCCGAGCCAATCCGCGGAAGACCCAACGCCCCCTACCTCGTTCCTCACACTCTGCGCTATTTAGCATCTTTGTCTGAAACCGATGAGGCAGAGCTTGCCAAACAAATAAACCACAACACCCTAGGTGTTTATGGATCATGGGGCGATTAGTTGAGCCTTTTAGGTGCGGCGGAAATTAGGCAGCTGGCTGACAAGCTAGACATCCGACCAACAAAAAAACTGGGCCAGAACTTCGTGATTGACCCAAACACCATCCGCAAAATCATCAGCAAGGCTAATCTGACAGCCAGTGACGTGGTGGTTGAGATTGGTCCCGGTTTAGGTTCTTTGACACTGGGCTTATTTGAAGAGGTGGACAAGGTAATTGCTGTTGAAATTGATGCACGCCTTGCTGATCAATTGGCAGAGACTGTTGAGACTCACACAGAGGCTAAAACCCTTGAGGTGGTAAACGATGACGCCTTGAGGGTGACAGAACTGGATAACCCCACAGCACTGGTTGCCAACCTCCCTTACAACATCTCTGTTCCTGTCCTGTTGCACTTTTTAGAAACCTTCCCAAGCATTCAAAAGGGTTTGGTGTTGGTTCAATCCGAGGTTGCCAAAAGACTTGTGGCCAAAGAGGGAGACGAGCTTTATGGTATTCCAAGTTTGAAATTGCGTTGGTGGGCAAATGCCAGACTGGCAGGAATGGTTTCAAGACAAATATTCTGGCCGGTTCCCAATGTTGATAGCGAGCTGGTTTATTTTGAGAAGGCGGAAAATCAGGGAAATCGAGAGCGGGTGTTTGAGCTCGTTGACAAATCTTTTGCCACCCGCAGGAAATCCCTGGCTGCCTCATTGAAGGAAAGTTTTAGCAAACCCGTTTCGGAAGCTCTGGAGGGTAGTGGCATTAGCCCAACAGCAAGACCAGAGCAGCTCTCACTGAGTGATTTTCAGATTCTCGCTAGGCTGGAAAAATGATTTCTGCGAGTGCTCCGGGAAAACTGAATCTATTTTTCTCAGTTGGTCGAGCTCGCGATGATGGCTACCACGATGTTTTCAGTATTTATCAAGCAATAAGCCTGCGTGACATAGTCAGCATTCGACTGGCGAGTGAAGACAAACTGAACCTGTCAGGAACACTCAGTCAAAAACAACTAGACATGGTCCCGCTTGATGAAAGCAACATTTGTTTCAAAACGGCCAATGAGTTTTTTATGACCGCTGGATTGGAACCCGTAGCACTTCAAATAAACATTGAAAAACACATCCCGGTGGCTGCAGGTCTGGCTGGTGGCAGTGCTGATGCGGCTGCAATGCTGGTTGCTTTGCAGGCAATGTTTGAAACTGATTTGGATTTGTCAGACATAGGTTCTCGAATTGGAGCCGATGTTCCATTTGCGCTTTTGGGAGAAACCGCAATTGGTTCAGGCAATGGAGTGAACTTGGAACCAATTGATGCAACCGAGGTTGAATACCTCATTGCATATCCAAATTCAGGCATTTCCACCCAGCAGTCCTTCGAAGCTTTGGATGAGTTGCGGATAGAGGAGCAAGAAATTCAACTCACCATGCCTGGCAGTGACTTTTATGAAGACCTAAGAGTGGGAGAGCGACCAATTCAACTTGGGCAGAACGATCTGGAAACACCAGCTGTTTCATTTATGCCTGAGCTTCAAACATGGCTTGAGCTTGGAGGGCACGTCAGTGGCAGTGGTCCAAGTGTTTATTTCTGGGAACCAGACGCAACCCTGATTAGCCAACTGGAAGAAAGCTCTTTGAGCTGGGTGCTGGTCAGCGGCAATCAATCGGGTGCAAGGTTGGAAACTGAATGAGCCACCTAATAGGTGCTGAAAACATCTCGCTGGACTATCCAACAAAAACCCTTTTCGAAAACCTAACGGTAGGCATTGCTAACGGAGATCGAATAGGAATCGTTGGCAGAAACGGTGATGGCAAGTCAACCCTGTTATCAATCCTTGCCTCCAAAATAAACCCTGACAGCGGTCAGGTGACGGTTAGGTCCAACACTCGAATTGGGTTTATGGATCAGCGAGATGACATCTATTTGGAATCTTCGGTGAAGGAAGTGGTCTTTGGCGACATGGCCGAGTTTGAATGGGCTGGGGATCCAAAAATCAGAGATGTCATCGATGGCTTGATCTCAGACATTGATTTTGATGCTGCGATGAATAGGCTCTCTGGCGGTCAGCGTCGAAGGGTGAACCTAGCAAAGTTGCTGATCGGTGACTGGGATGTGTTGATGCTGGATGAGCCCACCAACCACCTAGACCTCGATGCCGTTTATTGGCTTAGCAATCATCTGAACAATCGCTGGTCCAAATCCCAGGGTGGGATGCTGGTTGTCACCCACGACAGGTGGTTTCTAGACGAGGTCTGCAATCAAACCTGGGAGGTTCACCCGAGGGGACTGGATAGCTTTGAAGGTGGTTATGCCGCCTATATCCTGCAGCGAGCAGAGAGAGATAGACAGGCCGCCACCAATGAGGCAAAAAGACAGAACCTGGTGAAAAAAGAACTTGCTTGGCTGAGGCGTGGACCACCCGCTAGGACCAGCAAACCAAAATTTAGAATTGATGCTGCCAATGAGCTGATTGCAAATGAACCACCTCCCAGAGACCAGTTGGAGCTAAAGAAATTAGCCACCACGCGTTTGGGCAAAGATGTCATCGAGATTGAAAACTTGAGCTTTAGGGATATTTTTTCCAATATTGATTTGATCTTGGGAGCAGGAGATCGAATTGGCTTGCTTGGCGCAAACGGTTCTGGAAAGACAACTTTCAGCAAGCTAATCACCGGTGAGCTAACCCCTGACACTGGACGAGTCAAACTTGGCAAGACGGTGAACCTTGCGGTTTTGAGTCAGAATCTAGAAGAGTTGGATGAAGTTGCAGATGAGCGAATTTATTCAATCATCACCCGCGAAAAATCAAGCTTCTCAGTTGGCAAGAAGGAATTCTCACCCGGGCAGTTATTAGAACAACTTGGGTTCACCCAGCAGCAATTACAGGCTCCGGTTAGAGACCTCTCCGGTGGGCAAAAGAGAAGACTGCAACTAATGAGGCTTTTGTTCAAAGAGCCAAATGTCTTGATCATGGATGAGCCAACAAACGATCTAGACACAGACATGCTGGCAGCCATGGAGGATTTATTAGATACCTGGCCCGGAACCTTAATTGTTATAAGTCACGATAGGTATTTGTTAGAGCGAGTAACTGATAATCAATATGCACTGTTGGGCAGTGGTGGCCTTCGGCATCTGCCGGGAGGCGTTGAGCAGTATTTGAAACTAAAGACAACCCCCGCGCCAGAGGCTAAACCCACACAGGAAACGACTGGCCTATCAGGGTCAGAGAAGCGTGATCTAGAAAAACTTCAAGCCAAGCACTCTCGAAAAATAGAAAAACTTAGTTCAGAAATCGAGGAGCTGACCCAAGCTATGGAACAGATTGCGGTTGATGATTATCAACAGCTAACGGAGATGGGGGAGAGGCTTTCACAGCTTCAGCAACAGCTTTCAGAAACTGAAGAGCAATGGCTGATTGTTTCGGAAAAGCTGGGTTAGCAATAAATTCACCAGTTTTTCTGGCAAACTGTTCGCGGGAGATATCCCGTTCCGCCCTAGTGTAATGGCAGCACGGCGCTCTTTGGAGGCGTTAGGTCTAGGTTCGAATCCTAGGGGCGGAGCAACGGGGTAAAAGGAGTGATATGAATCACCATCTTGCAGTAGTTGTGTTAGCTGCTGGCGCCGGAACTCGCATGAAATCCGAAACCCCAAAAATCCTTCATAATCTTGCAGGGCTTAGTTTGATTGAGCATATCCTGGCAACAGCCAGAGCCTTGCAGCCTGCAAGAATCATCACCGTTTTGAAACACAAGCAGTCAGAAGTTGAGTCAGCCCTGCAGGGTTTGGCCGATGACGTTGAGTTCATAACCCAATCAGACACTCCTGGAACGGGAGCTGCCCTAGAGTCTGCTGTTGAGGCACTTAGTGATTTCAATGGAGCGGTGGTAGTTCTCAGTGGTGATGTTCCGCTGATGGATGTTCAGACTTTGAACTCTTTGATTGACGGCCACTTGGCATCGCATGCCCACGCATCAATGCTGACAGCCAATGTTGACAACCCTGCGGGTTATGGTCGAGTGGTTAGAAATGGTCGACAGACGGCCGTTGTTGAGCACAAAGACTGCAATCAACAGCAATTAGAAATCACTGAGATCAACTCAGGCTTTTATGTCTTTGATTCTGAATTTCTGAAATCAACCATTGGCAAACTCGGGACAAATAATGCCCAGCAGGAGAAATACCTAACAGATTTGATTGGGATTTCTGATCAGGTGAGCACAGAGTTAGTCGCCGACAACTGGCTGGTTGCCGGCATCAATGACCGAGTCCAGCTATCAGAGCTTGCAGCAGAACTAAACAGCAGAATCATCAAAGCTTGGCAACTCAGTGGGGTGACGGTGATGGACCCAGCCTCAACCTGGATAGACGTCACCGTGCAATTGGGTGAGGATGTTGTGATTGAACCTTCGGTGCAGCTTCGCGGAACCACTTCAGTTGGAAAGCAAACCTTGATTGGTTCGGGTTCTGTAATCACGGATGCGGTGATTGGCTCTGAGGTTTCAATAAAAAGTTCAGACATCAATTCATCAATCATTGAAGATGGAGCGAA
The DNA here is from genome assembly GCA_913062975.1 of uncultured Micrococcales bacterium. Classification (GTDB taxonomy): domain Bacteria; phylum Actinomycetota; class Actinomycetes; order Actinomycetales; family Microbacteriaceae; genus CAJXVY01. The sequence continues at coordinate 52,467 of CAJXZO010000002.1, forward strand.
CGTTGGGCCATTTGCCTACCTCCGGGCTGGCACCAAGCTTTCCAGCAATGGCAAGATCGGGGCCTTTGTTGAAACTAAGAATGCTGAAATTGGCGCTGGTAGCAAAGTTCCTCATCTGAGCTACGTTGGGGATGCCAATATCGGCAGTGGTTCCAACATCGGCGCCGGCACAATCTTTGCCAATTACGACGGCATAAATAAACACACCACTCAGGTCGGGGATGATGTCAAAACGGGTGCTGGAAATGTTTTTGTCGCCCCTGTGACTATCAATTCGGGAACTTATACCGCAGCTGGTACGGTGGTGAGAAGAGATGTTCAATCAGGGGACTTGGCTATGAATCATTCACCGCAGAGATCCATAGCTGGCTGGGTGTTGGCCAACCGACCCGATTCACTATCTGCCAAACATGTGAAAAGAAAGAAATAAACATGGGCCTCGTCAAATCAAACTCCAAGCAAATGATTCTCGCCACCGGGCGAGCCCATCCAGAACTAGCTGAGGAGGTGGCGAGGCTACTGGGCATAGAGGTTGTGCCAATGCAGAACTACGACTTTGCAAACGGTGAAACCTTCGTGCGTTTTGAGCAGTCAGTTCGAGGTGTTGATGCCTTTGTTATTCAGGCGCACCCAAACCCCATCAACCACTGGGTGATGGAGCAGTTGTTGATGGTGGATGCTCTCAAGCGAGCAAGTGCCAAGCGAATCACCGTGGTTGCACCATTTTTTCCTTATGCTCGCCAGGATAAAAAACACAAGGGTCGCGAGCCAATCTCCGCTCGTCTGATGACCGATTTGTATCACAAGGCGGGAGCTAATCGACTGATGAGTGTTGATCTGCACTCTCCTCAGATCCAGGGATTTTTTGAAGGACCGGTTGACCACCTGTGGGCTTTGCCAATGATGGCTGATTATGTTGCTGAGCAATATGGAACTGACAATTTGACAGTTGTGTCACCAGATTCAGGTCGAGTTCGAGTGGCTGATATCTGGGCTGACAGGCTGACATCGCCACTTGCAATCATTCACAAGCGTCGTGATCCAGACAAACCAAATCAGGTTCAGGTTCATGAGCTGGTCGGAAAAGTGGCAGGTCGAGACTGTCTGCTGGTGGATGACATGATTGACACCGGAGGCACGATTTTATCTGCAGCTAGAGCATTGAAAGAAAACGGAGCGAAGTCAGTTCTGGTTGCCGCCACCCACGCAGTGTTTAGTGATCCTGCGGTTGAGCGCCTAAGCAGTGACGCCTTTGACGAGGTAATCGTCACCGACACATTGCCAATTCCTGAGGAAAAAAGGTTTGAGCAACTTACGGTTTTGTCAATCGCCCCGTTGATTGCCAAGGCAATTTATGCAGTGTTTGACGATGACAGCGTTAACTCGCTGTTTCCCGGACACGCCTAAGGTTCGGCTGTGACAAATAAGCTCCGTCTAGATCAGGCGGTTTTTATTGGCCTGGCCGCCATGCTTGGTGCCGGTGTATTTGTTGTTTTCGCTCCAGCTGCATCTTTGGCGGGCTCTCTGCTTCCAGTTTCTGTTTTGCTAGCGGGTTTCATGGCATACCTGAACGCGGCCTCAATTGCCCAGTTAGCCGCCCAGGTCTCAAGACCCGGTGGGGCTTATAGCTACGCCCAAAAATATCTGAGTCAGAACTGGGCATTTTTGGCAGGGAGCAGTTTCCTGATTGGCAAAGTTGCCTCATCTGCGGCAATCGCCCTGGGTGTTGCAGGTTATCTGTTTCCAGAACAAGCAATCCCGGTGGCCCTTTTGAGTGTGGTGGTGATGGCAACTATCAACATTTTGGGTGTGAACAGAACCGCTTTTGGGTCGTTGATTTTAGGTGGGATCACTGTTTTGTTCCTACTCTTTGCAATTGTCTCGGCATTGGTGTTTGGCGAATTCACCGCAATCAACTCCTCCCCTGACCTGCAAGGGTTTGGGGTGCTGACAGCTGCAGCGCTAGTATTTTTTGCCTTTGCGGGCTATGCCCGGGTGGCAACACTTGGTGATGAGCTAAAAGACTCAAAACAGAACACCGGAAAGGCAATAGCCATCTCATTCGGAATTGTGTTTGCTATCTATCTGGCACTCTCTTATTTGATGCCTGCAGTTTTGGGAAATCAATTGAGATTCTCAATTGCTCCAATGATTGATTTCTTGGCAGTCACCGCCCCTTGGTTTCCAGCCACCGCTGTCAGCATTGTTGCGGGTATTGCCTCATTGGGCTCTCTGCTTGCATTGCTTGCCGGCATGAGTAGAACCGCCTCTGTGATGGGAGAGGATGGAGAGCTTCCCTCGATGTTTGCGATTCGGAGTAAAAAGGTTCAGACCCCGTGGGTTGCTGAGATTTCAGTGAGTTTGTTGGTGATGGTTTTGATTTTGTCAGGGGATTTGGTGTGGGCAATTGGGCTTAGCTCATTTGCCATTTTGACCTACTACACGATTGCCAATCTTGCGGCCTATCGTCAACCAAGAACCCTTAGTTCTCGCTCCCAGGTTTGGTCTATCCTTGGTTTATTGCTTTGTTTGTCACTTGCTTTTTCAGTGCCCCTAACGTCACTAATTGTTGGCATTGGATTGCTGGTGATTGTTTTTGCTCTGAGACTGGGTCTTTCCAGGATCAAAAAATTGAGCTAGTATTCACAGCGAACAACGGCGAGGGATCTAATTCCGTAATCGACGGGGTGGTTGGTGAAGCCAATCCTCAAGCCTGAGTTGATAGCCCACCGACAGAGGAAATTATTATGAGCGAAAACAACTTCGACGCTGAAATCAGAGCAGACTTTGGAAAGGGAGCCGCGCGCAAGCTGCGCGCAGTTGGCAAGACCCCTGCAGTTATCTATGGTCACGGAAACGCAACCCGTCACATCTCACTGCCTTCAAAGCAAACCATGTTGGCACTCAGAACCAAAAACGCAATTTTGGAACTGAAGATTGATGGCAAAAAAGAATTGGTGTTGGTGAAATCAGCTCAGAAAGACCCTGTGAAGCAGGAAATTGAGCACGTGGATCTGGTTGAGGTCAAAAAGGGTGAGAAGGTTCACGTTGAGGTTCCTGTTCACGTCGTTGGTGAGCCAATGGGTGGAACAGTAGTTGACGTCGTGCACTTCACCGTTGCCATGGAAGCAGAAGCAACCGCTATTCCTGACTACGTTGAATTGCCAATCAGCAAGGAAAACCCAGCTGGTCACCACTACACCGTAAATGACTTGGTTTTGCCGGAGGGTGTTGTTTTGGAATTGGCCAGTGATGAGAACATCGCTGTTGTAACCGAGACCAGAGCAGCCGTTGAGGAGACTCCAGCCGAGGTAGCCGAGGAGTCAGCAGAGAGTGCTGCTGAAGAGAACTCAGAGGAGTAATCAATCCTGGCTGGTAGTTGGGTTGGGAAACCCAGGTAATCAGTATCAGGAAAATCGTCACAACATCGGACAGATGGTTGTGAATGCCATTGCTGATGGTGAGAAATTTAAGTCTCACCGCAGCAATGCACTAGTTGTTCAAAAAACAATTGCCGGTCAAAAATTTGTTCTGGCAAAACCTGCAAGCTACATGAACCGCTCTGGTGGGCCGGTTAGTTCTTTGTTGAAATATTTCAATTTAGAGACCAGTCAGCTACTGGTGATTCATGATGAGATAGATCTGGAGTTTGGCGTAATCAAGCTAAAAACAGGTGGAGGGCATGCAGGACACAATGGCCTCAGGGACATCATTGCTGCCACAAACCCTGATTTTCACAGACTCCGATTTGGCATTGGCAGACCTTCGGGTCAGCAACCGACCGCTGATTTTGTATTGAAAGATTTCTCAACAACAGAGAAAAAGCAGCTGGAAGAGCGCATTGTTTTTGCCTATGATGCCGTGGAGTCGGTAATTGGAGAGGGCATGCAGGCTGCTATGCAAAGAATCCACTCCGCCAGAGACTAGAATTTCGGGGTGAGTCTTAGACCCCTAGGTGAAAAAATCTCTGAGGGTTACCCCTACTCAAAATTCGAAGCCTCTGCCAATTCTGATCAATCCTCGGTCATCGCATCCGCTGGCTCTCACCCCTTTTTGGTGGCTGATTTACCAAGGCTTCGAGGCATAAAAACCCCCTTTGTGGTGGTGACCGCAACTGGTCGGGAGGCCCAGGAAATGCTTGATTTCCTTGCTGACTACGATTCTGGTTTTGAACTAATCGAATATCCAAGCTGGGAAACACTTCCTCACGAGAGGCTATCGCCCTCATCAGAAACCGTTGGCAAAAGACTCAAGGCGCTAACAAGACTCATCGAGCTTGGCAAAAAGCCAGCAGACCACCCGGTGTTTGTGGTGATGAGCGTCAGGGCATGTCTGCAGCCAGTTCACAGCAAACTGCTTGATCACCCAGCTATGGATATTTATGCAGGCAGAGAGTATTCACTTGCAGAGCTTCCGCTGAAACTAATCGAGCTTGGCTACGAGCGAGTCGACATGGTTGGTGGCAGGGGTGAGTTTGCAATCCGTGGTGGAATTGTTGATGTTTTCCCGGTGACTCATGAGTTTCCGCTGAGGCTTGAGTTTTTTGGAGATGAAATTGATGAGATTCGAGAGTTCTCGGTTGCTGATCAGCGATCAAACACAAACAAGCTTGAAAGTTTTCAGCTCTACCCCGCTAGAGAGTTACTAATCACCCCGGAGGTTGCCTCCAAGGCTCGTGAGATGGCTTTAGAGTTTCCAAACCTCTCCGAAATGTTAGAAAAAATAGCAAACGCGATTCCTGTTTCGGGCATGGAGTCGCTAGCACCGGTTTTGACGACGTCAATGGTGCCGGTGTTTGAATTTCTGCCACCCGAGAGTGAGCACGTGATTCTATCCACCGAGCGAATTCGCTCCCGGGCAGAAGATTTGAAAAAAACCAACGAAGAGTTTTTGCATGCTGCGTGGGATGCAGCCATCAGTGGTGCTGAAGCTCCAATCGATCTGAGCGCAGGTGGGTTTCATGACTGGCAGGAGTATTTGCTGAAACTTGCCGACTCCGATCACCCTCTGCGGTTCATGGCAAGCTTTGGTCAAGTCGATGGGGCAGACATTGAGGTTTATGACCTGCCTAGTTTTTCAGGTGTTGACTCCGATTTTCAAGCTTGGATTGACGATCTCAAAAATCAGAACTATTTGGTTTTATTCACAGCATCAGGGCACGGAACGGCTGAGCGGATTGGTGAGCTGGCGGGTGCGAAGCTGGTTGAGCAAATGCCAGCAGATAGTGGTGTCTATGTGATTCAGGCAAACTTGCAAAAGGGACTGGTTGCCCCAGCCAGCAAGTTTGCAATCATTACCGAGCGTGAATTCTTAGGCCGAAATGCTACCTACATTGCCCCCAGCAAAAGAAAACTTGCATCCAGAAGAGGTCCGCAGGTTGATCCACTCGAACTCAAAGCTGGCGATTATGTGGTTCACGAAGTTCACGGCGTTGGTCGATTCGCTGAGCTTGTTCAGAGAAAAGTTGGCAGGGGAGGAAAGCTCAATCGCGAGTATTTATTGATTGAATACGCACCTCCCAAAAAAGGCTATCCAGCCGACACACTGTTTGTTCCAGTGGATCAACTAGATCTTGTGACTAGATACGTGGGTGGTGAGGCTCCGGTTTTGTCAAAGATGGGCGGAAGCGACTGGGCCAAAGCCAAGGGCAATGCTCGAAAAGCAGTTCGCGAGATAGCAATCGATTTAGTGAAGCTTTATGCAGAGCGATCAAAGGCTGAAGGTTATGCATTTGCCCCCGACACTGCCTGGCAGCATGAGTTGGAGGAAGCCTTTGACTATGTTGAAACCTCTGATCAGCTGAAGACAATAGAGGAGGTCAAACGCGATATGGAATCGCCAAGACCGATGGACAGACTGCTGGCTGGGGATGTCGGGTTTGGAAAAACCGAGGTTGCGGTCAGGGCTGCATTCAAAGCAATTCAAGATGGCAAGCAGGTCGCGATCTTGTGTCCAACAACACTGTTGGTGAGACAACACGTTGAAACCTTCAAAGATCGCTTCAAGGGATTCCCAGTGGTGATTGAAGCTTTGTCCAGATTCCAATCCACTGCAGACACCAAGCAAACTCTTGCGGGATTGAAATCTGGCTCGGTTGATTTGGTCATTGGAACCCACAGACTGCTTAGCGAGGGGATTGGGTTTAGAAACCTGGGGCTAATCATCATCGATGAGGAGCAAAGGTTTGGCGTTGAACACAAAGAAAAGCTAAAAGCATTCAGATCAAATGTTGATGTGTTGTCGATGAGTGCAACGCCAATTCCCAGAACTTTGGAAATGGCCGTCACCGGCATCAGAGAGATGTCCACCCTGGCAACACCACCGGAGCAGCGTCAGCCGATTTTGACCTATGTGGGTGCCTATTCCGAGCAGCAATTAGCAGCTGCTATTCGAAGAGAGCTGATTCGCGAAGGTCAGGTTTTTTATGTTCATAACCGAGTTAGTTCAATCGACGGTGTAGCCAATGAAATAGCCCGATTGGTGCCAGAGGCCAGAGTTGGAGTTGCCCATGGCAAATTACCTGAAGGTCAATTGGAACAGGTGGTGATTGATTTCTGGGAGCGGAAGTTTGATGTTTTGGTATCCACCACAATCATCGAAACTGGAATCGACATCCCCAATGCCAACACCCTGATTGTTGACAGGGCTGAGAACTATGGGCTTAGCCAATTGCACCAGATTCGAGGAAGAGTGGGGCGTTCTCGAGAACGTGCCTATGCCTATTTTTTCTATGACAGTTCAAAGCCTCTGACTGAAACCGCCCATGATCGCTTAGCAACCATTGCCACCAATAACGAGCTGGGAAGTGGTTTCCAGGTGGCAATGAAAGATCTTGAAATCAGGGGAGCTGGAAACCTGCTCGGGGGAGAGCAGAGTGGTCACATAGCGGGTGTTGGTTTTGATCTCTACCTGCGCATGATTGGTGAGGCCGTGGATGAATTCAAGGGCAAAAAAATCGAGCCTCCGGCAGAGCTCAACCTGGAAATCCCAGTCAGCGCTCATATCCCAACAAGTTATCTAGACAGCGATCGATTGCGCCTGGAGGCGTATCACAAGCTGAGTGCTGCGGGAGGTTCAGAATCAACCGCTGAGCAGTTGCAGGCGATCCTGGCTGAATTGGAAGATCGTTATGGGAAAGCTCCAAAGGAGCTAACAATTCTGATTCAGGTGACAGAGCTTCGGCAGATTGCCAACCGATTGGGGTTGAAAGATCTAAACATGCTTGGTGACAAATTGAGAATGCAACCGATTGAGCTAAGTGATCAGCAACTGGTGAATCTAAGCCATGATTATTCGGGAGTTCGGTATTTGCAGTCATCAAAGATGTTGACACTGGATAAGCCAGCCTTACCCTCAACTGATGAGCAAGTGATTGACTGGGTGAAGAAGTTTTTGGAGGACATGATTGAGCGAACTAGAACAACTGATTGAAACTGCCCATCGACTCAGAGCACCGGGTGGCTGTGCATGGGATGCTGAACAGACCCATGAGTCCTTGGTGCAGTACCTTTTGGAAGAAACCCATGAGCTGATCGAGGCGATTGAGGCAGGCTCCAGAGACGAGGTCTTAGAAGAGCTTGGCGATGTTTTGTATCAGGTGATTTTCCATTCAGATCTTGCATCAACCGGAACCCTGGGTGAAGCTTTTGACATTGAGGATGTGTCAAAGAAGATGCGGGAAAAAATGATTTCTCGCCACCCACATGTTTTTGGCGATGCCGATGAGCAAAGCAAATATGCGGCCAATACCGGTGATGAGGTGATGCAAAACTGGGATGAACATAAAAAGCGTGAAAAGCCTGAGCGCGAGAGCATCCTGGATGGTGTGCCAAAGTCCATGCCCGCACTTGCGCTTGCCAACAAAGTGATGGCCAAGGCTGAGAAGGCAGGGATTTTGGAAAAGGCTGACTCTCCAGCAATACCGATGGAAACAGAGGATGACCTGGGAAAAATGCTGCTAGCCGTTGTTAGTTCTGCAAGAACTGCTGGTTTGGATCCCGAAAGAGCACTGCGAGGGGCAACAAGGGAGTTGCAGGTGGAGATCAGGCAGGCAGAGATTGATGAGGGTCTGGATGCTGGAATTGTCGGCAAGGTTAGCGATGATGAATAACGCAGTTATGGGAAACTAACTAAATGGCCAAGCAAATCTCTTCTCCCCGCGGCATGCGGGATTTCCTGCCGGTTGAAAAAGCTCGCAGAGATCACTACCTGGAACTTATCCTGCGAGTTTATAAAAACCGTGGTTTTCAATCCATTGAAACCCCTGCCATGGAAAACATCGAAAGATTACTCTCTGGTCAGGGTGGGGACAATGAAAAGCTTGCCTTTCAGGTTCTGAAGCGCGGAGAAGAGTTAGAGAAAGCCACTGAAGATGGTTCGCAACTTGCAGACCTGGGACTGCGCTATGACCTGACTGTTCCGCTCACCAGGTTTTACGCAACCAACCACGCAGAACTTCCAAGAGTTTTCAAAGCCATTCAAACTGGTCCTGTTTGGCGTGCAGAGAGGCCACAAAAGGGTCGATATCGTCAGTTCAACCAGTGCGACATCGACATCATTGGTGATGATTCCACCGACGCTGAGCTAGAACTGTTGAGCGCATCACTGGAGGCCTTAACGGCAATTGGACTAACTGGTGCAATCATTCGCATCAATCACCGCGGCTTCCTCATCAGGGAAATGCAAAACCTTGGAGTTGAGGATGTCCCAGGGGTTTTGATAACCGTTGACAAGCTAGACAAAATTGGAATCACCGGTGTCGAAGCTGAACTTTCCGAGAGATATGACGAGGCTTTAGCTGGGCGAGTTGGGAACTGGCTCAATCAAGAGGCTGAGATTCCTGAAGAACTTGCAGCCATCACGGAATCAATCGACAGTTCCAAACTCAGATTTGATAAAACCCTGGTTCGGGGCATGGGTTATTACACCGGTGCAGTTTTTGAAATCGAACACCCAGACAGTGGTCAATCCATTGGTGGTGGTGGTCGCTACGACGGAATGGTTGGCAACTGGTTAGGAACCGATGTTTCCGCTGTTGGAATCTCTCTTGGTTTTGAGCGGGTCATGGATTTAGTTGAGCAAAGCCCAAGTGAGACTCAATCACTGGTCATTGTTTATGAGCAGATTGAAAATGCCCTAAACATTCAAAAACAAGCAATAGCTGAGGGGTTTGAATGTCGCTTGGAGAAAAAGACCAAAAACCCAAAGACCCTGCTGGAATCAATGAGCAAGCAAGGCTTTAAGCAGTTTGCAATCCTCGATAACCAACAAAATCTCTCGGAATTGGAACTCAAGCCTCTGAATTAGACACTGCTAAGCTTTCACTCGCTATGTAACCCCACGTTCTTTCCCCCCACAAGGAGATTAGTTTTGTCCCTGATTGAAGCCATCGGCGCAAGAGAAATACTAGACAGCAGAGGAAACCCAACCATTGAGGTTGAGATTGCCCTTGATGACCAGAGCTATGGAACCGCAGCGGTTCCCTCAGGCGCCAGCACTGGTGCATTTGAAGCACACGAATCACGTGATGGCGGAGATCGCTACATGGGCAAAGGCGTCACCAAGGCAGTTGAGGCAGTTGAAGAATTAGATTCCCGACTGCTGGATTTTGATGCCGTTGACCAGAGACTGGTTGATGCCGCAATGATTGAAATTGATGGCACCGAGAACAAATCAAGACTGGGTGCTAACGCCATTTTGGGAGTCTCTCTGGCCTGCGCAAGGGCTGCAGCGGACAGCTGTGATCTGCCACTTTATAAATACTTGGGTGGACCAAACGCCCATGTGTTGCCAGTTCCACTGATGAACATCATCAATGGTGGTGCTCACGCTGACACTGGGGTTGACATCCAAGAATTCATGATTGCTCCTGTTGGCGCAGAATCATTCCGCCACGCTCTGCAGATGGGTGCTGAGGTGTATCACAACCTGAAAAAGCTACTCAACGAGAAGGGTCTATCAACGGGTCTAGGCGATGAGGGTGGATTTGCTCCTGAGCTTGAGCACAACAGAGCGGTACTGGACATTATTTTGGAAGCAATCCAAAAAGCTGGCTATAAGCCAGGACAAGATATTGCGCTTGCTTTGGATGTTGCCTCAAGTGAGTTTTATGAAAACGGCAAATACAACTTTGAAGGTTCACAAAAATCAGCAGCTGAGATGACCAGCTACTACGCCGAACTTGCCAAAGACTACCCACTGGTGTCAATTGAAGATGCGCTAGATGAGGAAGACTGGGAAGGGTGGAGTGCTTTGACTTCCGAGCTTGGCTCAAAGATTCAGCTAGTGGGTGATGATTTGTATGTGACAAACCCGAAGCGCTTGCAAAAGGGAATCGACAATGGTGCTGGAAACAGCATCCTTGTGAAGGTGAACCAAATTGGAACTCTTACCGAGACTTTGGATGCGGTTGAGCTAGCTCATAAAAATGGAATGACTTCAATCATTTCTCACCGCAGCGGTGAAACCGAGGACACCTTCATTGCTGACCTTGCGGTTGCAACCAACTCCGGTCAGATCAAGACCGGTGCTCCCGCCAGAAGCGAGCGTGTTGCGAAATACAACCGACTGCTTCGCATCGAAGAGGAGCTAGCAGATGCCGCTGTTTATGCAGGACACTCTGCGTTTCGTCTCGGCTAGTCAAAACAACTAATTCCCATCTGAGTTTTAGGATTTAGCCACAATGGCCGATGAAAAAGTTCCCGTTAGGGTCTCTGAAACCTCATGGTGGTTTCAAAACCTACACATCAGTGGATCAATTGCGCTGTTTTTGGTGGTTCTAACGCTCGGTCTGGTCTCACTGGCCCCAGACATTCAACTTCTGCTCCGCCAACAGGCCGAAATTGCAGAGGTTGAGCAGTCGATTCAGGAATCTGAGCAGGCCTTGGAAGATATGCAGGATGAGCGCGATCGCTGGCAAGACCCTTCCTATATTCGCTCTCAGGCAAGAGAACGACTTTATTATGTTCTGCCGGGCGAAGTTAGCTATCTGGTGATGAGCAGTGATGGGATTGATTTAGATTCAACTACTGGAACTGTTGGCCAGTTGCTCTCAGAGCAGCGAGACAGTGATGTCATCAGCCAGGGAGTGATTGCTGCCGAAAAAGACTGGGTTCAGAGCTCATTGGAGTCAATTCTTAGATCAGCGTTGGATGTTCCCGAGGAGGAAAACGATTTGGGACTTAGGGAGATTGAGTGATTTCCGAGATTGATTTAGAAATAGTTTCTGCACAGCTGGGCAGACCAGCGCGATCAATGCTGGAAGTTAGCGCAAGGTGTGCCTGTGGGAATCCAGTTGTTGTAAAGACAAAGCCCAGATTAGATGATGGCACCCCCTTCCCAACTCTTTATTACCTCACTCACCCATTGGCAACCGCCAGCATGTCAAGGTTGGAATCAGCGGGGCTAATGGCCCAGTGGAGTGAACTTCTGAAAACTGATGAGGATTTGGCGAAGCAGTATTTGTTGGCACACCAGAGCTATCTGGCGCAGCGGGAAGAAATTGAAGCCGTTGAAGAGATAAATGAAATAAGTGCTGGCGGGATGCCCACCAGGGTCAAATGCCTGCATGCACTTGCGGCTCATTCCCTGGCAGTGGGACCCGGAATCAATCCAGTTGGAGACTTGGCCGTTGAAAACTCTGAGTGGAAGATTGAAAAATGTCAGTGTGAAATGCCAAAAGATTCAGCAATCAGATAATCTAGAGGCTTGTGGCCAAAGACGTCTACCTGAGATGATGCCTATCCAAAAGAAATGAACTAATGGCTGATAAAGAACGTGAAAACAAAAAACCACGCATCCTGATTATTGGTGGTGGTTATGCCGGCTTCTACGCGGCAAAGTGGTTAGAAAAGATGCTTCGCAAAAATGAGGCAGAGGTGACAATGGTTGATCCATTGCCCTACATGACCTACCAACCGTTTTTGCCCGAGGTTGCCGCTGGTTCAATTGAACCCCGCCACACCGTTGTTTCTCACCGCCGTCACCTGAGCAAAACCAGGTTGATTACTGGCAAAGTTTCAAAAATTAGTCACAAAACCAAAACTGCAACCGTGGTCGCAGATGGCGGCAAGCCGTTCAAAGTTGAATATGACCACATTGTTGTAACTGCCGGAGCCATTTCCCGAACCTTCCCTATACCCGGCGTTGCATCAGTGGCCATTGGAATGAAAAACGTTGAAGAGGCAGTGGAAGTTAGAAACAGAATGCTGGCCAACTTTGACCGAGCAGCAGCCCTACCAGCTGGCCCAAAGCGCGATCGCTTGCTGAACTTCGTCGTCATTGGTGGTGGCTTTGCGGGAATTGAAACTGTTGCCGAGCTTCGCTCGATGGCAACTTATCTGCTTCGCTACTACCCAGAGATCGCTTTTGAAGACATCCAATTTCACTTGGTTGAGGCCATGGATCGAGTCATGCCCGAGGTTAGTGAAAAACGTGCGGAGTGGGTTGTTGATTGGATGCGCAAATCTGGCATTGAAGTTCACCTCAACACTCAGCTATTGAGTTGCGAGAAGGGCTTGGTGAAGCTATCCAGTGAAATTGAGTTTGAAAGCGATGTAGTTATCTGGACAGCAGGAGTTGCCGCCTCCCCAGTTGCCAAGTTCAGTGATTTGCCGGCAGATGAGCGTGGACGAATCATTGCCGATGCAACCTTGAGGGTCACCGATGAAGAGGGCAGTGTTTTTGAAGGTGCATGGACTGCTGGGGATGTCTCCAGAGTTCCAGACATAAGCGGTGGTGGAGTTGGTGGCTACTGTGTTCCCAATGCTCAGCACGCTGTTAGGCAAGGTAAAAAAGTTGCTAAAAACCTGACCGCAGTTGTTCGCGGCGATGGCCCTGGAGAATATAAGTGGGCAACCCTGGGAGCGGTAGCCGGCTTGGGCATTGGTCAGGGTGTTTTGCAGGTTGGTCGTTTCTCAATGGCTGGACCCTTGGCGTGGCTGGCTCACCGTGGTTACCACGGACTGGCCATGCCAATGCTTGAGCGCAAAGTCAGGGTCATTGCTGGCTGGGTTTGGAATCTTCTATTACGCAGGGATGTAGTATCTCTGGAAGCAGTAAGAGAACCGCGCGAGATTTTCGCTTCCAACGCAGCAAAGCCGGGGCGAAAGTAACAAAGCGCCCCCGTAGCCCAATGGCAGAGGCAGGCGACTTAAAATCGCTCCAGTGTGGGTTCGAGTCCCACCGGGGGCACCTTTGTGATTTCAACTACAGTGTTCCCAGCTGGCAAAATTGGGACCATGTCTTCAGACTTTTCCGCTCACTTACAGTTTGCTGAACTATCCACTACTGGAATGATTGATTCAGTAACATTGAGGGGAACTAGGAGAGTCATGGAATTTCTACCGCTGATATTGATCGGTGTTGTCGCTGTATTGGTGATTTATTCAATCATCACCTATAACGCACTGGTAACCCTCAGGACACGGGTTGATGAGGCTTGGAGTGACATCACGGTGCAACTTAAGCGTCGTGCCGATTTGATCCCAAACCTGATTGAAACCGTGAAAGGCTATGCCGCACACGAAAAAGAAGTCTTTGAAAACGTCACCCAGGCAAGAGCTGCAACCGTCAGCCCACAGGCTTTGGAGCACCCAGCTCAGGCTGGTCAAGCCGAGGGTGAGCTGCAGGGAGCACTGAAGAGCTTGTTTGCTGTTAGTGAGGCATACCCGCAGCTGGTTGCCAATCAAAACTTCTTGGAATTGCAGAAAGAACTAACTGACACCGAGAACAAGATCATGGCTTCCAGAAGGTTTTATAACGGTGGAGTGAGTGAATACAACATTCGCATTCAGCAGTTTCCGAGCAATCTAATTGCATCTCCATTTAGATTTGACGACCGTGAGTTTTTTGAGGTTGAGGATCCAGGAGCAATCCAGGAGCCCCCAACAATTAAGTTCTAGGACTTTTTATGTATTCGGCTATAGCTGCCAATAAGCGCAACACGTTTTTTATAATCGCTGGCTTTGTTTTGCTCTTGGGAGGAATCTCACTTTGGTGGGGTTATTCAACCGGCAATGGTTCATCTGCGATTTTTATCCTTTTGTTTGTGATTGGCTATGCCGTATTTCAGTATTTTATGGCGGGCAAGCTAGCCATCGCCATGAGTGGTGCCAAGGAAATTCAAAAAGAAGATAACCCCAGGCTTTATCGCATGGTTGAAAACCTGGCAATCACCGAGGGGCTTCCAATGCCCAAGGTTTATATCATCAATGACCCTGCACCTAATGCCTTTGCAACCGGACGTGACCCCAAACACGGCATTGTTGCCGCCACCACCGGTCTATTGGAAATGATGGATGACAATGAGCTTGAGGGAATCATGGCTCACGAGATTGGGCACATCAAGAACCAAGACATCAGGGTTTCAACAATTGTTTTTGGTTTGATTGCAGCGATTGGAATTTTGGCCGACATGGCCTTGCGCATGGCTTTTTACTCATCCCTTACCAGATCCAGAAACTCAGGGCAGTTTGGTTTGATTTTGGTGGCGGTTGGAATTGTTGGTTGGATCATTGCTGCCTTGATAGGTCCAATTGTTTCCGCTGCAGTGTCGCGCCAGCGAGAGTATTTGGCGGATGCCACAGCTGCTGAAATCACTCGTTACCCGGATGGACTTGCCTCCGCCTTGCAGAAACTCGGGGAGCATGGCAAACCCATGAAGAAGGTCAATAGCTCCATGGCTCATATGTATATAAACGACCCCATAAAGCCAGGCATGGTCGAGAGGTTATTTTCAACCCACCCACCAATCCCAAAAAGAATTGAAAGACTGGGCAAGATTGGCACAGGTTTCTAACCAACACTAGACTTCAGGAGTTATAAAGAAAGGTCTCTAAGTGTTGCGCCCTTCGCACAAAGATTTTGAAGCTGCCCGCCAAGTGATTTCTCAGGTCGTTGTTGAAACCCCGATTATCAGATCCAGTTACCTAAGCGACCTCACCGGCCAAGAGATTTACTTGAAGTGTGAAAACCTGCAAAGAACTGGTGCTTATAAAGTTCGCGGAGCACTGAACCGTTTGAGCAAGCTATCTGCAGAAGAAAAGCAAAATGGAGTGGTTGCAGCAAGTGCCGGAAATCACGCCCAGGGTGTTGCGCTGGCTGCCAAAAGACTGGGTATCAAGGCAACTATCTTTATGCCAATCGGTGCTTCAATTCCCAAGCACGAGGCAACGTTGAACTACGGTGCCGATGTGGTTTTGACCGGAAGTATTTTTGATGAGACTTTGGATGCAGCGCTTCGCTTCACGGCGCAATCAAAGGCAACCTTCATTCCTCCTTTTGATGACATTGACATCATCACGGGTCAGGGAACGGTTGCCATGGAAATCTCCGAGCAGTATCCAGAATTTGAAAATGTGATTGCCTGTGTTGGAGGCGGGGGTTTGATTGCGGGAGTTGCCTCTGCGACCAAGCAGATTGCCCAGGAGCAAAACCGCGAGATTAAGGTCTTTGGCGTGCAAGCCTCGCAGGCTGCTGCCTATCCAGAAAGTTTGAAGCAGGGCAAACCAACAGAGATTCAGGTGAAGCCAACCATCGCTGATGGAATTGCAGTTGCCAAGCCCGGACAGATTCCATTTGAAATCATTCAGCAGGATGTTGATGAGATTGTCACAGTCACCGAGGATGAGATTGCTCAGGCGATGGTGCTGTTACTGGAGAGAAGCAAGCAGGTTGTTGAGCCAGGTGGTGCAGTTGGTGTGGCGGCGGTTTTGGCCGGAAAGATCAAGCCAACCGGACCAACCATGATTACTCTCTCCGGTGGAAACATCGATCCACTGCTACTGCAAAGAGTAATCAGGCACGGTCTTGCAGCTTCTGATCGCTACACAAACGTCTCAGTGATGCTTCCAGACCGTCCAGGACAGCTTGTGAGGACCGCTGAGGCAGTTGCGGACGCAGGAGCCAACGTGGTTGAGGTTTTGCACACCAGGCACGGAAATGGCCTGCAAATCAGCGAGGTTGAGTTGAACCTAAGTGTTGAAACCAGAAACAGAGAACACAGAGACAGCTTGATTAAGTCTCTAAAGAAGGCAGGGTTGAACCCCAACCTGCACGAGGACTAGATCTTTAGGTTTTCAACCGCGGTGATTTTCACCTTGATTTTTTTGCCAGTGGGTGTTTCAAATTCAATCTCTTCGCCAATTTTGCGGCCCATGATGGCAGCACCGATTGGACTGGTGGTTGAATAAACATCCAACTCGCTGTCAGTTCCCTCCAAAATTTCAGAAGAGCCCAATAAAAATCTTGTTTCGTTTCCGTTTAGTTCGCAGGTGACAACCACTCCTTGCTGAACAACGCCGTGGGATTCAGGTGCTTCACCCACTTGAGAATTCACAAGCATGCCCTCAAGCCTGTTGATGCGAGCCTCAATGCGACCTTGCTCTTCTTTGGCTGCTTGGTAGCCACCATTTTCACTGAGGTCTCCCTCTTCACGAGCCTCTTGAATCTTTTTAGCGATCTCCGAGCGCTTATTGGTTATCAAATCAGCTAGCTCGTCTTTCAGACGGTCGTAAGCCTCTTGACTAAGCCACGTTGTTTCTGGCTTGTTCATAACCACTCCTGTTTCTTGGGTAATAAAAAACTCGCGTGTTAGCGAGCAAACTTTATTTTACTGAATTTCGCAGTTATAAACCAGTGCTGTTACCGCCTCTTCGGTGGTGTTTATGGTTGAACTGATTCGAACCGAGCTTTCTTGAGTTGGGATGCTGACTGTTTTCCAACCAACAATTCCATACTGCTGATTCAATGCCTGCAACTCACAGCTGACATCTTCGCCAGCATTTTTTTCAACATCGAAGGTTACCTCGGTGTGCCACTGGTCTTTCACTGAGAAACCAACGTCTGTGTAGGTGAGTCTCTCTTGAGTGAAAGCCACCCAGGCAGCAAAAGAAACAATCGCCACTAACCCCGTGATGGCCAACACCCAGACAATTTTTTTGTTCTGAGCAGGCTGGCCGTAGCGGGAATTTAGCAATTCGGAATTGGTCACGTTATAAAACTACCAATTAGATGGAATACTAAAGCTATGGATTTGCTGATTTATGCCTCACCCGGGATTGATGCCGCGGAGGCTTTCAACTCTCCCGGTCTAATTGGATTCTTAGTCACCTTCGGTGTTGCGGTGATGGCAACGCTTTTATTTTTTGACATGAACCGCAGGGTTAGAAAATCTAAATATCGTCAAGAAATAAGAGAACGTATCGCTCAGGAAGAGCTGGATGATTATGATCCAAATGCTAAACCCGACCGACCTGAGCCACCAGCCCCGCCGTCTCGAAATTAGCCTCCGATAGAACCTGGTATCGGGTTGATAACTACAAGCAGTGCAGCCACCCAGTGACAAAGGAATGCCACCACGGTTAGCGCGTGAAAAATCTCATGGAAACCAAAGTGATCAGGAACTGGGTTGGGTTTTTTCATCCCGTAGATAACTGCACCAACTGTGTAGGCGAGGCCACCAATCACAATCAGTAGCATCATCACCCAGTTGGCATCCCATAGATCAGTTATGTAAATAACTGCAGCCCAGCCCATCAAGACATAGATAGGCACATACAACCAACGAGGTGCGGAAACCCAGATCAGTCTGAATCCAATCCCCACAACTGCAATTGACCAAACCAACCCAAGCAGAAACCAACCCTTGTCACTTGGCAGGGCAGCAACCGTTAATGGTGTGTAGGTTCCAGCAATTAATAAAAAAATGTTTGCATGGTCAATGCGCTTGAGAACTCGCTTGGTGGTTGGTCCCCATCTAAATCGGTGATAAAGCGCAGACCCACCAAAGAGTAAGAATGATCCGGTGAGATAGATGGAGGCTGCAATTTTTGTTTCCCAGCCATTTGCAAAAACAATTAGCAGGATGCCGGCTGCAACTACGAGGGGCAAAACTCCAGTGTGAATCCAACCACGCCAACTTGGGCGGAAATCATCCTCGTGAACACTTCCCTTTAGTTCTGAAAGTGGCACGTGCAGCGGGTCAGGTGATGTCTTCTTGGTCTTTTTCCCCGCAGCTGCCATTGTTCAAGCCTAACCGCCCAAAGATGTAACCTTGGAATGTGCGAAACATTCTTTACCGTGGCTACGAGACGATGCTGGAGCGAAGCCTTGTGGGCAAAGACCTCCCCAAGCACATCGGAGTGCTGGTTGATGGAAACAGACGTTGGGCTTCTCTGCAGGGAGAAGCCAGCGGTTTTGGTCACTCTGCAGGGGCAAGAAAGATTATTGACTTTCTAGGCTGGTGCAGTGAAGTCGGAATTAAGCACACCACTTTGTACTTGCTCAGCACAGACAATCTCAAAGGCAGAGATGCAGAAGAATTAGAAGACCTGATTGAAATCATTTCGAGTCTCAGTGAAGAGCTTGCAGAACTTGGGCGCTGGGATCTAAAAGTTGCAGGGGATTTTGAAGCACTGCCAACCCAGCACGCAGAGAGACTGAAAGCAGTTGAGCGAATAACTGATGGCATTGCTCCTTTTCAGGTGAACCTGGCCGTCGCCTACGGGGGGAGAAATGAAATCTCTCAGGCGGTTAGAAAAATTCTTTTGGACAATGCGGCCACTGGGTCAACACCAGAGGAAATCGCAGAACTGCTAACGCCTGAAAACATTGCAGAAAATCTTTATACCTCAGGTCAGCCAGATCCAGATTTGTTAATCAGAACCTCTGGCGAGCAAAGACTGAGTGGGTTTATGTTGTGGCAAAGTGCCAACAGTGAGTTTTATTTCACTGAAGCGCTGTGGCCAGATTTCCGAAAAGTTGATTTTCTGAGAGCCATGCGTGACTTCCAAAAACGTCATCGCAGGTTTGGTTCATAAACACTTCGTAAACCATTTTCAGCTCCGCGTGTCCTAAACCAAAAACCTTCAACTCAGGGTTTAGTGTCAAACCAATAACCGCGAAGGAGCTAAGTTGCCAAAAAGCCCAGAACCCGCAAAAGCCAGTGCCAACAAGCAGAAGCGTGCGGAGGGGGTGAGCAAGGCAACTGATGTTAGAACCTTCATTCTCGATACCTCCGTTTTACTCAGTGATCCTCGATCTATGTTCAGATTCGCTGAGCACGAAGTGGTGATTCCAATTGTGGTAATCAACGAATTAGAAAAGAAGCGTCATGATTTTGAAATCGGTTTCTTTGCCAGAAAAGCACTTCGATATCTAGACCAGCTTCGTGAAAAACACGAGAGGCTTGATTTCCCTATGGAGGTCGGAGACAACGGTGTGCTCAGGGTTGAGCTAAACCACATAGATCAAACAGTTTTGCCGGCAGGTTTTCAACTGGGTGACAATGACTCGAGAATCTTGGCGGTGGCTGCCAATCTAAAAAACGAGGGAATTGATGTAACGGTTGTTAGCAAAGACCTGCCAATGAGAATCAAGGCCAGCGCCCTGGGCATGAAAGCCGAGGAGTATTTAGCGGAACAGGCTCGAGCTGATGAGTGGTCAGGTTTTGAAGAGCTCGACCTCAGCGGCGATGAGATGGCGAGTTTGTATAGCGACGAGGAAATAGCTCACCCACTTGCCGAGGAGATGCCTGTAAACACCGGACTGGTGATTCATTCAGAGCGCGGCAGTGCTCTGGGAAGAGTCGGGGTCAACAAATCGGTTCGACTTGTTCGAGGCGACAGAGAGGTTTTCGGAGTTCATGGCAGGAGTGCCGAGCAGAGACTGGCAATTGATTCACTTCTAGACACAGACATCGGAATCGTATCTCTTGGAGGCAAGGCCGGAACTGGTAAATCCGCCCTGGCACTGTGTGCGGGGCTGGAGACTGTTTTAGAAAAACGCCAACACAAAAAGATTATGGTTTTCCGACCCTTGTATGCAGTTGGTGGTCAAGAACTTGGATACCTGCCAGGCACAGAGGGGGAGAAGATGAACCCCTGGGCCCAGGCGGTTCACGATACCTTGGGGGCATTGGTGTCCAAAGAGGTCATTGATGAAGTTGTTGACCGCGGAATCTTAGAGGTTTTGCCACTTACTCACATCCGAGGTCGCTCACTGCATGACACATTCGTGATTGTGGATGAGGCTCAGTCTCTTGAGCGAAATGTATTGCTCACCATGCTTAGCAGAATCGGTCAGAATTCAAAGGTGGTGCTAACTCACGACGTTGCCCAGCGGGATAACTTGCGAGTTGGAAGACACGATGGAATCGCCTCGGTGGTTGAAACTCTGAAGGGTCAAGAGATCTTCTCTCACATAACCCTGACTCGTTCTGAGCGAAGCCAGATCGCCGCACTGGTCACAGACTTACTCGACTACTGATTGTGGATAACTAAATCCCGATTTAGCCACACATCTCTAGTTTGAATGGGTGAACTTTGAACTTTTGATCCTGGCGATTCCGTTTGGTTATTTTTTAGCGGTAGCTGGACCACTTGCAATTATTGACCTGAGGTCGCATCGATTGCCGAATGTGATGACCCTGCCCGGGGTTGCAATTTCAATCACCGCTATCACCACTGTTGCCGCGTTTTATTCAAAATGGCTTGAGCTAATAATTGCCATGGGAATCGGTTTATTAGTGTTCATAATTGGTTACCCGCTAGCCAGAGCAGACCTGTTGGGCATGGGGGATATCAAACTGGTTATCGGCTTTGCGCTTCCAGTTGCCTTTATTTCACCCATGGCATTACTGGTTGGTGTTGCCATCAGTTTGGGAATTGCGAATTTGTTTTTGCTTCCCAAGTTGATTGCCAGAAAACTGAAATCCAACTCGGCCATCCCGCTGGGGCCTTATTTATTGCTTGGTTTACTAAGCGTGTTTGGTTACCAGTTATGGCAACTTAGCCCTGTGGCGGTCTAGTCATTGGAAGAACATCGAGTAATTGATCCAACTGCTCAATGGTGATTTCGCCCGCATCGACTATTCCCAGCTCAATCACTGCCTCTTTCACGGTGAGGCCTTTCTCGACTGCGTATTTGGCAACTTTGGCAGCTTTTTCGTAACCAATTACTCGGTTCAGTGGTGTGACAATTGAAGGTGATGACTCGGCAAGTGCTCTTGCTCTTTCAGTGTTGGCAACTAGTCCCTCAATGGTCTTATCCGCCAAAACTCGACTTGAGTTTGAAAGCAATCTAACTGATTCCAAAACTGAGCTTCCCATGACAGGGATTGCAACGTTTAGTTCAAATGAACCGCTTGCTCCAGCCCAACTGACGGTTGCGTCATTTCCAATCACCCTGGCGCAAACCATCAATACCGCTTCTGGGATTACTGGGTTTACCTTGCCAGGCATGATTGAGGAACCAGGTTGCAAATCAGGGATCTGCAGTTCTGCTAAACCAGTGTTTGGACCCGATCCCATCCAGCGAAGGTCGTTGTTAATTTTGGTCAGGCTAACGGCAATGGTCTTCATCGCCCCACTTACCTCAACCAGAGAATCCCTTGCCCCCTGGGCTTCAAAATGGTCACGTGCTTCGGTGATGGGCAGTCCCGTTTCATTGGCAATCTGCGAGATTACTTTCTGCGGGAAGCCAGCTGGGGTGTTAATCCCAGTGCCGGTGGCCGTTCCACCCTGGGGGAGTTCGGCAACTCTTGGCAGTGCGGATTCAATTCTTTCAATGCCGTATCTTATCTGTGCTGCATAACCTGCAAACTCTTGGCCCAGGGTCACCGGAGTTGCATCCATAAGGTGGGTGCGACCTGATTTCACCGTGTCTTCCCACTGCTTTGCCTTGGCCTCTAGTTTTTGAGCCAGGTAGTTAAGGGCTGGGATGAGGTCTTTGATTAGCGATTCGGTGACTGCGATGTGAACAGATGAGGGGAAGACGTCATTAGAGCTCTGTGAGGCGTTTACATGGTCGTTAGGGTGAACCTCGGAACCGAGGGAGTTTGTTGCAAGGGTGGCCAAAACTTCATTCATGTTCATGTTTGAACTTGTTCCACTGCCTGTTTGATAGGTGTCCACCGGGAACTGGTCCAGGTGCTCACCAGCAATAATCAAATCAGCACTGTCAGCAATTGCCTTGCCTATGGCTTCATCAACAACGCCAAGTTCAACGTTGGCCAACGCGGCAGCTTTTTTGATTCTCGCAAGTGCCTGGATGTGGGCGGGTTCTAAACCCCTGTCACTTATTGGAAAGTTCTCAACCGCTCTTTGGGTCTGTGCTCGATACAAGGCGTCAATGGGAACCCTAACTTCTCCCATGGTGTCGTGTTCAATGCGGTATTCCATCTATCCTCCAGCTAATTGATTTCCACCTGAGCCGCAATAGAGCCAATGGCATCTTCGGTGGCCGTTCCATAAATCAGGATAGCGTTTTGATCGTATTCATATACGAGCGCATAGTGTTTTGTTTCCTTTGGGTTGGAGGGTGTCAGATCCTCCCAAACCTGCCAAGTGTTTCCATTAATTTCAAGCTCACCGCTTTGCCAGTTTCCTTGTAACTCCAAAGCCAACCAGGTTGGGTTGATGCCAAACCCCTGCTGGATTCCAATGAATTGGTTATTGTCGGTGACCAAGCCTATAAACCAGCTTTGCACCTCACCGGTTTGTTCCAATCTGGCGGAGTTAGCCCACCAGCTATCATCCACCTCTGGCACAAAAACATCTTGACCAATGGTTGCTTCTGCGGCTACTGCCTCTGACTGGTAGTCAACTCGCTGAATCTGCATGGAGTCGTCTCGGGGAACAATCATGATGATTAGTGCTGTCGCTAAAACCGCAACTATCAGTGAAAGTGCCAGATTGTTGACGGTTTGTTTTGCTCTGCGCTTGGCAGCAGCGTCACTCACTTGATTTCTCCAAGGCTTCGTCTAGCTTTTTTCTGGCACCACTGAGCCATGATTCGCAGTGTTTAGCCAAAGCCTCGCCACGCTCCCAAAGCTTCATCGAATCCTCAAGGCTTACATTTTGCTGCTCTAGTTCGGCAACCACCTTTTGCAGCTCATCGCGGGCCTGCTCAAAGCTCATTTCCAATACATCTGCGTTTTGATCACTCATCTATCTCCTTAACTCCTTCAGTGGTTGCAGTTATTTCTAATTGATGGCTTCTTATCTGAAGTTTCTGTCCAACTGGAGTGTTTTTATCTACGGCATTTCCCAATTCGTCCCTGACCAGGCTGTAGCCACGTTTCAGAGTCAATTGGGGTGATAGCGCCTTGGCTTGATTATGAAGCGTTCTAATCTCAGTTTCCGTCCTATCAATGCGGACTCTCATGCGTTCTCGCATGAGCGAAACTCTCTCCGCTAAACCCTCACTTGCTAAATCAATAAATCCATAGGGGTTTGCAATGATTGGTCTGGAACGAAGAGAGTCAATCAAAGCCTGTTCACTATCTAGTTTCACTTGAATTCGATAGCGAACTCTGGCTAACAAATCAGCGAGTTTTCTTCGCTCTTCGGCGATGTCTGGAACAACTCTTTTGGCGGCATCAGTTGGGGTGGATGCACGCAGGTCTGCAACATCATCCAGAAGCGGCTTGTCATTTTCGTGACCTATGGCGCTTACAACAGCCGTTTTTGCATTGGCGGCAGCCCTCACCAGTTGCTCGTCACTAAAAATTAGAAGGTCTTGAAATGATCCGCCACCGCGAGCGATGATGATGACATCAACATCAGGGTTGTCATCAAGCTCTCCGATGGCAAAAATGATTTCTGAAATGGCTTTTTCTCCCTGCACCAGGGTGTTGACAACTTCGAATTCAACCTCTGGCCAACGAAGCTTGGCATTTTCCAAAACATCTTTTTCGGCATCACTGCCACGACCAGTAATCAGACCAATTTTGTTTGGCAAAAAGGGAAGCGCGGTCTTGTTTTCAGCCAGCGTTAGACCCTCTTCGGTCAGCTGTTTTCTAAGCCTTTCAATTCTTTCTAAAATCTCACCGAGCCCCACTTTTTTGAGCTCAAAAACCTGCATGCTGATACGACCGTTTTTTGCCCAGAACTGAGGTCTTATTAAGCCAACCACTCGATCTCCCTGAACCAGATCAGGAGCAATTAGTTGGCTGGAACCCTTCCACGCATGAATGGAGATTGAGTTTTCTGATTGCAAATCTCTCAGTTCTGCAAAGAGGTTGCCACCGCGATTGTTTATTTGGGAGAGTTCCCCCTCAACCCACACCTTGCCAAGTTTTTCTATCCAATCTTTGATTGATTTAGAGAAGGCAGAAACCGGCCACGGGGAATGCTCACTGGAAACCTTTGATTGACTCTCAGTGACATCACTAGTGGTTTCGTTCATGAGGCCTCGCGATTAGACTTGAAGGGTGAGCGCTATTAACAATACTCAGACTACCGACAGCAAAGCTTCAAAGAAAGTTCTACTAGCTGCCCCGCGGGGTTATTGTGCTGGTGTTGACAGAGCGGTGATTGCGGTTGAAAAAGCCCTGGATCACTACGGTGCCCCGGTTTATGTGCGCAAACAAATTGTTCACAATCAGTTTGTGGTTGAAACCCTAGAGCGTCGCGGAGCAATATTTGTTGAAGAGGTGGACGAAATCCCCGAGGGTGCCGTCACGATTTTCTCTGCTCACGGAGTTTCCCCCGCTGTTGTTGAGCAGGCCCAAAATCGCAACCTACACACCATTGATGCAACCTGCCCCCTGGTAACAAAGGTTCATAAAGAGGTTCAGAGATTTGACCGTGAAGGCTATGACATCTTGCTCATTGGTCACGACGGTCACGAGGAGGTTGAGGGAACAGCTGGAGAAGCTCCTCACGCGGTTCAGCTAATTGACGGCGATGAAGATATTGAGAATTTGAATATCAAAGACCCAGAGAAGGTTATCTGGCTCAGCCAAACCACGCTCAGTGTTGATGAAACCATGGAGACGGTGAACAAACTTCGCAAAAAGCTGCCAACTTTGCAAAACCCACCCTCTGATGACATTTGCTACGCAACTCAGAATCGTCAGGTCGCCATTAAGAAAATTGGAGCTCAGTCAGATTTGGTAATCGTTGTTGGAAGCGACAATTCATCAAACACGGTTCGCTTGGTTGAGGTTGCTCTAGACGCAGGAGCCAAGGCTGCATACAGGGTTGAAGATGAGCGAGATATCCAAGAAGAGTGGTTTGAGGGTGTTAGCACCATAGGTGTTTCGAGTGGTGCATCAGTTCCTGAGATCTTGGTCAACAGGGTTCTGAGAGACTTAGCTGAGCGTGGTTTCAACGATGTTGAAACCGTCACCACTGCCGAGGAAGATATTCAGTTCTCACTTCCAAAAGAATTGCGCAAAGATCTGAAGGCCACAATTGAGAAAAAAGCCGCAGAGCAGGCAGCTAAAGCTAACTAGCCTTACCTGCACTACCCAGCTGATTGCAGGCCTCGATGACTCGCTCAGCCATGCCAGCCTCGGCTAGCTTGCCCCAGGCTCTTGGGTCGTAGGTCTTTTTGTTTCCAACTTCGCCGTCAACTTTGAGAACACCGTCGTAGTTTTTGAACATGTGGTCAGCAACTGGACGGGTAAACGCATACTGAGTGTCTGTGTCGATGTTCATCTTGATGACACCAAAGCTCACAGCATCGGCAATCTCTTTTTCACTTGAACCGCTTCCTCCGTGGAAGACCAAATCAAATGGCTTTTGCTTTCCGTATTTCTCACCAATCGCTGTTTGAATTTCCTGCAGTAGTTCAGGTTTCAAAACCACATTTCCCGGCTTATAAACACCATGCACGTTTCCAAAGGTGAGTGCAGTCATATAGCGACCATTTTCACCCAGCCCAAGTGCCTCAACGGTTTTGATGCCATCCTCGATGGTCGTGTAGAGGTGTTCACCACTTGCGCCAACAACTCCATCTTCCTCACCACCAACTGCACCAACTTCAATTTCCAGAATAGAACCAACGTTTTTAGCCCTCTTTAGCAAATCCTGAGCAATTGCAAGGTTTTCATCCAGATCGATTGCACTGCCATCCCACATGTGGCTGTTGAAAATTGGCTCACCGGTTTTCTTCACCTGCTCCTCGCTGAGTGCCAGCAGTGGAACAACAAACCCATCTAGCTGATCTTTGGCACAGTGGTCGGTGTGGATGGCCACGTTGATGCCATAACTCTTGGCAGCTTCTTTGGCAAAGGCGGCGAAAGCCATCGCACCCTGAACTCGGTTTTTCTTTGCGGAGCCGCTCAAATAATCAGCACCTCCAGTTGAAACCTGAATGATTCCGTTGGAACCTGCCCGCTCAAACCCTTCCAAGGCAGCATTTAGCATTTGTGAGCTGGCGACGTTTATCGCTGGGTAGGCAAACTGACCGTTTTTTGCGCTATCTAGCATCTCTAGGTACTGCTCTTGATTTACTACTGGCATTTTCTCTCCTAGCGTTGAAACTCTGCCGGCTCTCTTAGCGAGGCAGATAGATCTGGTTGTTCTAGAACAACTCCGATCGGTAAGTTGGCAATTGATTTCAATCCACTGGTTGGCTGTTGAACCTTAGCGCCACCCCAGCGAACTGCCTCTCTAACTCCCTTGGCAATGTCAAAACCAACACCAAAAAGCTCGGGGTCATCGGTTTTGTTTAGTGTTACCGCTGATAAAAATCCCGCAACTGTGGAATCTCCGGCACCCACTGTGTTGATAACCCGGACGGGAGGCGTGAATCCGTGAACGGCATGGGTTTTGGTGACAGCCAACATCCCATCAACTCCCAGTGAGGCAAGCACGCAATCAACACCCCAGGTGTTCAACTCTCTAGCCGCATCAACAACATCTTGCAATGTGTTCAGGGTACTGCCAACACAGGATGCTAGCTCTTCGCCATTGGGTTTCATGATGGTTGCAACACCGGCTCGCGCCCAATGCCTCAGCGGGTCACCGCTGGTGTCCAAAACAACCTTCACACTCATCGCCTCCGCTTTTTCTAGCAGTGGAATTAAATCAATTAGCTCACCGGTTTCAACAACCTTTGGATGAGCCCCCGCAACCACCAACCACTCGGCTTCGTTTTCCCTTAGGAGTTTCAAAGTTAGGTTTACAACCTCATCCCAGTCAGCCTGCCTCAGGGGCCTTGGGTTTTCGTTGACCTTGGTGGTCGGACCGTTATCTTCAACGATGGTTGTTGAAACTCGAAGAGTTCCATCAACCCAGATGGGGGACAAAAAACTAGTTGAACCGGTTCGCTCTAAAACGGCTGGATCTGCATTTCCAATTGGAACAACTCCAGGTGCACTTATCTCTGCAAGCTCCAAAGCTCGAGAGACGTTGATACCCTTTCCGGCAAGCTCCTCGTTGACATCGTGAGCTCTGTTTACGCCACCCTCAATTAGCCCTTTTACGAAGTAAGTTCGGTCCAAGGTGGGGGACGGGGTCAGCGTGATTATCGGAGATTTTTCGCCGGACAAATGGACTCCTTATTTTCCCGGTGCAAGATTTTAATCAGCGGAAACTTCATTGTTGCTCGGCCTTAGCTAACGAGTATATACACGCTAGAGCAATAACTGT
Source organism: uncultured Micrococcales bacterium (assembly GCA_913062975.1). GTDB lineage: Bacteria > Actinomycetota > Actinomycetes > Actinomycetales > Microbacteriaceae > CAJXVY01. The sequence goes on from CAJXZO010000002.1 coordinate 79,847, forward strand.
CTATGTTACGAAAGTTCGTTTGGCTGTTCTGAATCTGCCTCTGCGGTGAGCTCCGGTTTACTGAAATTGGCAGTTGCCTGCTCAATCTCCTCCACCAGTGGGATTTCTTTGCCAGAGCTTAGAGATTCTCTACTTCGCTCATTTACCTGCCTGGTTGCGGTGAGCATATTTCTTTCTAAGGAGGATGCAAATGCGTTGTAGGCACTCACCGAATTGTTTAGCTCCTTGCCAAGTTTCTCAGCATGTTCTGCCACCACTCGAACGGTCCTGTAAAGCTTGGAGCCAAGGTCTAACACCTCTTGGATGGTTTCCTCAGCTGCCTGCTGTCTCCAGGCGTAGCTGATTGTCTTGATCGAAGAATAGAAACTCACCGGTGAAACTACCGCCACTCTTTTTTCAAAGGCATCTTCTAATAATCCAGGGTCTGTTTCCAGCGTTGCCGACAACAGTGATTCACTGGGCATGAACATGATGGTGAACTCAGGGGATTCAGGAAGGCCTGAGTAATAATCCTTTTTGCTAATTTCGTCGATGCGGGCTTTGACGTCTTTGGCGCTTTGTTTGAGCAATTTATCCCGCTGGGCTAAATCAGCCTCATCAGAGAGCTCATTGATCTCGAACGCGCGCTGGTAATTGGTGAATGGAACTTTTGAGTCAACGGCTACATATTTGCCATCGGGCATGTGAATCACAACATCTGGCTTGATTGTTTTGCCCTCATCATTTTCAGAGCTGAACTGCTCATAAAAATCGACATGTTTGACCATTCCAGTTTGTTCTAGCAATCTTCTGAGGGTCAATTCACCCCACTGACCTCTGACCTGGTTGTTGCTCATCGCACCCGCTAAGACTCTTGTTGTGTTCTGAAGCTCCTGTTGCGCGGTGTGAGAGGTTCGGAGCTGTTCTTTGATGGTTGTGAACTGCTCAGTACGTTCACGCTCTAATTCGTTTACTACCTTCTGCATTTGATCAAGACGGTCTTTGACTGGTGCAAGTTCGGTTAGAACCTTGTTTTGTTCTAGTTCCCGCCTGCGAGCTTCTTCTTGTTGGCTCTGTGCTTGAGCGAGCTGCTCACGAAGTGAAACTTCATTTGCCCTTGCAGTTGCTAACTCAATTGCTATTTGAGCAGCATCCTTTTTTCTAAATACGAAAAAGCCAATACCCAGGCCAATTGTTAGCCCAACTGCTAAGCCCACTAATACCGATAGTAAATCCATGTTCTAACTATCTCAGCCACCACCTACATTTAGTTTTAGAACACAGTTTTTGGCTTTTCTGATGTTTTCAACATCAGCTCATCAAGCGTCTCCACTTCGTGTCGATTCGCCATGTGCATAACAATCCGAGCGCAAGCGTCGCTGTCTGCCAAAGCATCGTGATGATTGAACTCTTCGTGACCAATCGCGTAGGCGACAGAGTTAAGTCGGTAAGAGTCAAGATTGTAGGTTTTTCTGGACATTCGAAGTGAGCAGGCATAGTTGTAATTTGGAAGGTCAAAATTGATTGCCTGAGCACTTGCTCTCAGCACCCCCATGTCAAAACCCGCATTATGAGCTATCAGCGTGTCGCTTTCAGCAAACAGAAGCAGCTCAATCAGTGCCTCCTCCCAGCTGGGGGCATCCAACACCATTTCAGGCGTTATTCCGTGAACTCCAATATTGCTTGCACTGAAGTAATCATTTGGGAAGGGGGGCTTGAAAAGCATTGAGAGGCTTTCCACGATTTCACCCTCTCGGACTCTGACCATGCCAACAGCACATGGCGAAGCTGGAGAGCGATTTGCTGTCTCAAAATCGATTGCGGTGAAATCTATTGCCATGAAACCCATTAAACTTCAGAAGTGGCTCTAACTATTGGAATTGTCGGATTACCCAATGTCGGAAAGTCGACGTTATTTAACGCACTCACTAAAAACAACGCTCTGGCGGCGAATTATCCCTTCGCAACCATTGAGCCAAATGTTGGGGTGGTGAACCTTCCCGACCACAGACTTGAACGACTAGCCGAAATTTTTCAAAGCAAAGAGGTTCTCCCTGCAACTGTTTCCTTTGTTGACATCGCGGGCATTGTGAAAGGCGCCAGCGAGGGCGAGGGACTTGGTAACCAGTTTTTAGCCAACATTCGTGAAGCAGATGCAATTGCCCAGGTGGTGAGAGGTTTTGCCGATGGTGACGTGGTTCACGTGGATGGTGAGATTTCACCGTCGAGTGATATTGAAACCATCAACACGGAGCTTATTCTGGCTGACATGCAGACATTGGAAAAAGCTAAGACCCGTGTTGAAAAAGAGGTGAAGGCTAAAAAAACTGAAGCTGATGTTTTGCAGGGAATCGAAGAGGCTATGAAGATTTTGAATGAGGGAAACCCCCTCAGTGTTGCTGGTTTCGACACAGAAACAATTAAGGACCTTGGGTTGCTCACCGCCAAGCCAATGCTGTTTGTGTTCAATGTTGATGAATCCGTGCTAACCGATTCAACCAAGATGGCAGAGCTTGCCTCACTGGTAGCGCCTGCGGAGGCTGTGTTTTTAGATGCCAAGGTTGAAAGTGAACTGATGGATCTGAGTGTTGAAGAGGCTAGTGAACTTCTGCAAAGCCTTGGACAAAACGAATCTGGCTTAGATCAGCTAGCTCGCATTGGCTTTGAAACACTTGGGCTTCAGACATATCTCACCGCTGGACCAAAAGAGTCAAGAGCTTGGACTGTTCGCAAAGGCTGGAAAGCACCGCAGGCAGCGGGGGTTATTCACTCCGATTTTGAAAAGGGATTCATCAAGGCTGAAATCGTAAGCTTCACAGACCTCGACACCTATGGCTCCATGGCTGATGCAAAGGCTGCTGGCAAGGTCAGACTTGAAGGCAAGGACTACGTCATGAAAGATGGCGATGTCGTGGAGTTTAGGTTCAACAACTAGGTTTTGGGAATTATCAGAGCTAGACACTATTGTTTTTCAAATGCATCTAGACATAAATCAAAGCATTGAAGAACTTTTCGAGAATCACTTCAAGGATCTCACATTAGATGATCTAATAATCAGCCCAATAAGTGGCGGGCAAACCGCAGCTGACGAGGCACTGAGTAATTTCAAGGTTGCAGGTTATGCCCAGAACCGCTCGCAGGTGCTCCCTGAGTCAACTAGGGGTGCAAGTGTTCTAAGTCCCTACATCCGCCACAACCTGCTTCCCCTGCAAAGAGTTTGGGAGTCAATCGGTGGTCCATCCAAAGATGTTTCCAAGTTCCAAGATGAGCTTTTATGGCAGGAGTATGCGAGGCATCTCTACGCACGAGTTGGAACCGACCTGTTTGAAAACTTTAGATTCGAAGTTCCATGGAAAACAGATGGTTATGGTTGGCGAAGAGAAATGCTCTGCATTGACACTGTTGTAAGTGAGCTGGAACAAACTGGCTGGTTGGTCAACCAATCAAGGATGTGGCTTGCAAGTGAGTGGACAGTTCATAACTCTGAGGGCTGGCTTGCGGGACAAGAGATTTTCTATCAGCACCTGCTTGATGGCTCCAGAGCTGCAAACCTTGCTGGTTGGCAGTGGACAGTTGGTTCGGGCACCGGCAGGCCCTACGGCTTTTCTCGCTGGCAGGTCAATAAACGCGCCCCTGGTTTATGCGCGAAGTGTCCTTTGAATAAAAACTGCCCGGTTGAGAATTTCCCTGAGGAGCAACAGCTCCCAAGGCTTGAAAAACATCCACTGATCGAAAACGATCCAAACCCGCATCTGACAGCTGGTCCAATGCGGGTTATTGAGCGGGAGGCACCAGAGGCGGTGTATTTAACAATTGAATCGCTGGGTGATGCTGATAAAGCCATGCAGGCAAATCCTGATTTGCCAGTGGTGTTTGTGTTCAATAAACCAGAGTTAGAAAAACTGCAGCTTTCGTCCAAGAGAATTGTGTTTTATTTGCAGACATTGAAAGATCTGGCAACCAGAAAAGACCTGAGAGTTTATCTGGGGGATCCGAAGCAAATCATTTCTGAGGGTAAATACGCGGTGACTTATGCTCCGGTGCCAAGTTTTCAGAAATTTCGGGGTTTATTTGCAGAGGTGCACCCATGGCCCTGGCTTAGAGTCCCGCATGCGGGGTCGGTTAGAAGTTTTTCTGCCTGGAGGGCAAAACTTAGTTCTCGATGAAGCGGTTGTCTCCAACTGCCGTGAAGCCTGCTTGAACGTCTTTGGTGATGACCGCATTGGCGCCAATTTTTACATCATCGCCAACATGGATGGCACCGATTAGCTTTGCCCCAGCGCCAATGATTACTCGGCTACCAACTGTTGGGTGACGCTTTTCGTTTTTCATTGAAGTTCCGCCAAGGGTGACACCGTGGTAGATCAAAACATCATCGCCAATCTCTGCCGTTTCACCAATGACAACTCCCATGCCGTGATCAATCACTACCGCTTTGCCAATTCTGGCTCCGGGGTGGATTTCAATACCGGTAATCCACCTTGTTATGTTGGCAAGCATTCTGGAGAGAGTTCTGAGTTTGATTCGATAAATCGCATGCCACACTCTGTGCCACATCAGTGCGTGGAAACCTGGCGAGGTTAGCACCAGCTCCAGAGCAGATCTGGTGGCTGGGTCTCTGGCAAGCCCTGCTTTTATGTCATCAATCAGGCTCAAAGGTTAGGACCACCCTCTTGCCTGAGGTCTTCATACAAAACGGTTGAGAGATAACGCTCACCAAAGCTTGGAATGATTACCACGATTCGCTTGCCTGCCATCTCGGGACGGTTGGCAACCTGGTAGGCAGCCCACAAAGCAGATCCAGAGCTGATTCCTGCCAAGATACCCTCCTGGTCGGATGCCATTCGAGCAAAGCGAATTGACTCTTTGGTGGGTGCGTCTAGGACTTCGTCATAGATTTCGGTGTCCAGAATCTCAGGCACGAAGTTTGCACCAATTCCCTGCAGTGGGTGACCAGAGGGATCACCACCGGTGAGAATTGGGCTTGCCTCAGGCTCAACTGCGAATACTTTGATGTCTGGATTGTGCTTTTTTAGCGTCTGCCCAGAGCCGGTGATTGTTCCGCCAGTTCCAATTCCCGCAACTAGGGCATCAACTGTTCCATCAGTGTCTCGCCAAATCTCTTCACCAGTTGTGTTTCTGTGGATTTCAGGGTTTGCCTCGTTGGCAAACTGGCGAACCAAAACAGCACCTGACTCGCCACCGATCTCCTCAGCCTTGGCAACCGCTCCGCGCATGCCCTCGGCGGCTGGCGTTAGCACAAGCTCTGCACCATAAGCCCTCAGAAGTGTTCTTCTTTCCATGCTCATTGAGTCAGGCATGGTCAACACAACTCGGTAGCCTCGGGCTGCACCCACCATGGCAAGGGCAATGCCTGTGTTACCGCTGGTGGCCTCAACAATTGTTCCACTCGGTGGGAGGTCTCCGCTTTTCTCAGCGGCGTCAACCATGGCTATGCCAATTCGGTCTTTCACGGTCGCGGAAGGGTTATAAAACTCAAGTTTTGCAAACACCTCAGCCTTTGAATCTCCCATGATTCGGTTCAGTCTTACCAGTGGGGTGTTGCCCACCACCTGGGTGATGTTGTCATAAATTTTCATTTAGCTTCCTTGGCTCTCTAAAACCCTAACAACCTAACTGGAGATGCTAGCGAATCCTTCCTTATTACCGATTCTGAACGAGTGATGTTTTCAAAGAGTTGATGGTTTTTTCACTGAGACCGCTGTCAACAAGCATTGATTTCAAACCGCCATGTTCTTTATTGGCCAGAAACAGAAATCTTTGCATTGCCTCACGGTCTGCTCTGAGCAGCGCTCCAGCCTGGCTGATTGCCTCTTCTGTGAACATGGGCTGCAGGTTCATGAGCCTGTTCAGCACCTTCGGCATGTTTAGCTGAGTGGCGCTGAAATCATCCAAGATGTGTTGCTCTTCAGTGTCTAAGGCACTCAGCAAACCTGCGGCAAACACTCCAGTTCGGTCTTTGCCCGCAGCGCAGTGGAAAACAACTGGTGACTTACTCTCAGCAATTGCTTCAATTCCTTGAACTACCAGCGGAGCAACCTGACCCATTAGATAGAAATACCACTGGCCGAGATCCTCGGCTGAAAAAGAGTCATCAAAGATTTTGTGCAGAACCTGACCTGGCTCACCACTTGATTCAATCAGGGGCAGGTTCAGATACCCCTCAACGTGGTTGGCGATTGGACCACGACCGGAGCTGGTTTCATTCAAATCACGAAAATCGATAACCATCCCAATGCCCAGGGATGCAATTCGCTCCGCCTCATCATCATCGATCGCACTTACATCATCAGAGCGATAGCTGATTCCCGTGTTCAAGATTCCATGACCAGTGCTGATGCCTCCAAGATCTCTGAAGTTTGCAAGCTTGCCATGGGGGTGGAGTTTGTCGATTAGCACAAGACACAGATTACAGCCTGCGGGTTAGCAAATTGTTCGATGGGATAATTGAGTCACCGATGAAAAAATTCTTTTTACTTCTAACCCCTTTTGTGTTGGCTGGTTGCTCCGTGAATCCCGCGCAGGTGGCAGCGGATGCAGCTTTTTGTGCATCTGCCGAGAGTGTTTTGACTAATGTCCAAGACAGCTATCAGCAAAATGTTGTTGATAGCGAGTTTTTAGCTTCCGCCACTAGTTTTTTATCAGACATCACAGCACCGCTCAGTGATGCACTGGGCGATGACATTCAATCTTTGTCCGATCAACTGTCTTCATCGCAACCCGTGAGCGAGACGCAGGCAGCAGTTGATGGACTCATCGAAGACATAAAGCTTCGTTGCTCGGAGGTCGGAGTCGAGTTCTAGCCAATGGCTATAGGCTTAGGACCATGGAACAGCCCTCACTACACCCCGATAGAAACTTGGCCATGGAACTGGTCAGAGCAACCGAAGCGGCAGCAATCCGCAGTTATCCATTTATTGGCAGGGGTGATAAAAACGCAGCCGATGGCGCAGCGGTTGATGCCATGCGAGCTTTTCTCGCCACCGTCAGTTTCCAGGGAAAAGTCGTAATCGGCGAGGGCGAAAAAGATGACGCTCCAATGTTGTTCAATGGCGAAATTGTTGGTTCCGGCGAGGGGCCAGAGACAGACATTGCGGTTGACCCAATTGACGGAACATCTTTGACTGCGGCTGGTCGCATGAATGCGATCAGCGTAATTGCAGTCAGTGACCGAGGAAGCATGCTGGATGCATCTGCTGTCTACAAAATGAACAAACTTGTCACCGGTCCCGCTGGTGTTGGCGTTGTTGACATTAGAGACTCACTGAGTCAAAACATTCGGGAGTATGCAAAGGCCTCTGGCAAAGCCACCGAAGAGGTTTTGGTTGCGATTTTGGATCGCGATTACAACGAGCACCTGATCGAAGAAATTCGATCAGCGGGTGCTCGCACCAGACTTTTGCGTGATGGCGATGTTGCAGGGGGCATTCAGGCAGCCAGAGAATCATCCAGGGTTGATATGTGTGTTGGAATTGGTGGCTCGCCAGAAGGAATTGTCACCGCCTGCGGAATCCGTGCACTCGGTGGTCACATGCAGGGGATTTTGCACCCCAGAGAGCAGTTCGAAAAAGATCAGGGATTGAAAGCAGGATTGAAATTTGACTACGTCTATGAAATAGACGAGATGGTGAGTAGTGGAAACACATTCTTCATTGCAACCGGTGTCACAGACGGCGCGATGCTGGAGGGCGTGAAGCGCAAGGGAAATCGTGTTGTGACCGAATCAATTGCTATTCGCGGAAAATCTCAAACGGTGAGAACCATACGTGCCGAATATGCACTAGAGCGGTGGAGCTAATTCATCCTCTATGAAGTTTTTTCGAGCAAGCGATATTGCAGCGGTGATTACCAATAAATTGCTTAGCGCTATGAAGCCAAGGATCAACTCCCAGCCACCAGCCAAATCTGAAATGAAGCCAACACTCAGTGTTGTCACACTGGCGGCACCATAACCCAAAAACTGGGCATAGCTAGAAACTTGCAAAACAGTGTCTGGGTTTCTGCTTCTGAGGTTGAAAAGAGTCAGTGACAGAGGGAAGGTTAGCTGTGCGGCACCTAAAAACAGAACAAAAACAAACACTAGGTCTGGGATGAAAATAAAACCAAGAGCGCCGATGATTCCACTAATTCCAGCACCGGCAACGATTATCCACTGAGAGTTTGGAAACTTTTCGGCCAAAAGGGGAGCAACGAGTCCCGAGGGCAATCCAACGAAAGCGAAGATGGTCAACAAAAGCGCAGCTTGGGAGACATCAACCCCCGCATGTTCAACCGCAATTGTAGGAAGCCAGCCAAAAGCGAGGTATGCGGTGATGCCAGAGACCAGAAATATCATCATCACCGCAACTGCTGTTGGAGATTTAGAGAGCGGAAGCTTTGCGGGCTTTGCGCTTAGCTCCACCTCTTTGTTCTCTTTCAGAAGGCCAAATGCCGGAATCAAAATCAGAGCTGCTAGCACCGCCCACTGAGCCAAGGAAACTCGCCAACCAAAGCTTTCAGCAATCGGAACTGCGATCAACGGAGGGATGAAGGTTCCAAAGCTGATAAAGGTTATATAAACAGTGGTCAGCAGCCCAATCTTGTTTGGAAAATAACGTCTGATTATTGATGGCAAAATCAGGTTTCCAACCCCCATGCCGGCAAGGGCAATCAGTGAACCAACCATCAGCCACTCACCACTGATTGCAAAACCTCGAAGCAGGTGACCAGCGACAATCATCAGGCCAACTATCAGCGATGTCATCTCAAGACCCAAAACTCTTGCAGGACGGGTTCCGACCCAGGCACCGAAAGCGAACATCACTGGTGCGGTGGCGGCAATAAGGCTCTCGGTCAGGGCGGTTAGTGCTAGTTCCTCACGAATGAAAAACACAATTGGCGAAAATGATGTCACAGCCGTTCGCAGGTTCACCGCGAGGAAGACAATTAGCGCAACGGCTAGGAAGTATTTGAATTTCAAGCCAGTAGCTTTGCTAAGTCTGCATCCAGTAATCCATTGCTGACCATCACCGAGGATGTTTCATCATTCAGCTCTCCAGACTGGTCTCTGAAAATCCCACCGGCTTCGCTAACGATAGGTGCAAGGGCCGCCCAGTCATAGATCTTCAGATCATTCTCCGCACTAATGTCAATTACGCCCTCAGCAACCAGCATGTGTGACCAGAAATCTCCGTAGGCTCGGGTTCTCCAGACTGATCGAGTAATCTTTAGCAGGTTTTCTAACTGACCGTGATGTTCCCAAAGCTCAATGCTTGAAAAACTAAAGGAGGCATCGGTGAGTTTTTCCACCTTTGAGACGTTTATCTCTCTGACGGTTGCATCAACATCTTCCGTGAAAGCCCCTTGGCCCTTGGCGGCCCACCAAGAACGATTCATAGCTGGGGCAGAAACAACCCCCATCACGTATTCACCATTGACTCGCAGACCAATCAGCGTCGCCCACACCGGTACTCCTCGCAAGAAATTGGCGGTTCCGTCAATGGGATCAATAATCCAAACTCGGTCAGAATCTCCCGATGTTCCAAACTCCTCGCCAATGATTGAGTCATTCGGTCTTGCCTTGGCTAGCTCGTCACGAATAATGGTCTCAACTGACCTGTCGGCATCGGTGACGGGGGAGCGATCGGGTTTGCTGGTGATTTCAAGATCTAATGCGCGGAAACGCTTCATGGACTGCCGGTTTGCTTTTTTGGCGATCTCTAAAGCCAGTTGTAAATCATCCGCTAGCGTTTGGACCATTGCTCCGCCTCCAAAACTTTCAATAGCCGTCTGAAAGAAATAAGCCTAGCGACCGGGATGTCGTTTTCTTGATTCAGTGCGCAACCCACTGACTCGGCTTGATGTTCGCAACCTCTTGGGCAATCAGTTGTAATTTCGGCAATCTCCGGGAATGCTCCTAATAGGTCCTCTTTTTCAATTAATCCCAGTCCGAAGGTTCTGATTCCAGGTGTGTCAATCAACCAGCCATCTTCGATTGGAATCGCTTTAGCGGCACTGGATGTGTGTTTCCCCTTGCCAGTCACCGCATTCACCTCTCCGGTGTCCAAAGTGGTGCCTGTGAGGGCATTTACTAGGGTTGACTTGCCAACACCCGAATAACCAACAAAAACCGTTATCTGCCCTTTCAGCTGTTGTTGGAGCTGAGCCAGTCTGAACTCATCACTTCTGGTTTTGAATATCTTGATTGGCAACCCCTTCAGGTTTTCCAAAAAGTCTTTTGCCTCACTCACATCGGTTTTTGTGAGAATCAGAATCACATCCAATCCCGATGCAAATGCGCTCGCCAGGTAGCGATCCAAAAGCCCAATGTTCGGCTCCGGGTTGGAACTGGACATAACGACTGCCAATTGATCGGCATTGGCAACAATTGGTTGCTCGGCTTGACTGTCATCCTCGGCGGAGCGCCTCAACAGTGTTTTTCTAGGTTTTATTTGCACGATGCGTGCAAGGCTTCCCTTGGCTCCCCCCAGGTCTCCATCAAGATAAACCTGATCGCCCACCACAGCACCCTGTTTTCTAAGTTCCTTGGCTAAAGTCGCAGTTATTTTTCTGCCCTCAACCAAAACCTCGTAGCGAGCAAGGTTTACCGTGAGCACCATCCCCACCGGCAGATTGTCATAGTTGGGCCTGCGCTTGGTTCTAGGTTTTGACCCCTTCGGGTTTGGTCTGATTCGAACATCGGATTCATCCAAATCGTGTTTTTGATCCTCTGGTTCATATAACCAACTCAAGCTATGGTCTCCATCCAAAGCTTTTCAAAATCAGGCATGGTCTTGGCAGTGGTTTGAATGTTTTCAATCTCAACATCAACCGCCAATCCAATGATTGTTCCAGCGGTCGCCATTCTGTGATCGTGATAGCTAAACCACTGACCACCGGTTAGTTTTTTGGGATTGATGATTAATCCATCATCTGTTTCTTCACAATCACCACCGATTCGATTTATCTCGGTTGAAAGTGCTTTTAGGCGATCTGTCTCGTGACCTCTGAGGTGAGCAATCCCAGACAGCTTAGATGGTGAATCAGCCACCGCTGCCAGTGCTGCAATGGTGGGCGTGAGTTCTCCGGCTTCAGACAGGTCTGCAACAATGCCGCGTATTTGACCATCACTTTTGATTTTCAGGCCAGTTGCTGTTGTTTCAAATTCAGCTCCCATTGAGCCTAAAAGCTTCAAATACTGGCTCCCCACCTGATTGGTGGTGTCAGGCCAATCCAAAATCTCTAATTCACCACCAGCAACCATTACTGCCGCCAAAAAAGGACCAGCATTTGATAAATCAGGTTCAATCACCATTTCTCGAGCCCTGATTGGTGAGTTTGGGATTCGCCAACTGGACTCAGATAGTGATTCAACCTGGACACCTCTTTGTTTGAGGGAGTCGATTGTCATTTTGATGTGGGGAAGTGAGGGCAGCGAACTTCCTTGATGGGTGATTACCAACCCATTTTCAAAGCTTGCTGCAACCAACATCAGCCCACTCACAAACTGTGATGACTTGGAGGCATCAACGATGACCTCGTTTGTTTCAACAAGTCCAGTTGGGTTCATTGTGAAAGGGAAATTATCGGATGATTTTTGGTACTCCACACCAAGCTGCCCCAGAGCATCAAAGATCGCATCCAACGGCCTTGAATTTGCCTCTTTGTCTGCCAAGAAAACTGTTTTTTGGTTATTCAAAGTCGCCATTAGTGGAACGAAGCGCATGACCGTGCCGGCTAACCCGCAGTGAATTTCGGCTTCTGACTGAAAAGTGGCTGGGGAGATTGAAATTTCATCGTGGTTTATCTCAACCTTGGAACCAAACTGCCTGATGGCATTCAGCATCAGCTCGCTGTCACGGCTGATTAGTGGTTTTTTCAACACTGAAACACCTTGGGCGAGGGCTGAGAGAAATATCTCTCGGTTGGTTAGTGATTTGGAGCCGGGAATGCGGATTTCACCCTTGATTGGGGATCCAGCCCTGGGGGCTTGAAAGAAATCTGCTGTCATCAATTACTAATCTACCTTCGAATTAGCTGAAACTTAGTTGAGTGTTTTGACTTTTGGATCCCAAACACCGCTAGTCTGGGGGTAATGAAGGAAGCAAACGCTCCCGACACAAAGTCCGAAAAACTCAGGGCCTTTGAGGAGCAAGCACTACCACTGATGCCGCAGTTGTATGGGGCGGCATTGAGGTGGACGAGAAACCCAAGTGACGCTGAAGATCTAGTCCAGGAGACATTTGCGAAAGCTTATGCAGCCTGGGACAAATTCCAGCAGGGCACAAATCTAAAAGCATGGCTTTATCGGATTATGACCAACACCCACATCAACCTCTATAACAAGCGAGCTAAAGACCAAGCTAAGGGTGGCTTAGATGAATTAGAAGACTGGCAAGTTGGAAGTGGCGAGTCGGTAACGGCGAAGGCCGCTCGCAGTGCTGAGGCCGAGGCGATGGATAATTTGCCCTCAACAATTATTCGAGAAAGCCTGGATCAGATTCCAGAAGAGTTCCGAATGGTGGTTTATTACGCCGTTGTGGAGGGTTTGCCCTATGCCGAAATAGCGGAAGTCATGGAAACTCCGGTGGGAACTGTGATGAGCAGATTGCATCGTGGGAAGAAAATGCTCAAAGAATTGTTGACTGATTATGCAAAGCAAGAAGGCTTTGGTAAATAGGGAGCTACAAGACAGTGAGCAAGTACGAAGCGGTGGACTGCGAAGAGACTAAAGTCCGCGTTCACGAGTATCTGCACAAAGAGCTGCAGGAACCAGAAATGGAAGCGATTACCGCGCACCTGGCCAATTGTGAAAACTGCGAGCGAGAGTACGACATTGAGTTGGTGTTTAACCAGGTAATCCAGCACTCTTGCGATGAAGCTCCGCCACCAGAGCTTGCTGAGCGGGTTTTGAATCGTTTACGTGAGATTCAAAACCACGAATAACTAATCTTCCTCAAACGCTCTTCTGATCAAATCTTTTTGCTCCACCTGGTGAGTCTTAGCGGAACCGGTCGCAGGTGATGCACTCGCAGGCCTTGAAACCAATCTCATAATCTTTCCTCCCATATAGCGGGGGAGGAACAGTCCCATGTAGGTCCAGGGACCCTGGTTGGCAGGCTCATCCTGGACCCAGATCGCCTCCGCCTGAGAATACTTGCTGGCAACCTGTTTGATTTCATCAACGGGTGTTGGATAAAGCTGCTCTAAGCGAATGATTGCAACATCGTCGTGGTTATTCTTTTCTTTCTCTGCCAACAGATCCCAATAGACCTTTCCTGAGCAGAACAGGGTTCTTTGGATCTTGGAAGGATCGGTGACCTTTGGGTCATCAATCAGTGGCAAAAACTCACCGTGGGTGAAATCTTCAACTGAGCTGACTGCAGCCCGCAGTCGAAGCATGGACTTTGGAGTGAAGATAATCAGTGGTCGCTTGGGGTTTGTGTAGGCCTGTCTTCTCAAAAGGTGGAAGTGGCTTGCTGGTGTTGAAGGCTGAGCAATAGTCATATTGTTTTCAGCACTCAGCTGCAGGTAACGCTCGATTCGAGCGGAACTGTGGTCTGGTCCCTGTCCCTCATAACCATGAGGAAGCAACATAACCAGTCCACTTCGCTGATTCCACTTTTGCTCCGCACTTGAAATGAATTCATCAATGATTGTTTGCGCGCCGTTTCCGAAATCACCAAACTGTGCCTCCCAAAGAGTCAATGCCTCTGGTCGCTCAACGCTGTAGCCGTATTCAAAGCCCAGCCCCGCATATTCACTGAGAAGAGAGTCATAGACATACAGTTCCGCTTGGTTTTCAGTGATGAATCTCAGTGGCATCCACTCCTGGCCGTTCTCACGATCGTGGAAAACCGCATGCCTCTGAACAAAGGTTCCTCGTCGGGAATCCTGACCCACCAGTCTGACTGGTGTTCCCTCAATCAATAGCGAACCGAAGGCCAATAGCTCTCCGTAACCCCAGTCAATGCCACCCTCTCTTGACATTTGAACGCGCTTTTCCAAAAGCTGTTCCAGCTTGGGGTGAACAGTGAAACCGGTGGGAGTGTTTTTGTGAGCATCTCCAATTGCCTCAATAACATCTTGGCCAATGGCTGTTGCCCTTGAAAGTTCGGGGCGATCGCTGGCGGTGGTTCCAATTCCCTCAGGCCTTGCCTGCAATTGAATGGTGTCGTTCATTGCTTCGTGAACTTCAATGAAGGCACCCTCCAGTTTCTTTTGGAAGTCTTCATTGGTTTGCTCAAACTCTTCTTGGGTGATGTCACCTCGACCAACCAGTGATTCCAAATACAAGGTTCTAACGCTTCGCTTCTGCTCAATCAGGTTATACATCAACGGTTGAGTCATCGATGGGTCATCACCCTCGTTGTGACCGCGTCGGCGGTAACAAATGATGTCCACTACAACGTCCTTATTGAACTGTTGACGGTATTCATAGGCAAGCTTGCTAACCCTGGAAACCGCCTCCGGGTCGTCTCCGTTTACGTGGAAAATGGGTGCCTGTATGGTTTTGGCAACATCGGTTGAGTAAACAGTTGAACGACCCTCAGATGGAGGAGTTGTGAAGCCCACCTGGTTGTTCACGATGATGTGAATGGTGCCACCGGTGCGATATGCGCGAAGCTGACTCATGTTCAATGTTTCTGGAACAACACCTTGACCGGCAAATGCAGCATCTCCGTGAATCAAAATTGGTAGCACCGGATATGAATCTGGGATGGTGCCAAGCTTGTCTAACTTGCCGCGAACAATCCCTTCCAAAACTGGGTTTACAGCTTCGAGGTGAGAGGGGTTCGCTGCCAACTCAACATCAATTTCACTTCCCTCCAAAGATTTGAACTTGCCTGTGGTTCCCAGGTGATATTTCACATCCCCAGAACCCTGAACACTGCCGGTATCGGCGTTGCCTTCAAACTCTCTGAAGACCTGACCATAGGTTTTTCCAGCCACGTTGGTTAGAACATTCAATCGACCTCGGTGAGCCATTCCAATGGCAGCACTGTCCAAACCATCATTGGCCGCCTCCTGCAGGATTTCATCAAGCGAGGCGATTAGAGATTCACTTCCCTCCAGGCTGAATCGCTTTTGACCAACGAACTTGGTCTGCAAAAAGGTTTCAAAAGCTTCTGCTTCATTCAGCTTGTTTAGCAATCTAAACTGCTCATCACGAGATGGCTTTGTATAGGGCCTTTCCAGCTTTGACTGGAACCACTCGCGTTCATCGGGGTTTTGAATGTGCATGTATTCAACACCGACTGTTCGGCAGTAGGTGTCTCTCAGGATCCCGAGAACCTCGCGGAATTTAGCCTTTGACCTGCCACCGAAACCACCGGTTCTGAATGACCTGTCTAGGTCCCAAAGGCTCAGGCCGTGGGTTCTGACATCCAGATCGGGGTGAGATCTTTGAACATACTCCAGAGGTTCAACATCTGCCATCAGGTGACCACGCACGCGATAGGCGTTTATTAACTCATGGATACGAGCACTCTTTGGTCTGTCATCGCTGTCTTCTGGGTCAAAATCCTGTGACCAAAGCACTGGTTCGTAAGGGATTCGCATGTCTGCAAATACCTCTTGATAGAAATTGTCCTCACCCTTGAGCAGTTCAGAGATGATTTTTAGAAACTCGCCGCTTCCGGCTCCTTGGATGACTCGGTGGTCATAGGTGGAGGTGAGGGTGATGATTTTGCCAACACCCATGCGTGAAAGCTGTCCCTCGCTAAGACCTTGATACTCGGCAGGATGCTCTAACGCCCCAACACCAATGATTGCTCCCTGTCCCTTGGTAAGCCTTGGCACGGAGTGAACGGTGCCGATTCCACCTGGGTTAGTCAGTGAAACTGAAGTTTCTGCAAAATCACCAGCGGTTAGTTTGTTATCCCTGGCTTTTTTGACTAGATCCTCATAAGCCATCAAAAACTCATTAAAGGCCAATTTTTCACTAGCTTTTATGTTTGGAACCAGTAGTGCTCTGGAACCATCAGCCTTGGGTATATCGATGGCTAGACCAAAGTTGATGTGCGGGGGAGTGACCATTGCTGGTTTGCCATCGATTACGTCATAGTAAACATTCATGGAGGGCATCTTTTTCAAAGCCTTGACAATGGCATAACCGATTAGGTGGGTGAAAGACACCTTTCCACCTCGGGTTCTTGCAAGGTGTGAATTAATCACAATCCTGTTGTCAATCAAAAGCTTTGCTGGAACTGCTCTAACACTGGTTGCGGTTGGCACCTCAAGGGAGGAATCCATGTTTGCTGCCAGGGCTTTGGGCATGCCCTTCAAAATCTGAACCTCTGGCTCTAGTTCCTGATCAACCCCCGGAAGTTCAATAGTTCCAGTTGGAGGAGCTTGCGCAGGAATTGGCTGGGTTTTGGGCTCTGCCTTGGTGGTTCTGGGAATTGGCCTGGTTGCAGTGTCTGGCTCAGGGGGTGCCTGGCTTGCGGGTGCAGCTTCCGGTTTTTTCTCAGCGGGAGGCTGCTGCGTTTCCTCAGGAGCCTTGGTGGCGGTCTCGGTGGGGTTGTATTTCTCCAGAATCGGCCACCATGATTTATCTACTGAGTCGGGATTTTCTTTCCACTGGCCGTACATTTCTGCAACTAGCCATTCGTTTGCACCAAAATCTTTGTCTGTGCTTGAGCCTTCGGCAGACAGCTGAATCACCCCTTTGAATTAATGAGCCACTGATGACTAGCCTACCGCTAAGCTAGAAATCAAATGGAGCCTCCGAGTAGTTTCCCCGAAGATTGGGTCCGCCTGTGAGCGAGTGGATTCAACTGGGGCTTGCCGCCTTGCTCACCATCGGAACCGGGTTGTTTGTTGCTAGCGAATTTGCGCTCGTTAACACCGATAGAACCGAACTGGAATCACGTCAGCAAGACGGAGAGAAGAATCTCCGCCTTCCCATCATGGCGGTGAAACGAACCAGCACCCACCTTTCCGCAGCTCAGCTGGGAATCACCCTAACCACCCTGCTTACTGGATTTTTGGCAGAGCCTGCAATTTCCTCTCTGCTCTCTCCGTGGCTAACAAACTTTGGTTTGGGTGAGAACTCTGTAACTGTTATCGGTGCGGTGACAGCTTTGACAGTTGCCACACTGTTCTCTTTTTTGTTTGGCGAATTGGTTCCAAAAAACATGGCACTGAGTGTTCCAGTTGGGACCCTGAAAGCCGTCGCATTTTTCCAAATAGGTTTCACCTATCTGTTTTATTTCATAATCATATTTTTCAACAACACCGGAAATTTCTTCGTTAGAAGGTTTGGGGTTGAACCAAAAGAGGAATTGAGTTCGGCTAGATCCGCTGAGGAGCTCAGCAGCTTGGTGCTTCGTTCTGCATCGCTTGGTTCCTTGGAGGAAAACACCGCAACCCTGCTTTCTCGAACTCTTCGTCTGAGTGAGCTGAGTGCCACCGAGATCATGACCCCAAGACCCAAGATGAACTCCTTGGACTCAAAGCAAAACGCTAAGGATGTCATCTTGCTTTCAATTGAGACTGGGCATTCAAGGTTTCCGGTCACGGGCGAAGACATTGATGACATCATTGGCGCGATTCACCTGAAGCATGCCTTGGCAGTTCCTCCCGAGAAGAGAGAAAGTGTTCCGGTGTCTGCTTTGATGCAGGAGGTCATTCGAGTCCCCGAGACCATGAGTCTGGAGAGATTGACCTTGGAGCTGCGTGAAAAGGGACTGCAGATTGCCATCGTGATTGACGAATACGGTGGCACCGCTGGAATGACAACTCTTGAAGATTTGGTCGAGGAGATCGTTGGCGAGCTAGATGATGAGCACGATGCGAGGCTAGGAACGCTGACGGTTGTGAGCGGTGATCAGGTTAGCTTCAGTGGGCTGAAAAGACCCGATGAGTTAGAACCTTTCGGAATTGAAATTCCAGATAGTGATGACTATGACACGGCAAGTGGTTTCGTGATGACCAGCCTGGGCAGACTGCCAGAGGTCGGCGATGAGGTTGAAATTGATGGTGGGGTCATTCGTGTGGCACTTATGGATGGTCGTCGAATTGACCGAATGAGATTTATAGCGAGGCCAGTCGATGAATGATCTTTCAGGAATTATCTGGTTGGTGGTGCTGCTTATCAGCAACGCATTCTTTGTGGGTTCTGAGTTTGCAGTCATTGCTGCTCGCCGGGCACAAATTGAACCTCTTGCTCAAAATGGAAGCCGTTCTGCCAAGGTCACCTTGAAGGCAATGGAAAAAGTCTCTTTGATGCTTGCAACCGCACAGCTCGGAATCACTGTTAGCTCGTTGTTGATTTTGGTGGTTGCGGAGCCAAGCATTCAGAGACTGATGATGCCTTTATTTGAACAGCTGGGAGTCGATTATCAAACTGGCTACACCCTCAGTTTCTTAGTCGCACTTGTTTTGGTGACCTACCTGCACGTGGTGTTTGGAGAGATGGTTCCTAAAAATCTAGCGATTGCCGTTCCAGAGAAGGTCAGTTTGATCTTGGCCCCGATGCTTTATGCAGTTTCAATTGCATTGAAGCCAATTGTTTACACCCTGAACATAATTAGTAACGTCATATTGAGACTGCTTGGAATCACGCCGAGAGATGAGGCCAACACCGCCTTCACCTTGGATCAGGTTGAGGACATTGTTGAGGCTTCAACCAAAGAGGGTGTATTGAGCGACACCTCAGGAACTTTGTCCAACACATTTGACTTCACTGAAAAAAAGGTCGGTGATGTTTTCTGGCCAGTGAGTGATCTAATGGTTCTGGAAAACACGGCATCCGCAAGAGATGTTCAAAAAGCTGTTGCTAAGCATGGGTTTAGTCGTTATCCGCTGGTTTCCGAGGGACGAGTCAATGGCTATATCCACGTTAAGGATATTTTGGAGATTGAGGATCAGGCGGGAGCGATCCCGGAGACCATCATTCGCCCAATGGTTTCGCTACCCGAATCCATGGATTTGGAGGATGCACTAGCCAGCATGAGAAAAGCTGGGGCACACATCGCCAGAACCTTTGACATTTCTGGCGAGCTCACCGGTGCTTTGTTTTTGGAAGACATCATTGAAGAACTCGTTGGAGAGATCAGAGACGCGACCCAGCGGAGCTAATCTTTGCACTGCTTCGAGCGATCAAGAAAGTCCCTGCCATCACCCAAAAGCCCAGTAGCACCCCATAAATAAATGCCGTATTCAGGGGCATGAACACGGTGAGAAGCCCAATCACCGATGGTCCTGCCAAGGCTGCCAGATAGGCAATGCCAACAACTCTCGACATGTTTCTGCCGTGGTGGGTGGGTTTTCCAAGTCTTCCGGCAAGGGCAAAGATTTGCGGAACAACACCGGCTAGGAAAATCCCCAACAGCGCCCACAGCACAATAGAGACTGCAATTGTTTGTGGAAACATAATGAAAGCCAACACAACAGCGGAAAACAGCGAGCCGTAGCGAATGATCGGCATTCTTCCAATTCGGGCAACCAAGACATCTATTGTCAGTCGAGCAGCAGTCATGCCAAGGCTGAAAGAAGCCAGCCCCCAGGCTGCAAGTGCAGGTGATGCCCCAAGAATATTTGTTAGGTAAAGCGCTGACCAATCATTGGCAATGCCTTCCATGATTGCTCCACTGGCAGCCATCGCTCCCAGCAAAATCACCATTCCCAGAACGGTTCGGTTTTGTTTTGATTCTTGCTTACCAAGTTCTTTATCTCGGTTTGTCACATTGGGCTTGTCTGGTAGCAGCCATATTCCTAAAAACCAGCAGGCTACGGCAACAATCACTCCATAGATTGGGAAACCAATTTCGATTGGAACTGTGAAAAATAAATAGCCTGAGCCAACTGCGGAGCCAATGAACCCACCCACCGACCAGAAAGCGTGGAATTGGTTGAAAATTGGTTTGCCGTACTCTTCCTCGACCTGCAGTGAATGAGAGTTCACCGGCACATCAACAGCGGATAGCCCAACTCCTAAAAAGAAAAAGGCCACTCCCAAGGTGAGTGGGTCTGAAACAAAGGCAAAAAACACAATTGCCGCACCTGCAACCAAAGAGCCATACCTGGTCGCGCTGGCACTGCCGATGTGGTCAACAAACCAGCCCACAACCTGCATGGCCAAAAACCCACCAACGCCAGCAAGCATGAGCAGTAGTCCGAGAGTTGCAAGACTCACACCTGTTTTTTGCTCCAGGGAGGGGAAATGAACTGCAACTAGACCCAGGGCAGACCCTTGCAGGGCAAAATAAGCACTGACGGCAATTCTTGCTTTTTTGATCACTTTCAGGCCTTCCAGTCCAACTGGAAAAGTCTAGACCTGGAGCAGCGCTTTCAATAGTTTCCCCACCTCATTTTTTTCAATCAGGAATCCATCGTGGCCATATTCAGATTCAATCACCTGCAATTCGCCACCAACTAGTTCTCCACCAATGTGATCGGCAATCACCTGCTGGTTTTGAACTGGGAACAGACGATCACTGCTGATCCCCACTACAAGGGTTTTCACTTTGATCTGCGCTAAAGCTTTTTCAACCCCACCGCGATCGCGACCAACATCATGGGTGTTCATTGCCTCCGCAAGGCTTATATAGCTGTTGGCATCAAATCGACGTGTGAATTTATTGCCGTGGAAGTCCAGATAAGACTCGATTGAGAATCTGCCACCCTCACCAAATGGGCTCAGTTCTGATTGCCAGCTTCGCTTGAATCTTGCATTTAGCTCAGTTGGTGACCGATAGTTCAAAAGTGCCATTCTGCGGGCGAGCGCCAGTCCACGGTGGGGACCCATGCCTGCAACCTTGTCGTAGTAGCGGCCACCAAAAAACTGGGAATCAGTTCTGATTGCTTCCATCTGAACGGAATTGATCGCAATCTGATCAGCACTTGAGGCTGCAGGG
Organism: uncultured Micrococcales bacterium; assembly: GCA_913062975.1. GTDB lineage: Bacteria > Actinomycetota > Actinomycetes > Actinomycetales > Microbacteriaceae > CAJXVY01. The sequence continues at coordinate 100,687 of CAJXZO010000002.1, forward strand.
GCTGCCAAAATTCCAAGCGAGCCCAGTTTGTCTGCTCGGGAGATTGCATACTCCAAGGCGTGCATGCCACCCATTGAGCCACCAATCACCGAAAACCAACTTTCTAGTTCTAAGTGATTGGTCAATTCGTCGAGTGAGAGGGTTTGATCTCTAATTGTTAGGTGAGGAAAATCTGGGCCGTATTCCAAACCTTTTTCCGATAATGATCCAGGTCCGGTTGAGCCCTGGCAGCCACCAATGATGTTTGGGGTGACAACAAAGTATTCGTTGGTGTCAATCGCTTTGCCCGGGCCAATCAAATCATCCCACCAGCCATTGGTGGGATGAGCTTTGCTTGCTGGACCGACTGTGTGGCTGTCACCGGTGAGCGCATGCAAAACCAAAACCGCGTTGGATTTGTCCTGGTTTAGCTCGCCCCAACTTTCGTAGGCGATAACCGCTTTGGAAAGTTCCCCACCAGCTTCTAGTGGAAGATCAAACCTGTGAGTGAAGTGACGGTTCCCAATCGGGTCGCCATCCTGCCAGCCACCGCTTGCGGGAGGACGTCCGATGAGCTGTTTACTTTGCTCGTCGGAAATAAGTCCGATTGGGACCGTGTCCTCACTGGTTTGAAATTCCAAGTATTACTTAACCGCCTTGAATGCCTGTTCTAGGTCTCCAATGATATCCGCTGCGGTCTCAAGCCCGATTGAAAGCCTGATTAGCCCGGGGCTCACCTGAGCTTCAAGCTGCTGTTGCTCGGTTAGCTGGCTGTGGGTGGTGGAAGCTGGATGCACAACCAATGAGCGAACGTCGCCAAAGTTTGCGACGTGCTTCAACAACTCCAGGCTTTCCACAAACTTCTCACCAGCGGCGCGACCCCCGACCAGCTCGAAGCTTAAAATCCCACCAATTCCGTTGGGCGCATATTTCTTCGCAGCTTGGTTGAATTCACTTGATTCCAAGCTGGCGTAGTTCACTTTTTCAACCTGGTCGTGAGCCTCAAGCCAGTTAGCAACCTTGGTGGCGTTTTCAACATGGCGCTCAACACGGATGCTGAGGGTGTCAATGCCCTGCAAGATTTGGTAGGCGTTCTGAGGAGCAACTGCTGGACCAAGGTCTCTCAGTAACTGAACACGGGCTTTGATGATGTAGGCAATTGCATCGCCTAAAGCGGCTGTGTAATTCACTCCGTGGTAGGACTCATCTGGGGTTGTGAGTCCGGGGAATTTGTCTGATTTGGACCATTCAAACTTTCCACCATCAACGATTGCACCGGCCAAGGCTTGACCGTGACCACCCAGGTACTTGGTTGCTGAGTGAATCACGATGTCTGCACCGTGTTTCAGTGGGTTCAGAAGGTATGGAGTTGCAATGGTGTTGTCCACCAGGAGCGGAACTCCATTTTTGTGAGCAACTGAGCTAACGCCCTCGATGTCCAAGATGTTGGTCTTTGGGTTACCGATGGTCTCAGCAAAGAACAACTTGGTGTTGTCTTTTACGGCGGCATTCCACTCGTCAAGGTTGTCCTGATCGTTGATGAAGGTAACCTCGATGCCTATCTTTGGGAAGGTGTGCTTGAACAGGTTGTAGGTTCCTCCATACAAAACGCTGGAGGTGACAATGTGGTCACCTGCCTCCGCTATGTTCATAATTGCCAAGGTCTCAGCTGCTTGGCCACTGGCAACAAGCAGAGCAGCCGTTCCGCCCTCAAGGGCTGCAATCCTCTGCTCAACAACATCCTGAGTTGGGTTCATGATGCGGGTGTAGATGTTTCCAAACTCACCCAGGGCGAACAGGTTTCTGGCGTGCTCTGCTGAGTCAAAGGTGAAAGCGGTTGAAGTGTAAATTGGGGGAGTAGCACTTTTGGTGGTTAGGTCTTCGGTCCAGCCAGCGTGAATTTGCTTGGTTTCGAATCCCCAGTTTGCTGCGTCTGACATTATCTCTCTCTCTTTTTGTTGAAATCTTTGCTCTAAAGCTAGACAGTGGCTACCCAAGGTTGCAAACCTCAAGGATATATTTCGTAACAGTAGTTTTCTACGCCTAGGAGAAATTGATGTTTTTTGAACAAATGCACCCAAGCTGGCAGTCTCAGCTGGTTGCGTTTAGGCAACAACTGTCTGAAATTGAGTCGGAGATTGCTGGTTTAGACATCGTTCCCGAGAAATCAAAGGTGATGCGGGCGTTTGAAAAACCTATTGATCACTACCGCGTGCTGATTGTTGGGCAAGATCCATATCCCAACCCAGACCATGCCTGCGGGTTGGCTTTTGCTGTTGAGTCAGAGGGTGTCAGGCCACCGAGTTTAGAGAATATTTTGAAAGAGCTAAGGTCAGACCTGGGTCGAGGCTCAGTGAGAAACGGAAATGTTGCTATTTGGGCTGACAGCGGGGTGATGTTACTAAACCGCTCGCTGACGACAATCAGCGGAATCAGCAATCAGCACTCCAAGTTGTGGGCAGAGTTCACATTGAGTGTTGTCAGAATCCTCAGTGAGAGCCAACCGCTAGTTGCTGTTTTATGGGGAAGACAGGCTCAGCAGCTAGCACCTGTTTTGTCCTCCAGCGTGGTTCTAAGTTCACCACACCCCTCACCACTGAGTAGCTATCGAGGGTTTTTTGGTTCAAGGCCCTTTAGCAAGGTGAATGCTGAATTGATTAGGCTTGGAGAGCAACCCATTGATTGGACCTGTTGATGATTGATAGCGCATCCCGCTGGCGGATGGTTAGAAAGCTTCGCAGAAATCCAAAGCTGGAACTGGGTCCTGCAAAAATCCGCGAGGCCAAAGTCGAGGACATGGGTCTGGTTGCAGACATCTATAACTTCTATGTCAGAAACACGGTCATCACATTTGATGAGCAACCCTGGGATGTTCCCAAATGGGTTTCTAAATTTGAACACCTGCAAAAACTAAACATGCCCTTCATTGTTTTAGAAAGTCCATCCGGTGAGGTGATTGGTTTTGCCTACGTTGCCCCCTGGCGAGAAAAGGCAGCTTTCAGAAAGACCACCGAGAACAGTGTTTATCTTCGCTCCGGTGCCATTGGAAAGGGTTACGGTAAGGCACTGATGACGGAACTGATTAGGCTTTCGAGGGAATCCGGCATCAAAGAAATCATTGCGGTGATTAGCGATAGTGGTGCCGATGCCTCAATTGCTCTTCATAAAAAACTTGGCTTTGAGCAACAGGGGCACCTAGCAAAAGTCGGATTCAAATTTGGAAGATGGTTGGGCACGGTGTTGTTGCAGAAGTCATTGAAGTAGTTGGGAGACTGAGTGGAGCTAGGTGTTTACACCTTCGGCGATAACAGCGTCAATCCAGAAACCGGCAGGATGTATCCGCCGGAGAGAAGCGTTCAAAACCTGTTGGAGCGAGCAAAGCTTGCCGATGAGGTAGGTCTTGGCTTTTTTGGAGTTGGCGAACACCACCGTCCTGATTTTCCAATTAGCTCACCTTCAGTGATGGTTGCGGCAGTTGCCGCAGTCACCAAAAACATCAGGGTAGGCTCCTCGGTAACTGTTTTGTCAACTGAGGATCCAGTCAGGGTCTTTCAGCAGTTTGCTGAGATAAGTCTCATCTCCCTGGGGCGCACAGACATCACTGTTGGTCGTGGAAGTTTCATTGAGTCCTACCCATTATTCGGTGACTCAATCGGTGAATACGAGGAGTTATTTGAGGAAAAGTTAGATCTGCTGTTGAAGCTGAATAAAGAAAACCCAATCACCTGGAGTGGAAAGTTTCGAAATTCCCTAGACAATGTTGGTATTTGGCCAAGACCGTACGGAGAAACTGAAATTCCGATCTGGGTGGGAACCGGAGGCACACCAGCCAGTTCTGCGAGAGCGGGAAGACTGGGTCAGCATGCGATTTATGCAATCATCGGTGGCTTTCCAATGCAGTTCAAACCCCTGGTCGATCTCTACAGAGAAACCGCAGCCAACCATGGCCACGATGTTGACAAGTTAAAAGTTGGCATTGCTGGCTTTGGCTTGCTGGGCGAGGATGCCAAGGCAACCAAGGAATTGTTCTATCCCTACTGGCATCAAACGATGGGTCAAATCTCTGCCGAGCGAGGCTTTGCTGGGCCCAGTCCAGAGAGCTACCGGATGCAGGTGAACCACCCAGGAGCTTTTTTGGTGGGTTCAGTTTCTGAGGTGAAAGACAGGCTTTTGGAGCTAAAAGAGGGGTTGGGGCTAAACCGCTACATACTGCAGATGGATTTAGGAAACCTAGACCATCAGGCAGTTATGAAGTCAATTGAGTTGCTGGGTGAGATAGCGCCAGAACTTGCAGACTAGAGAGTGCGGAAGGAGGGACTTGAACCCTCACGCCTCGCGGCACTAGAACCTAAATCTAGCGTGTATACCAATTTCACCACTTCCGCGCAAAACCATAGTCTAGTGGGTTTCGGGCTGTGGATAACCGAAAGCACTTAATCTTTTTGTTTGGTTCCATGCATTCATGGAAGAAGCAAAGGTATTAGAGCTTTCGAAGCGAGCCAGATCAATTGCCATGCGGAATCATCCCTCGCAAGCTGCGGAGTTGGCAATTGACGAGCATGTTCTAGCTGGTGGCAGTGTTGCAAACGAAGAACAGGCGACCACCGGTGTCCTAAATGAATTGATTGGGTTTGGGCCTCTCTCTGCCTATCTAGCAGATGACTTGATTGAAGAAATCTGGATAAATAGACCCAATGAAATCCGCTTTCACAAAAATGGAAGAAATCATTTCGAAGAAATTGATTTAGATTCAGAGCAACTCAGACGAGTTGTTCAAAAACTTCTCAGGCATTCTGGCAGAAGGTTAGACAGGTCAACTCCCTCGGTTGATGCATCCCTTGTCGATGGCTCCAGACTGCACGTTGTAATCCCCGAGGTCACAAAACAGCACTGGGCCGTGAACATCAGAAAATTCTCTAAATCCATAAAGTCGCTTGCTGACTTATCAAATCAAGGGGTTATCAGCGATAAACAATTGGAGCAGATAAGAACCTCGGTGAGACTGGGAAAGAACATACTGGTAAGTGGCGCTACCCAGGCCGGCAAGACCACCATGATGTGTGCGATTTTGGCTGAACTCGAGGGAATGCGTTTGGTCAGCTGCGAGGACACCTTTGAAATCTATGCACCACTTGATGACTGGGTGGCTTTGCAAACAAGGCCTGGTTCGGCGGAGGGTGCCAGCGAGGTACCACTGAGGCAGTTAGTTCGAGAGGCGCTCAGGATGCGTCCCGATCGAATAGCGGTTGGCGAGGTTCGCGGTGCAGAGGCTCTGGATTTATTGATTGCTTTGAACTCCGGAATCCCAGGTATTTGCACCATCCACTCAAATAGCGCCAGCGAGGCGATAAGGAAAATGAGAACCCTGCCACTTCTGGCAGGGGGCAACATCAGCGAGGGATTTCTAAATCCCACCGTGGATTCCGTTGTCGACATGGTGATTCATTGTCAGCGAAACCAAGACGGCTCAAGAAAAGTTAGCGAGATTTGGCATCGTGATTAGTGAACTGAACTCACTGGTGGCGAGGGCCGGTTTTTATCATTTTGGAACCTCAAGGGTCGTATTTGCCTCCCTACTGGGTGCAGTGTCTCTTGGGCTAATTACCTATCTTGTTTTTGGGATATATGCATTTGGTTTGGCGGTCACCGTTCTCAGCCTGTTGGCCATTATTGAGTTTTTGAGAATCAGAGCCGCCAGCAGGTATCGGCGCATGCTTGATGCCTGGCCTGCTGTTTTTGAGTTAACTCAGTCCGGTTACGCAGCATCAATTCCTTTGATTGAGCAGGTTGAGGAAATTCAAAACAGTGGCCCGAAGCAGCTTCAGGAAAGCTTCTCTGCTTTGCGATCAAAGATTGAGGTTGAGGATGAGGAGCAGGCCTTGGATTGGTTTCGCTTGACGATGGCGAATCGGTACGGTGATTTTTATGCGCTGCTAAATTTGCTCAGTTTGAATTTTGGTCTCAGTGGCCAGGTTGGCTCTTGGTCTGATTTGGCCAATCAATCAAGAATGTCCCTGCAGCGAGAGAATGAAATAAGTTCTCGCCACAACTGGTCAATGGCAATTGCCAAGTTTGGATTGTTGGCCCCGTGGCTAATAGTCCTTTTATTGATTCAAAGACCCGAGGGTCTTAGTAGCTATCAATCAGCAACTGGAAATCAGGTGATGTTGCTGGCGCTGGTTATCAGCGTGGTGGCTTATGTGGTGACTGATCGAATCGGTCGGGTCAAGCAGCGAAGTAGGGTGTTTGATGCGGCTGAGTGAGCGGGTAAAAGTTTCTCCAAGGGTTGAGTTTGAACAAAACCCTGCCAGGGTTCGTAAATTCAGATCAAAAAAACAATCTTTTGAAAGTGACTTGGCTGATTTCTCTCTGCTTTTGTCTCTCTGCGTGAAAAACGGCCTAGGGGTTGAAAAAAGTTTTTCTTGGCTCACCCAGCGTATGACGGGATCGCTTTCCGAGCAGCTTTCCGAGATTGTTGATCGAGTTGAGCTTGGAGAGTCATTTTTAGATGCTTTGGCGGAAACCTCCGAGCGAAACTCAAATGCAGCACTCAGTGAATTTAGCTCCAAGGTAAGTCTTGCCATTACTCGAGGAACCCCACTAAGCGAGGCGCTCATTGCTCAGGCGGGGACTATCAATCATCAGCTTGCTCAGCGCGATTTACAAAAAGCAAACAGTAATGAAACCAAGATGCTGCTGCCAATGGTGTTTTTGATTTTGCCAATGAGTGTGCTGATGGCCAGTTTTCCAAGCCTTTCCAACCTTGGGCTTGGGATTTAGAAAGGAGAAAAATGAAGACTGTGAATTCTGATCGGGGAGATGTTCCTGGCTGGGTGCTGATCACCCTTATGACCGCGGGTTTGGTGATTCTGATTTGGGGGATTGCAGGTCCTGCCTTGCAGGGAGTGTTTGATCAGGCAATTTCTCGAGTGGTTTCGTTTTGAAAGCTGAAAAAGGCTCGGCTGTGATTGGTTCGATTCTTGGGCTGACTGCAATCACCCTGGTTTCCATCAGCGTTATTTTGGCGTTGATGGCTGGCTGGAATGCGATGTTGATTCGAGACGCTGCGGTGAGTGGTGCCAGGCATGGGGCACTTGCCGATAAAACACCAGCGGATGGCGAGCGCTACACCCTGAAACTGTTAGAGCAAAGAATGCCATCACTTGCCAATTTTCAAACTGGATCGTCAATTGAGAATCAGCAGCTTTCGATTTCGGTTAGTGCGAGCTTGCCCCAAGCGGGTTACATCAACAGCCTGAGCATTCCAACGGTGACTGGGAGCGCGGAGCTTGAGAGGCGGTTCTAAGGGCTATGCGGCGGTAGAGATCATTGTCTATTCAATCCTGCCGCTAATAGTCTTCGCACTCGTCCCCGCTGGCTACCAGGCTATTCAAAAACAGTTAGCCGCTGAGTCGGTGGTGAGGATGGTCGCTCGGGAAATGATGATTGAAAAGCCTGAAAACCCAGAGGCGACTGCAGCATCTTTGGCGAATGAAATCTCCAGGGATTTTGGCTACCCAGCTAGCCTCTCAATTTCATGCATTGACGCCTGTAATGAAAGCGGGGGATGGTATCGGTTGCAGGTAAGCATCGATTCCGCTGAAGCTCAAAAGGTTGCGGTCATTGAAGACAGATAGGGGATCAATCTCACCATTCGGCATTGGCCTTGCATCTATTTCAGTTGCAACCGCATTGGTTGTTTATCTTTCGGGAATGATGCTGATTGCTCAACATCGACTGCAAGGGGATGCTGACCTTGCTCTGTTGCAAGCACATCAGCATTCAGTTGCGCAATTGGAGTATGCGGAGTATTCATTAGTGCAATCACAACTGGAGAGATACTTCCAGGCAAACAACGTTCCGGGACTTGCTTTTATTGACCTTGAAGTGGATGACTTTGAATCCAGAATGAGGTTATGCTCAAATCTCTCGCTTCCGTTTTCGGCGATGGATCTGCCAACCGCAATTTCAGTCTGTGCCGAGAGTGCGGTGGCAAGTTTTGACCCTAGGGATGGTCAGCGGATTTACTCCTGAGTGTTTGGGTTTCCATACTTAGGCAAAAATCTCCAAAACATATAGGCACCATAAAAACTGATTCCTCCCATGACTGCCATGGCTGGACCCAGCCCAAACAATAGAGTCACACCTGAGAGCACATATGGAGAGAAAGCATTGCCACTTGTGGTGAGAAGCCTAAATCCAGCCAAGAATTCGCTTCTGGCATCAATTGGGGCTAGATCTGCACCCAGCACCATGTTTATGCCACTGGATAAAGCATTTACCAGTGCCGTAAGGGCTGCAAACAAGGCAAAGGTGAACACATCGTCCATGATGAAAAACAGCATGTAGAGAACACCAAAGGCCAGCATTGTAGGCACCGACGTCCAGAATCTGCCGTATTTATCCATCACAACTCCAGATAAATAAAACAGTGAGAAATCAATGATTCCGGTGAGGCCAATAATCAATGAGGTGGTTGCGGGATCAATCCCCAGATTGATTGCAAACAGTGGAAGAGCAATCATTCGGATGTTTCGGATGCCTGCAATCACCGCACTGGCAACACCGAGTGTTCGCAGTTTGTTTTTTTCCCGCTTGGCGATCATCCAGGAACGACCGCGATTTTCACTAGGCGTGCAAATCATTGACTCGGCATCCACAGAGAAAATCAAGAGACTGACCAACAGCATCAATCCTGCTGCCAACAAATAAACGGAGTTTGTCCCAAATCCCGTAATCAGGAATGAGCCAAGCACCGGGCCCAGGGCAAGCCCACCTCGAAACATCCCGCCAAGAATTGACATTGCCCTGGCTCTAATCATCCAAGGTATCTTTTCCGCCATGAAGGTGTGCCTAGCTAAACCAAACAGGCTGTGTCCAGCACCAACCATGGCAGCACCGGCTGCTAAAAATAAAACGTTTTGACCAACCAGAGCGATCGTGGCGCCAAGTGCACCAATCGCCCCAGCAATCATCATTGCTCTGCGTTCGCCAAAGATTCCGTTGACGATGGCTGATGGGATTTCCGCCAAAAGCGCTCCAAGCATCAGTGCTCCAGCAACAGCACCAGCTGTTGCCAGTCCAACACCAAAGTTTTCGGCAGTGGCTGGGATGATTGGAAGCAGTGCTCCCTCGGCCATCATGAAAAGCAGCGATGGAATATAGACAGGTCTAATCAGATTGCGCTTGCGGAACTGATTGCTTTGACTCACCGGGCAATTATCTCACTGGTCGTAGACTTATGGCCCATGGCAGAAATTGAGTTCAATCAGCGCTTGGAGTCGGTTCGAGAAACTTTCGAGGCGATTGTCGAGGTTCTCAACCCGCGGCAACTTGAATCAGACAAAGATGAGTTAGAGATTCAGGTGACTGACCCTGGACTATGGGATGATCAGGCCAGAGCTCAAAAGCTAACCTCGAAGCTTTCCAGGGCCAAGCAATCGCTGGAAACAATCAGTCGAATCGAGTCAAGAATTTCTGATGCAGAGGTTTTGTATCAGATGTCTCAGGATGAACAAGACAGTTCTGCTGAAGCAGAAGCCGTGAAAGAGCTGCAGAGTCTTGAAAAAGATATCGCAGAGCTAGAAGTTCAAACTCTTTTGAATGGCGAGTACGACGAGCGTGGTGCTGTGATGACCATCCGCAGTGGTGCTGGTGGGGACGACGCAACAGATTTTGCAGAAATGTTGCTCAGAATGTATTCAAGGTTTGCTGAAAAAAGAGGCTGGAAGCCAAAAGTTTTAGACACCTCCTACGCAGAAGGTGCTGGAATCAAATCAGCAACCTTGGAAGTTGGTGAACCATTTGCTTTTGGTCAGCTATCGGTTGAGGCAGGAACACACCGTTTGGTTCGGATGAGCCCATTCAATGCAGCGGGAAAGAGGCAAACAAGTTTTGCTGCGGTTGAGGTCGTTCCGCTTATTGAGAGCACAGATGAAATTGAAATTGATGAGAATGATTTGAAAATTGACGTTTATCGCTCGAGCGGTCCCGGCGGACAGAGCGTTAACACCACAGATTCTGCTGTCAGGATTACCCACCAACCCACCGGCACAGTGGTCAGCTGTCAAAACGAAAAGTCTCAACTTCAGAACAAGGCTGCCGCAATGAGAGTTTTGCAATCAAGGTTGCTAGAAATCAAACGCCGTGAAGAGCTTGCCACCAAAAAAGAGTTGGCCGGGGATGTGAAGGCAAGCTGGGGCGAGCAGATGAGGAGTTATGTCTTAGCTCCCTATCAGATGGTGAAAGACCTCAGAACTGATTACGAGGTGAATAACCCAGATGAGATTTTTGATGGGGATTTAGATGGTTTTGTGCAGGCGGGAATTCGCTGGCGCAAACGTTCTTAGGGCAACACTCCATACCCCTGCCGTGATTTCCGAGGAGTCAAAAATAGGCTTGAAAAACAATGATCACCATCCAGCATGCCGTAAAGACTTATAAGGGTTCAGATGAACCAGCTTTGAAATCAGTCTCTCTGCAGGTTGATCGCGGGGAGTTTGTTTTTCTAGTTGGAGCCAGCGGTTCTGGCAAGTCAACGCTTATGCGAATGGTGTTGCGTGAAGATGTTCCAACAACTGGTTCAATTCATGTCTTGGGTGAGGATTTGATCAACCTTGCAAGCCGCAGGGTGCCAATTTTTAGAAGACGTCTCGGTGTGGTTTTTCAGGATTTCCGACTTTTGCCTCAGAAAAACGTCTACGAAAACGTCGCTTATTCATCAAAAGTGATCGGGAAACCTCGGGCATTCATCGAGACTGCCGTTCCAGATGTGTTGAGTCTTGTTGGTCTCAGTGAAAAAGCCAAACGCATGCCAAGTGAGCTATCTGGTGGTGAGCAGCAAAGAGTAGCGGTAGCGAGAGCGATTGTGAATAAACCAGATATTTTGCTTGCAGATGAGCCAACTGGAAACCTTGACCCGAAAACCTCTGGCGAAATCATGGATCTTTTGCAACGAATCAATCTGGGTGGAACAACTGTTTTGATGGCAACTCACGATCGAGGAATCGTTGACCGTTTGCAAAAGCGGGTCATTGAGCTCAAAAACGGAGAAATCATCAGAGACGAGGTAGCCGCTGGATACAGAGATGTGAACACCGGCGAGATGCCCAAGTCGGAGGAATTCTGATGAAGGTTTTATTTGCGCTTAGTGAGTCCTGGGCTGGGATTCGAAGCAACGTTTCAATGGTCATCTCAATCGTCTTGGTGACATTTATCTCACTAAGTTTTGTGGGTATTGCTGCACTTTTACAGTTGCAGATCAATGAAATGAAAAACTATTGGTACGACCGAGCACAGGTAGCTGTCTACATGTGCACCGATGTGTCCCCAGCTGCCGCCTGCCCAACGGGCGAGGCGAGTGAGGCTGAAAAAGCAGCAGTGGATGCTCAGTTGCAATCCACAGTTTTAGCGCCATACATAGACCAGTACTACTTTGAAACCCACGAAGAAGCTTATGAGAAGTTCAGCGAGGAATTCGCTGACAGCTCAGTAGCCAGCTATGTAACTCCCGAGCAGTTGAATGAGGCTTTTTGGGTGAATCTGATAAACCCCGAGCAGAGTGCGATTATCACCGAAAGCTTTAGTGGTGCAGCGGGGGTTGAGCAGGTTAGAGACCAGCGGGGTTATCTGGATTCAATCTTTAGTTTTCTAAATGCTGGGTCTATCACGGCAGCCGCAGTGGCAGGGGTGATGTTGGCAAGCGCTTTGCTGTTGATCAGCACCACCATCAGACTTAGTGCATTCTCAAGACGTCGAGAAATAGCAATTATGAGGCTGGTTGGAGCAAGCAATTTCTCCATTAGATTCCCCTTTGTCCTAGAGGGCGTAATTGCCGCAACCCTTGGTGCGGTTGTCAGCGCGGTGGCTGTTTATGCAGCAGTTGAGTTTTTAGTTCAAGATTTCCTAGCCGTCAGATTGCCCTTCACCTCATTTGTTGGAGCCCAGCAGGCGCTAACAGTTGTTCCCTGGTTAATTCTTGGCGGTGTTATCCTTTCAGCTCTGGCGAGTTCAGTAGCAATTCGCCGATATCTAAAGGTCTAACCGGGAGAGAACATGCCTAGGGAGCGCGGCGAAGCAATTGTCGCAACCAACCGTAAGGCTCGTTACGACTATCACATCGATGATGTCTACGAGGCTGGGCTTGTGCTGACTGGAACTGAGGTTAAGTCTCTACGAGCCGGTAGGGCCTCGCTGGTGGATGGTTACGCGGCCATTGAAAACGGTGAGGCATGGCTAGAAAACGTTCACATCCCAGAATTCACTGAGGGTTCCTGGACTAATCACTCCACCAGAAGAAAAAGAAAATTACTTCTAAACCGGATGGAGATTAACAAGCTCACCGGCAAAGTCAAAGAAACTGGCTTCACGCTGGTGCCTCTGAAACTTTATTTCAAAGATGGCAGAGCCAAAGTTGAAATCGCTTTAGCTCGAGGCAAAAAGGAATATGACAAGCGTCAAACTTTGAAAGAAAAGCAAGACAAGCGCGAAGCAGACAGAGCTGTGGCCACCAGGGGCAAAGAGTGGTAAACTGCGATACTGCCTTGCGGCAGATTTGATAACTAAACACGGGGATGATCGGTTTCGACACTGTAGTAGTGCGTGGATGAAGCGGGTCGAGGATGCAGAGTTATCTCGTTAACGCCCTCTGCAAAACTATAGGTGCCAAATCTAAGCGCGCCGACTTCGCCCTAGCTGCATAAGCTAGCCCCGAAGTCCGTCTAACTGGGTTCGATTCCGCCCCAGACCTAGACGCCATTTAGGAATCTAGCTGGATGGTAGCGCCTAGGTGCTGTCCGGGACTTTTTACCTGGGCTGGGTCTGTCTGCATAGTGGCTTCAGACAAATGCAGGGGCCGAGAAAACGTCTTTTGAAGCTACGCCCGTAGAATCTCCACAATCACTGCCGTGGACGGGGGTTCAATTCCCCCCATCTCCACTCAATAAAAAACTCCCTGGTGTTGAGCCAGGGAGTTTTCTTAATTCCTTACTTAACTTCGTTTAGTTCCCCAGTTGCAACATCAAAGATGAAGCCCCTGATGTTGTCTTTTTTCGGTATGAAAGGGCTTGCCTTGATTCGGGCAACTGATTGCCTGACATCAGTTTCTAGGTCATTGAATGATTCCGCCGCCCACTCTGGCTTGATGCCGGTCTCATCCTGGATGCTTGCCTTGAACTCATCGTCGGTGAAGGTGAGCATGCCGCAGTCGGTGTGGTGGATGAGGATGATTTCCTCAGTTCCCAGCAGTCGCTGGCTGATTGCCAGTGAGCGAATCTCGTCATCTGTGACTACTCCACCGGCGTTGCGGATAACGTGGGACTCTCCCTCTTGAATGCCTAAAGCGCCATAGACGTTCAGTCTTGCGTCCATGCATGCCAAGACCGCAATCTTGTTGCTTGGAGGCAAGGGCAATGGGCCAGAAAAACTGGCTGCGTAAGCTTTGTTGTTTTCTAAATACTGGTCTGTAATGGTCATCCCAAGAATCTAAATCACTGAGGTTTTAGAACCCCTGTTGTTGCTAATAATTACCAAGCACCGCTGTTTTTCAGCGGGGCTTTCAGTTCGGCCTTGAAATCAAGTGCTTCTGCTCGTGGTTTGGTTATCAGGCTCACAATCACAAACAGTGCAACGGTGATTGTGGCCACTGTAACCGCCAAGATTGGGTCAAACACGCTCACACCCTGAATCAGGGCCATCCAGATGGCAGTGACTGATCCTCCAAGCAGTGACGCAAGCGCACCCCAACTGGTTGCTCTTGACCAGAAAAAGGCTCCAACGATGCTGGGCACCGTAACCATCAGGCCAGCTGCGGATAGTGAGGCCAGCTGATCAACAATGTCTGCCGTTTGCAGAGCAAAGAAGCTTGCAAACACAATCACAATCACAACCACCACGCGACCAACGGTGATCTGGGTTCGGTCAGTGGCGGAGGCTGTCTTTCTTCCCAAGAAATCCCTTGAGACCATCGCTCCCATGGTTAGCGCAATTGAATCAAGCGTTGAAATAGCCGCTGCCAAAATTCCAACAATCAACATCAATGCAACTGGAATGGGGATAACACCGCTGCCCAGGAGTGCGGGTGTTGCGTTTGAGGTGTTTTCCAAACCTGGCTCAAGCTGCAGAGCTGTAAATCCCCAGATGACTGCAACCTGGGTGAAGATCAGCCCAAAACCCATCACCCACAAAATCATGGTTTTCATGGACTTGAAGTCTTTGATGATGAACAGCCTCTGGCTCACCTGAGGGTTTGAGATTGTGAAGAAAAACCAAGGCAATGAAAGAGCAATGAAGGTTCCAATTGACCAAAGTCCCGGTCCTGGCAGGCTCAGCCATTCTGCGTTGTTTTCTAGGGTCTTTTCAATCAACCCAGGGAATCCACCCAATGCAGCGATAGCAAACCCGACCGCCAGGATTCCAGAAATCATCATGATTGCAGCCTGAGTTGCATCGGTCCAGGCAACTGAACGAAGACCTGCAAACAGCGTCCAGAAAACCGCTAACACTGCTCCGACCAGAATTGCCTGGAACAGAGTTAGCCCACCATCGGTCACCCCACTCAGAAGCAACCCAATTCCTGCCATCTGGGTGGTGCAGTAGGGGAGAAGGAAAACAAGTGCAATGACTGCCATTAATCTTGCAACATTTCTATCGCCGTATCTTGCACCAATCATCTCGGCAGGCGAGATAAAGCCCCAGCGCTTAGCTGCGAGATAAAACCTGGGAGCGAAAATTACCAATAACCCAAGACCTGCAAAATAAATAAGCTCGAAACCCAATGCACCGATGCCGCCTCGGTAGGTAAGTCCGGTGAGAACCACCAGCATGAAAGCACTGTAGGTGGTTGCTGCATAGCTAAGACCTGCAACAACTGGCCCAATCTTTTTGCCAGCTAGGTAGTAATCCTCGGCAGTTCCTTTATTGGACCTGGTCGCAGTAAGGGAAATTATGACGCCAAAAAGCGCGAATAAACCAATTGCCAGCCAAACCAGCTCACTTGAAATCACTGGCCGTTCCTCCAGTCTTTGACCCCCCAAACGATTAGGCCAATGATTACAACCCCAAACAACAGCCAGAACCCATATACAACCAGAGATGGGCTGAGGGTGCCCAAGATGCCATACGGAATAACTGTTGCTAACAGCACGCTAATCACTAATAGGGTGAACCAAATTATGAATCCGGACCTAGTTTTGAGCTTAGAATTCAACGTTTCCGCCTAAAAGATTTGCCCTAAGCATAGTCAACCACCGGGGTTGTCGGTCAAATTTTTACTCTGGTTGGCAGATTTGGTTGTTAATTGCGCTCTTTGTTGTCTTGTAGACCAAGGTCGCGATCAGGCCCGTTAGGAATGCGAGCAAAACATGGGCAAGGATTAGTGAATAGATTCCACCTGTGAGCTCTGAAAATAAAAAGGTTGCAATCGTTACAGCAGCAATCGGGAAGCTATATGCCCACCAGGGGAGTCCGAATTTCACACTTGCGAAGTATTTCCCCTGGGCAAATAAAAGAATGGTGGTGAACACCGCAAAGTAGTAAAAGATTCTTCCCAGAGCGTCCAGTTCAGAATCATTCAGTTGCATCCATGAAAGAAAACCAACTGCAGGTGGTGCAATCAGAATAAACATCGTTGGCCACAGTTTTTGGGGAATGGCTGGATGGAAAAAGATTCTGTTTAGAACGATTGCCAACATTGGTAACCAAAGCACAATCGCAAAAGAGAAATAAAACCAGCTGACCTCTGCAAAGCCCAGGTTCACCCCTGCCACCGGCACCAAGACATTTCCAACAATTGGGATAAACCAAGCGGGGTTTGATTGCTCGGTGACAAAAGTCTCTCGGTGCATCCAGCGGGTGAGAATGGCCAGGGTGAAAATCAGCTGACCGATGATTCCCAACCACCACATCCAAACGGCAATCTCTGGAAGTCGCTGGTGAACACCAACTGCCAACACCAGGAGTGAAATGGTGATGGTTGGAAAAAAGCTCAGTCGAATCGGGTGATTGAATTCTGCTATCACTGCCTGCGGAAACCTAACAAACTTCGTTAGATACAAAACCGAGAGAGAAATCAGTAAAACTCCGCTGATGATTAGCAACGGGTCTGAGATGAATGTGCCCAGATTCCAATACTGCTCAAGTTTTTCAATCGCAATTGCAAAACCGGTTAGACCCATAACGGTGGCAAAGATGGAAATGGGCAGATGCTGAATTGACCTCTCGGGCAAACTTTCCTCCAAAAATTAATGCCCTGAAAGCCTAAAACCCAATCCAGACTAAAAACGCAGGCCCTGCGATGAATACTCCCACGTCCATCAAAAAATGCGCCACAAGAAGCGGTGTCAGCCTGCCAAGACGGGAGTAGAGGTATCCGAAAATGATTCCCATTATGAAATTTCCGGCAAGTCCCGCTAGCCCCTGATAGACGTGATAGAGAGCTCTAAAGGTTGCAGAAATGAGAATGATTGCAGTCTCGCCGAGTCTTAGTTTTCTGAGCTGAATAAACAGATAACCAACAACGATGGTTTCTTCAAGTATTGATGCCTCTGCGGCATTCAGTAGTAAAACCGGAACTTCCCACCATCTTTCAGCGACAGCGTCGATCACCACCTCAGCTGCCAGACCATTGGCCCTCGCCAAAAGGTAAAGAGCAATTCCCGGAAGGCCAATCAAAACTGTCAGATAAATTCCAAACAGGCTGTCTTTGGCAATTTTTTGTCTAACGATTCCAAGTTGAGCAGTTGCAGGGCCATCAAGTTTTAGAAGATAAACCACTAATGCAACTGGTACCAGTGGAAGCACAAAGCCAGCGAGCTGGTATGCAAGATCCACCCATGGGTTTTCAGCCAACGAGCGATTCAAAGTCACCTGGGAACCAGCCAGACCTTGTTCGCTGGTTATGTTTCGAATTAGCGAGAGAATTGAATAGACGGCACTTGCACCCAGAGAAACTCCGAGCACCAGCAGAAGCTCAATCCCTGGCCTTCTTTTCATTTAGAGGTCTTTGGATCAAATTTGCAGGCATTTGTGGAGCCGGGAAACCTGTGTCGGTTTAGAACTACAAGACGGTAGCCGAGTCTGAAAATAAAAGAAATTGGCGGGATGATCATGAGCCAACCCGCTAGCTTCCAATAAAACTGCGGCTGGCTTCTAAGAAGCCAAGCAACCGCTCGGTGGCCTGAGTAGTTTTTATCATCAGCAACCCAAACACTTGCATCCACCTGTTGCTGAGTCAGACCATGTTGGCTGAAGTTGTAACCCTGAGATGGGGTGGCTGCAGGAAAAAAGTCAAAGAAGTCGTGGCCCCAATTGACGCTGAGCGTGCAAAACCCGCAGTCCCCGTCATAAATCATGATTGCCATGCATTCAGTCTATTAACTCATTGGCGAGTAAGCTTAGAGAGCCTGGCAACCGCCAGAGATCGAGCTTTAGGAAATACAAATGACTTTGGCGGTTAGAAAAGACCTGCGAAATATTGCCATTGTGGCCCACGTGGACCACGGCAAGACCACCTTGGTGGATGCCATGCTTAGGCAAACCAATACTTTTTCCACACACGGAGACATTGATGAGCGTGTGATGGACAGCGGCGATTTGGAAAAAGAACGCGGCATCACAATCTTGGCTAAAAACACAGCCATTGAATATTCCGGACCTGCTTCAGATTCTCCTGTCACCATCAATGTGATTGACACCCCTGGCCACGCCGATTTTGGTGGAGAGGTGGAGCGTGGTCTGAGCATGGTTGATGGTGTTGTTCTGTTGGTTGATGCCAGTGAGGGACCGCTCCCACAAACCAGGTTTGTTCTCAGAAAGACAATGCAAGCAAAACTTCCATTGATTCTGGTAGTGAACAAAACCGACAGGTCTGACTCCAGAATTGAGGAGGTGGTAAGCGAATCACACGATCTTTTATTGGGTCTGGCAGGAGACATGGATCAGGAAGATATTGACATCGATTCACTTTTGGACATGCCGATTATTTATGCATCAGGTCGAAGTGGAATTGCTTCTTTCACTGAACCCGCCAATGGTTCATTGCCAGACGGTGACAACTTGGAGCCACTGTTTGAAGCCATTATGAAAAACATCCCTGCACCAACCTATGACGATGAAAAGCCACTGCAAGCTCACGTCACCAACTTGGATGCATCACCGTTTCTTGGGCGATTGGCTTTACTTCGAATCAAGTCTGGTGAGCTCAAAAAAGGCCAGCAGGTTGCTTGGATGAAAAGAGATGGCGAGATAAAGCCTGCAAAGATTTCAGAGCTATTGATCACCAAGGGTCTTGAGCGATCACCGGCTGAGAGAGCTTTTGCTGGTGACATTGTTGCGGTTGCAGGTATTGAGGACATCATGATTGGTGAAACTCTTGCTGATCAAGAAGACCCCGAGGCACTGCCGATCATTCGCGTTGATGAACCAGCAATCTCGATGACCATTGGAATCAACACCTCTCCGATGGCTGGACGGGTGAAGGGTGCCAAAGTCACCGCTCGTTTGGTGAAAGATCGCCTCGAAAAAGAGTTGATTGGAAATGTTTCAATTAAGGTTGTGCCAACAGAGCGCCCAGATGCTTGGGAGGTTCGCGGACGAGGAGAGCTAGCTCTGGCTATTTTGGTTGAAACCATGCGTCGCGAGGGTTATGAGTTGACGGTTGGAAAACCGCAGGTTGTCACCAAAAAAGAAGATGGCCAACTCCTGGAGCCATTTGAGGCTTTGACAATCGATGTTCCAGAAGAGTTTTTGGGTGCAATCACACAGCTGATGGCTTCCAGAAAAGGCAAGCTGAATCAGATGACAAATAGCGGCTCGGGATGGGTTCGCATGGAATTCACCGTTCCTGCTCGAGGATTGATTGGTTTCAGAACCGAGTTTTTGACCACCACTAAGGGAAGCGGAATTGCTAACGCGATCAGCGCTGGTTTCCATCCATGGGCTGGAGAGATTCAAACCAGACCAAGTGGGTCTTTGATTTCTGATCGTTCCGGTGTTGCAACTCCATTTGCTCTCATGGCACTGCAAGACAGGGGAAGCTTTTTCATCCCACCAACCACTGAGGTTTATGCGGGGATGGTTATTGGCGAGAACTCACGTCCAGATGACATGGAGGTGAACATCACCAAGGAGAAAAAGCTAACAAACATGAGAAGCTCCACCGCCGATGAGTTCCAGTCGCTGACTCCTCATCGAAATCTATCCCTGGAAGAGTGTTTGGAATTTGCTCGCGAGGATGAATGTGTTGAAGTAACACCTGATGCAATCAGAATTCGCAAGGTTGAACTGGATCCAAACCTGAGAGCTCGGGCATTGAGTGCAAAAAAGCGAGCTAATCAAGATTCGGCATAGGCTTAGCACATGTCGAAACCAAGTTTCAGTCCGAAGCGACTACTGGTGGTGCACGCACACCCAGACGATGAAAGCTTGTTTACCGGTCACACAATCGCTCACGCTCTTCGCGGCGGCAGCAAGGTAAAGGTCATAACCCTCACCCGTGGTGAGCGGGGAGTCACCGAATCCAAGCAATTGCAGTATCTAAATGAGCAACCCATGGAAATGGCTTTATACAGAGAGCAGGAACTTGCGAATGCGGTCAGTGCTTTTGATGGACTAGAGCATTCGTATTTGGGCAAAAGGGCTTATCGAGATTCTGGGATGAGAATCAATGCCTGGGGCCGAGTCGGTAAGCCCAGGAAGCTGGATGAAATGTCACTGGCGGCTGCTGGCACCAGTGTTGTAGGTGAAGACATTGCGAAAGAAATTGAGAGCTTTAGACCAGATGTGGTTTTGACCTATGACTCCAACGGAGGATTCGGTCACCCCGATCATAAGGCCGCACACTTTGCGGTTGCCTGGGCAATTCGAAAACTCGCCAAAAAACGAATTCGGCCTCAGTTTTGGGAGATTGCAGCACCGGGCAAGAGCTTTGATGTTGAATTTGGGGATGCCGAGACAGCAGAGATCAAGAGAAATGCGCTGTTGGCTCACGGCTCACAAATTGAAGTTTTTGGGAACGAGGTTATTTACGATGGAAAGACCAGAATGCGACTGAGTGACAAAGAGCGAGTTAGAAAAGCTTCACCCTCTCCATGGTTGACCCTGAAACCCGCGCTCACCTATTTCTGGGCAATTCCAACCGGTGTTTTAGTTGGAATCGCAGGAACTTTGCTACATCGCTCAGTTGATGGCAATGGCTTCCCGATCGGCTTGGTGGTAGCCCTGGCCATGGTTGGCTCACTCGCACTTGCCCTGAGGCTTTTGAGAAACTCTCGAGGCGGGCTTTATCTGATGAGTTTCAGCTTGATTTTGACAGTGTTTTTGATGGCTCAGAGGCAACCAGGCGGGGAGTTATTCATAACCACCGACCTGCAGGGGAACTTTTTTGAATCAGTTGGCAATTTGTGGGCATATGGATCAATTGTGCTGGTGGGGCTGGTGATGGTTTTCCCAAGCATCAGACGTTCCGCCTGGAAACAACAAATCAATACTGGGGGATGATAAAATAGCCGAAATTAGGAGTGAAGTTTGACCTACGTAATCGCGCTTCCCTGTGTGGATGTGAAAGATAAAGCTTGCATCGATGAGTGCCCCGTTGACTGCATTTACGAGGGTGATCGAATGCTTTATATCCAACCCGACGAATGCGTTGATTGCGGTGCCTGCGAACCGGTCTGTCCGGTGGAGGCCATTTACTACGAGGATGATGTCCCGGAGCAGTGGGCTGATTACTACGACGTGAATGTCGATTTCTTCGATGAAATCGGATCTCCCGGAGGAGCTGCCAAGATGGGGCCAATTCCATCAGATCACCCGTTGGTTGCAGCATTGCCACCGCAAGGCGAATAATTGTTTGACAGGTTGCCGGAATATCCCTGGCAAAAACTAGCCCCATACAAAAAAACCGCAGAGCAGCATCCCGATGGGTTGGTCGATCTATCCATTGGTTCCCCGGTGGATGAAACTCCAGAGGTTATTGCAAGTGCTTTGAAACAAGCCTCTATTTCACCTGGTTACCCATCCGCAACGGGAACCAATGATTTGCGGCAGGCGATGGTTGATTGGTTTGCAAACAGAAGATCGGTGAATCTGGAATCTGATCAGGTGATGCCCACGGTTGGTAGTAAAGAATTTATCTCCTGGCTTCCAGTGATGTTGGGCTTGGGTTCTGATGATGTCGTGGTGCAACCCTCCCTTGCATACACCGCCTATGAGGTGGGAGCTGAATTTGCTAGTTGCAATTTGGTCAGTGAAGATGACCCCTCTAAATGGCCAGAGAACACAAAACTAATTTGGATCAACTCACCTGCTAACCCCAATGGCTCTGTCATGAGCATTGAGCAGATGCGTTCGGCGGTTGCAAGAGCAAGAGAACTGGGCGCGGTGCTGGTGAGTGACGAGTGCTATGCCGAGCTGGGTTGGTTGGATGAGTACTCGGAAACTGCCACCCCCTGTTTATTGCAGGATGAGGTCACGGATGGAGACCTAACTGGCCTGTTGGCCATTTATTCTCTATCCAAGCAATCAAACATCGCAGGCTACAGAGCTGCGTTGGCAGGTGGCGACAAAGAACTTATTCAGGGTCTTATAAACCTGAGAAAGCACGCCGGATTGATAGTTCCGCTTCCCGTGCAAAAGGCAATGGTTGCTGGGCTCAGTGATTACAGCCATGTGCTAAAGCAGAAAAAGATTTACAGAAACCGAATCGAGATTTTGTCAGATGCTTTGGTCTCAGCAGGTTTTGAAATAGCCAAATGTGAGGGTGGATTGTATTTGTGGGTGAAAGTCACTGACACCTTCGAAGCAGTAGCCCAGTTTGCAGAGATGGGCATTTTGGTGGGTCCGGGAGAGTTTTATGGGGAGGCTGGCAAAGGCCACATTCGAATATCGGTGACCGCCTCTGACAATGACGTGATAGCGGCTTCCAACAGATTGAAAATGCTTTAGGCTGAGAACACCGTCAGCATTTTAGAGCGAGGAGACACCTTGACCTCAGAAGATAAAGTTTCACTTAGTTTTGGAGACAAAACAGTTCAATATCCAGTAATTCCCTCAACCCAGGGTCCTGCTGGATTTGATATTTCAGGACTAATGAAAGATGTTGGTCTAACAACACTGGATCAAGGATTTGTTAATACTTCCAGTACCCAATCAGCCATTACCTACATCGATGGTGAGGCCGGCATCCTCAGATACCGTGGCTACCCAATCGAGCAGCTTGCTGGCCAGAAAAGTTTCTTAGAGGTTGCCTACCTGCTTATCTATGGTGAGTTGCCAACCGATTCAGAATTTTCAGAGTTTGAAGACAAGATCCGTCGTCACACTCTGTTGAAAGAAGACCTGAAGGACTTCTTCAAAGCATTTCCCAGGTCTGCTCACCCAATGAGTGTTCTATCGAGTGCGGTGAGTGCTCTTGGAACCTTCTACGAAGACTCTCTAAACCCGAAAGACCCCGAGCAGGTAGAGCTATCAACCATCAGACTGTTGGCAAAGCTTCCGGTGGTGGCGGCCTACGCACAGAAGACCTCTGTCTCCCACGCATTGCTTTATCCAGACAACTCTCTGAACTATGTTGAAAACTTTTTGTGGCTGACCTTTGGCAATAATGCCGAGACCTACATCCAAAACCCAGTGATTACCAAAGCTTTGGACACATTGTTCATGCTGCATGCCGATCACGAACAAAACTGCTCAACCTCAACGGTTAGGTTGGTGGGTTCGTCGCAGGCAAACATGTTTGCATCCATGAGCGCTGGGGTTAATGCGCTTTATGGGCCTCTGCACGGTGGGGCAAATGAAGCGGTGCTTGAAATGCTGCAGGGTATTCACGAATCAGGTGACACTGTCGAGAGATTCATCGAGCGGGTAAAAAACAAAGAAGAGGGCGTTCGCCTGATGGGCTTTGGTCACCGTGTTTATAAAAACTTCGATCCACGCGCAAAGATCGTGAAGGCAACTGCTGACAGTGTTCTAAACGATCTTGGAATCCATGACCCACTGCTAGACATTGCCAAGAAAATGGAAGAGGCTGCCCTGCAAGATGACTACTTTGTCTCTCGCAAGCTATATCCAAACGTTGATTTCTACTCAGGCGTGATTTATAAAGCCATGGGCTTTGAGCCAAAGATGTTCACCGCATTATTCGCCCTTGGCAGGTTGCCCGGCTGGATCGCTCACTGGAGAGAGATGATGGCAGATCCAGTGACCAAGATTGGTAGACCCCAGCAGGTTTACACAGGCCCTACTGAGAGACATCTTTAGAAAGAAAAACTAATTCACTATCCCCATAGTTTTTAGTTTCTTCTAGCACCCAACCTTTTAGCTCAGGCATTTCAGTCGTAGCTGATTTCTCAACCACCACAACACCCCTGGACAAAGGAAGCAGTTGTTGCAGGTTCTCACTAAGTTTTTTCACTGGGTAGTTATATGGGGGATCCAAAAAGATCAGATTGAACTGCCCAACTAAGTCGTCTAGGGCGTTATAGGCATTAGCTTGCAGCATTTGGATGTCGACGGGTGTTTCCAAGTGAGATAGGACCAATTCCGCATTTTGCTGGCAAATTGTTGCTGCAGTTGCATCTTTTTCCACCATGACAAGTTTTGTCGCACCTCTAGAAACCGCCTCCAGACCAACTGCTCCGGTGCCTGCGAAGATATCCAATACGCTGGCTGATTCAATGACACCCCTGGATTGCAAGATGCCAAACATTGATTCTTTCACTCGGTCACTGGTTGGCCTGGTGTTTTTGGCGGGGGATAAAAGTTTCCTGCCCTTGGCAACTCCAGCAATTATTCTGCTCACCTAACGAGCCTAAGGCTGAAATCAAGAAATTCTGAATAGGTTAGAACCGTGGCAAGTTTTGAAACTCCCTTGGCTGGTCTGATTGGCGAAAAAACCGCCAAGCAGTTAGCTCGCGCTTTCGAAATAAGAACTGTTGGTCAGCTGATTAGACACTATCCTCGACGATATCTGCAAAGAGGACAGCTAACGCCGATGAGCCAGCTACCAATTGGTGAGGATGTCACCTTGGTGGCAGAGGTTGAAAAGGTTCAAACCAGACCAATTCGTGGCAAAAAAGGCTCAATTCTGGAAGTCAGCATCACCGACGGAACAGCCACCGTGAAACTGACCTTTTTCAATCAAGCCTGGCGGGCAAATCAGTTACTCCCCGGCACTCAGGGATTGTTTGCGGGAAAGACCAGTCTGTTCTCGGGTCAAATTCAACTCTCTCACCCAGATTACGAACTATTTGATGATTCATCGGATGTTGATCCGCAACGGTGGGCGGAAACACCAATACCCGTTTATCCGGCGTCGTCGACGCTTCCGAGTTGGCGAATCCAAAAAATCATGAATCAGGTGATTGATTCAATGCAATGGCCGGAGGAGCCATTTGATGAGCAACTGCTTGCTCAGCTCGATATTTATTCACTCAAACAAGCTTTGACACTCATTCATCAGCCCGAGTTGCCAGCTGATTGGCAAAAGGCTGTAAAGACACTAAAGACCCACGAAGCGCTTGGCCTATTGCTTGAGTTTGGCTTGATGCGTCGATCACTTGCGGAGGTTGAAGTTAGAAAGCGAACCTCGGGAAAACTGCTGGCCGAGTTTGATGACAACCTGAAATACAGTCTCACCTCAGCCCAGGTGCGTGTTGGCAAAGAAATCGAAAAAGACCTCGCCAGTGGCAAACCCATGAATCGATTGCTGCAGGGTGATGTTGGATCGGGAAAAACCTTAGTTGCAATCAGGGCAATGCTTGCATCAATTGAAGATGGATCACAGGCCGCAATCATTGCTCCGACCGAGGTTTTGGCCTCTCAGCACCTAATTGCAATCACTGAGGCTTTGGGGCCACTGGCTGATGAAGTGCATCCAGTGCTGCTGACGGGACAGATGAGCCAGGGGGAGCAGAGGAAGGCATTGCTAAAAATAGTCAGTGGCAGCTCAAGAATTGTCATCGGAACTCACTCCTTGATTTCTGAGCGAGTTGAGTTTTTTGATCTCTCGCTTGCTGTAATTGACGAGCAGCATCGCTTTGGCGTCGAGCAAAGAGAAGCGCTCAGATCAAAATCAGAAAATGTTCACACGCTGATCATGACCGCAACCCCAATCCCACGAACCTTGGCAGTCACGGTATTTGGTGATTTGAGTGTGTCGATTTTGGATGAAAAGCCTGCGCAGCGTCAAAAGATTTCAACCCATGTTGTTGGTGTTTCTAACCCTGCGCTGGTTAGCAGGGTTTGGCAAAGGGTTTCAGAAGAAATCATGGCCGGTTTTCAGGCCTTTGTGGTTTGCCCAAGAATTGAACTCAATGACCAAGACACAGGGGATACCGCAAGTGCTGCGGCAGTCGAGGTGGCGGCTTCACTGAGACAGAATCAGTATTTGCAGAACAAGACAATTGGGCTGTTGCACGGAAGAATGCCAGCTGATGAAAAATCAGAGGTGATGAGAATGTTTGCCGCTGGCGAGCTTGATGTTTTGGTCTCCACTACGGTTATTGAGGTTGGAGTGGATGTGCCCAATGCAAGTGCGATGGTTATTTTAGATGCCGACAGATTTGGTCTGGCTCAGTTGCACCAATTGCGTGGAAGAGTTGGCAGGGGAGACCAAGAAGCAGTTTGCCTGCTTGTGACCGCAAGCGAAGAAGGCTCTGAGGCGCATGAGCGATTAAGAGCTCTTGAGAAAACCGAGGATGGGTTTGAACTGAGTGAATTAGATCTGAGCTATCGCAAAGAAGGTGATGTCACTGGAATCAGTCAGTCCGGCACTCAATCCAGACTTCGACTGCTGGGGGTTGTGAGAGATCAAAAACTAATCAGAGATGCGCAACCGGTGGCGGAGAAGATATTGGAAAATTCAGACAGGGTAGAAAAAATTATCGAACTTTGTTCACCTCTGGGAGCAGATAACACCATTGCACGAGGCTAGGCTTGAACCATGAAGCACATCGCCGTTTATCCAGGAAGTTTTGATCCAGCCACCCTGGGTCACCTGGGAATACTCAAAAGATCCACAAAACTGTTTGACGAGGTCCACGTGCTGGTTGTTCACAATCCCAGTAAAACGCCTCTGTTCAGTTCCTCAGAGCGACTGAACATGATTAAGCAGAGTGTTCGCGAATTAGGAATTGACATCTCTCCAATCAGGTTTGCCTCCCTCGAAACTGGTTTATTGGCAGATTATGCAGAGGTGCACGGGGCATGCGCACTGATAAAGGGCTTTAGAACAGTTGCAGATATTGAATACGAACTGCCAATGTCACAGGTCAATAGTGATCTCAGTGGTGTTGAAACAGTGTTTATGGCAAGTGAACCGGGATTGGGTTATGTCTCAAGTTCACTGGTGAAAGAGGTTGCGAATCTGGGTGGTGACATTTCAAAATATGTTACCCAGGCGGTCGCAACTGCGGTCAAGGAGAGATTAGATGCAAACTAGCTGGGTGTTGCCGGTTCGTTCCCTTGTGAACAAGCCTGGCCACATGGAACAGCTGGATTTCGATGTTTCGCTGGAGGAACCGTGGGGAACCGAGATGGTGACCATTCCTGCGGGCGATGATGTCTCAGTGGAGATCAGGTTGGAAAGTGTTCATGAGGGCATTTTGGTGACCGGAGAAGCCTTTGGGGTTGCAAAAACAGAATGCTCTCGCTGTTTGCAACCATTGGATCATGGTTTCAGGGTAGCTTTTCAAGAACTTTTCGCCTATTCTGGGCAGTTGGAAGACGAGCTGACAGTTATTGACAATACTGTTGATATCGATCAGGTCGTTCGAGATTCGGTTGTCATCAGTTTCCCGTTCCAGCCAGTATGTGACGAGAACTGTTTGGGGTTGTGTGCCAAATGTGGCGCCAATCTCAATGAACATCCGAATCATGTCCACGAGGACGAGATAGATCCCAGGTGGGCTGAACTGAAAAAGCTTAAAGAGGAAGAGTAAGAACATGCCAGTTCCAAAGCGACGCAAGTCCCGGGCAAACACCCACTCACGCAGATCGCAGTGGAAGGCCGAGCCAGTGCAGTTGAACAAGACTGTTGAAAACGGCAAGACCGTTTACAGCTTGCCGCACCGCGCGAAGGTTGTAACCGACAGCGTTGGCACCGAGCTTTACATGGAATATAAGGGTCGCAAAGTAGCAGACGCGTAACCATGGAACTTGACAAGCTGCAATCGCGGCTTGGAGTGGAGATAGACCCCAAGCTATTGAAGCTGGCCCTCACACACAGTTCTTTTTCTTATGAAAACGGTGGCGAGAACAACGAGCGGTTGGAATTTCTAGGAGATTCAATCCTCGGTTATGTAGTCACCAGTCACCTTTATTCTTCATTCCCAGAGCTGAATGAGGGCGAACTAACAAAAATCAAAAATGGCGTTGTTAGCGCCCAGGCGCTGGCCTCTGTTTCGCAAAGACTCGAGGTTGGGAAATATCTTTTCTTAGGAAAAGGTGAAGAACAAACCGATGGT
This sequence comes from uncultured Micrococcales bacterium, assembly GCA_913062975.1. GTDB lineage: Bacteria > Actinomycetota > Actinomycetes > Actinomycetales > Microbacteriaceae > CAJXVY01. The sequence goes on from CAJXZO010000002.1 coordinate 128,124, forward strand.
CGGAAAAAGCCAAATCTTTTAGCAGATGCCTTTGAGGCAATGCTGGGGGCAGCCTATCTTTCAAATGGGATGGAAGCTGCAACCAAGATGGTGACTGACTTTATTTTTCCACTACTGGAAAACCCCGATGCGATTCGGGAGGCAAGCGATCCAAAAACAACTCTGAATGAAAAACTCCTCTCCAAAGGCATGCCTGCGGTTTTTTATGAGATTGCCTTTGAAGGTCCGGATCACCAGCGAGTGTTTTTTGCCAAAGCAATCAGTGGTGAGAAGCTTTTAGGCAAGGGTCAGGGTCTGACCAGGCGCTCTGCGGAATCTGATGCAGCAATTGACTCTCTGAGGAATTTAGCCAATGCCTGAACTGCCTGAAGCGGAGACGGTCCGCAGGGGTTTGGCAGAAACGGTTCTTAACAGTGAGATTCAGTCAATCGAGGTTTTTGATTCCAGATGTTTGAAAAAACATGCAGGCGGCGAGCACGATTTTGCAGCAATCATGAGAGGCAAAAAATTTTTAGCCGCTGTTCGCCGTGGAAAATTCATATGGCTACCCATTGATGTTGAAGGCTTTGCCATGGTCATGCACCTAGGCATGAGTGGTCAGGCGCTAGTTAGAACGCAGGACTATGAGCATGAAAAACAGGTTCGACTACAAATGAATTTAGACAACGGACTGCAACTCAGGTTTTCTGATCAGAGGCTATTTGGCTCCCTGATGATTGATCAGTTGGAACCCACAGAAGGTTCAGCAGCAGGGTTCAGTCCAGAAACCAAGACTGCCACCGAGATCCCGCTTTCTGTCTCGCATATCGCCAGGGACCCATTAGACCCCGAGTTTAATTTGGCAAAGGTGCGGAAAAAACTAAAAAACCGCACAGCTGGCATCAAGCATGCCTTGCTTGATCAGCAATTGGTTAGTGGCATTGGAAATATCTACGCTGATGAATCTTTATGGCGGGCAAGGGTGCATTTCAATCAACCAGCCGATTCACTCTCAACCAAGAAACTAAATGAGCTGTTTGCTCATGTCACCGAGGTGTTGGCAGAAGCAGTTGCGCAAGGAGGAACGACCTTTGATCAGCAATACAAAAACATCAATGGTCAGTCTGGTTATTTTGCTCAAAATCTGAATGCCTATGGTCAAACCGGTAAGCCCTGCAACCGTTGCGGAAGGCTGATTCAGCGTCAATCCTGGCAAAATCGTGGAAGCCATTTCTGCCCAAGCTGCCAGCGAATCCGCAAACAGAAACTAAAGTAATTAGCACCACCCAGCAAGGAGCGTGGCTAGATTGCATCTGAAATCACTTACGCTGAAAGGCTTTAAGTCTTTCGCGCAGTCAACGACCCTGCAGTTTGAACCTGGGGTGACTGCGGTTGTTGGCCCCAATGGTTCTGGCAAATCAAATGTTGTTGATGCCTTGGCCTGGGTGATGGGTGAGCAGGGTGTTAAGTCTTTGCGGGGGGCAAAGATGGAAGATGTCATCTTCGCGGGGACCGCTTCTCAGGCACCTCTTGGCAGGGCCAGCGTTGAACTGGTGATTGATAACTCCGACGGTGCACTCCCGATTGACTACTCCGAGGTGAGCATCTCTAGAACCCTTTTTAGAAATGGTGCGAGTGAGTATGCGATAAACGGGGACTCTTGCAGATTATTAGACGTTCAAGAATTGCTTAGCGATTCAGGACTTGGTCGAGAGATGCACGTAATTGTTGGCCAGGGTCAACTGGATAGCATTCTCAGAGCTGACCCGATGGAACGTCGTGGCCTAATCGAAGAAGCTGCCGGTGTGCTGAAATACCGCCGCCGCAAAGAACGCAGTGAGCGCAAGCTTGAGGCCATGCAGGGAAACCTGCAACGATTGAACGACCTGATTTCTGAAGTCGGCAGGCAATTGAAACCACTAGCCAAGCAGGCCGAGGTTGCCAAGCGTGCACACCAAATCGGTGACAGACTCACCAGGCTTCGCTCCGAACTTTACAGCATGCAGCTAAAAGATTTGAATCAGAAGCTTTCCTCCTTGAATTCAACCGAGAGTGAAAAGCGCGCAGAACGAGAGATTTTGAATGAGCAATTGGCATCCACCAACGAATACATCAAACAACTGGAGCAAACACTTCTGCAGGGAGACAATTCTGCTCGTGAATTGGTGTTCAAACTCGAGGGCTTGGCCGCCAGGGCTCGCTCCAGCAAATCGATTATTGAGCAAAAGATTCAAAATCTAAAAAGTGAATCTGAGTTTGAAGTTGACACATCTCCAATCACTGAAGAAATTTCCAAGCTGGAAGCTGAAATAGACATCCAGCTGGCAAAATCTGCAGAACACGAAAAACAGCTGGAGGTTTTAGCAAGCAGGCGTGAGGGTCAATTGGCCGAAATTGAAAGCATTCAACAAGAGTTTCAGTTACTGGTCGAAAGTGCTCAGCAAAGAGCAACTGAGGCCTCAGCCTTTGACAGTGAGACAAAATCACTGGAAGCAAATTTTGAGGACAAAACTCAACAGCTTTCGACTGCTGACTCAGAAATAGAAAACAGCAAGGTGAAATTAGCTGATCTTCGCCAGCAGCTGCAGTCAATGACCGAGACCCTGGGTGTTGGTGATGAGCAGACACTGAAACAGAAATATCAAGATTCACAGGCGGCCCGAATAGAGGCTCAAAACAAGCTGAATGAAAAACAAACTGAGTTGCAACAGTTATCCAAAGACCTCGAATCCAATCAGGCAAGACTTTCTGCTTTACAGCTGGCAATGCAGCAAACCGACGGATCAGAACAGCTTGCGAAGCAATCGGCAGACGATCTCAGCGGGTTTTTAGCAGAGCACATCAAAATTGATGCTGGCTATCAGTCTGCCGTTGCAGCAGCACTTGGCGAGATAAGTGATGCTTTAGTGGCACCTTCTATGAAGCAGGCAATCAAGGCCGCTAATAAACTCGGCGAACAGCAGCTTGGCCAGGCACTGATTGTGATAATCGAAGACCTTGCAAAAAAACGAAGCAGTGAAAAAATTCAAGGATTTGAATCGATAGGAAACTTCTTCGATGGTCCGCAGGTTATTCAGGACCTGGTTCGAGGCATTGTTCTGATTGAATCCATGGAACAGGCCGAGGCTGCTTTTGCTGATAAGGATTTAGTAGCGCTGGTCACCACCAATGGTGAAATCATCAGACGCAATCAGCTTCGAGCCGGCAAACATTCCTCTGCTTCCAAGGTGGAGCTGGTAACAGAGGCGGAGCTAGCGTCAGAAAAAATTCAATCACTCGGAGAGGTAACAAAACTGGTTTCCGAAGAGGTCGACAGATTGCTTGCCGAACTAGCTGTTTCTGAAAAGCAGGAGGCTGAGGCGCTGGAAAATTTGAGGGCTCTGGATGCAGAGTTGGCAATCCATGCTGAAAAATCTGGTCGACTCAGGGCTCAGATTGAATCCACCGAGCAGGCTATAGAGAGACTTGCTGATCAAAGGAAAAATCTCTCCGAGCAGTTAGAGACCCTCTCAGAACAGATAACGAAACGCTTAGATAGCAAACCAGAGCTAATTGAGATTCCTGCAAAGCCTGAAAAGCTTGAGCAACTGGAAGCTGAGCTGAATGAAGTCAGGTCAGAAGAGTTTGAAAAAAGAGTCGAGCTGGGTGGTTCGAAAGAACGTGTTAGCCAGTTGCAATCAAGGGTGCAGCAGCTAAAAACTGAACTCGAGTCAAGCAAACAAAAACTGGAGCAAGCCGAGGCTAGAAAATCTGAGAGAGCCAGGATGCTGGAAAACCTGCAGCTGCAGCTAGAAAAACTTCCAACCCTTACAGAGCTGATTCAGAACTCTCTGGATCAGGCGCGAGCAAAGGCTGAGGCGAGTGAGGCAAAGCGAGCCTCCGACACTGAAAACCTCGCTCACCACCGAACCAAAGCAGAAGAAATCCGTGCAAGCTTGAATTCCTCTCAGGCAGAGGTGCAAAGCTCAGAGATGAAAAAGCATGAGCTTTCACTGACCAAAAATAGCTTATTGGAAAAAATCAGCGACGAACTTGGTGTTGAGGGCGAGGAGTTACTAAGTCAAGATTGGCAAACAGAACTATCTCAATCAGAGCTTATTCAGCAACTAAGACAAGCAAAGTCAGATTTTGCCCAACTTGGTCAATTTAACCCAATGGCTTTGGAGCAATTGGATGCTTTGGAGCAAAGGCATAAATATCTGAAAGATCAGCTAGCCGATGTCGAAGAAGCAAGAAAAGACTTGCGTGGAATCATCACCTCTTTGGATGAGCAGGTGCGAGAGATTTTTGAAAGTGCTTTCGAGGACACCCAAAAAGCATTTGCTGAAATCTTTCCAACTCTGTTTCCGGGTGGAATGGGAAGCATGCGTCTCACCCAGGCAGATGATTCGCTGGAGGCAGGAGTCGATGTCAGCGTCAGGCCGGCTGGAAAAAAGATAGACAAGCTAAGTTTGCTCAGTGGTGGTGAGCGATCGCTGGCAGCAGTTGCAATGCTGATGGCTATCTTCATCGCTCGTCCATCTCCGTTTTATGTTTTGGATGAGGTCGAGGCAGCACTTGATGATTCAAACCTTGGTCGCCTGTTGGAGGTCTTGTCGGGGCTTAGAGAAAGTTCGCAATTGGTAATAATCACCCACCAAAAGCGAACCATGGAAATTGCCGATGTTTTGTATGGGGTTTCTATGAAGCAAGATGGAATTACCAAAGTTGTGAGTCAAAAATTGGAGCAGCATGGTTGATTTCAAGTTTTGGCGAAAGGGATCCAAAAACGATGAACTTGCGGAGGTTGAACTTCCCAAACGAGACCTCAGTGGAATTCGGTCTCTGTTTCCAGGAGAGATGAGCAGTGACTCAATCCAGGACCTAGAAGACATTATGTTGATGGCTGATTTTGGCTTTCAGGCCAGTGAGGAAATTGTCGCTCAACTGAAATCAAGAGCAAATAAGCTCGGGGCAACCAGTGATGCTGAGCTTAGGTTGGTGTTGAAAGACCTGCTGGTGGAATACCTGCAACGCGAAGATGCGCAATTGAACCTAACCAGTGGCAAGTTGCCCTATGTGTTTTTGGTGGTTGGCGTCAACGGTGCTGGGAAGACTACGACGATTGGCAAGCTTGGTCGTTGGCTATCTGATGGTGGCTGGAAGGTTGTGCTGGGAGCTGCCGACACCTTCCGCGCAGCCGCGGTAGAGCAGCTTGCAACCTGGGCAAAGCGAGCCGAAACCGAATTTGTTTCACCAGAAAAGCCAGGGCAGGATCCTGCCAGCGTTGCCTATCAATCTGTGGCTCGGGCAATCGAGACTGATGCCGACATTGCAATCATTGACACTGCGGGTCGATTGCAGAACAAAAAAGACCTGATGGACGAGCTTGGCAAAATCAGAAGGGCTGTTGAAAAAATTGCTCAGGTTGATGAGGTTTTATTGGTGATTGATTCAACCACTGGCCAGAACGGACTCAGTCAAGCAAGAGCCTTCAGTGAAGTTGCGGATGTAACCGGAATGGTTTTGACCAAGCTGGATGGAACTGCCAAAGGTGGGGTTTTATATGCGATCCAAAGAGAGTTTGATATTCCTGTAAAACTGGTTGGGGTAGGAGAGGGCATAAACGATTTTGCCTTCTTCAGTGCAGAACAATTCGCTCGCGGTTTGGTAGCCAGGTAATCTTTAGCAGATAGAAGGAGTTTTCATTGTTCGGAGATTTATCAACCAGGCTCAGTGACACTTTTAGAAACCTGCGCACCCGCGGAAAGCTCTCCGAGGCTGACATTGATGGAACCCTTCGAGATATTAGAAAAGCATTGCTTGAGGCCGATGTCTCACTGGATGTTGTGAAGGATTTTGTAGCCAAGGTGCGAACTCGTGCTTTAGGTGACGAGGTCTCCAAAGCACTGAACCCTGCCGAGCAGGTTGTGCAGATTGTGAACTCCGAGCTGGTTGAAATCCTCGGTGGAAAGTCCAGACAACTGCAGTTAGCGAAAAATCCACCAACTGTCATCATGTTGGCTGGTTTACAGGGTTCTGGAAAGACAACCCTGGCTGGAAAGCTTGCTCTCTGGCTCAAGTCTCAACAGCAGACTCCGTTGTTGGTTGCTTGCGACCTGCAGAGACCAAATGCTGTCAATCAGCTAACCGTTTTAGCTGAAAGAGCTGGTGTTGATGTTTTTGCACCAGAACCTGGAAACGGTGTTGGTGACCCCGTCAAAGTTGCCAGGCAGTCAATTGACTATGCAAAGTCAAAGGCTCACTCAGTTGTCATCATCGATACCGCTGGTCGGTTGGGTGTTGATGAAGAGATGATGCAGCAAGCAATTGACATCAGAAACGAAACTGACCCAGAAGAGGTTTTGTTCGTGATTGATGCGATGTTGGGTCAAGATGCGGTTGAGGTTGCCCAGGCATTCAACGATGGAGTTGGTGTCACGGGAACCGTGCTTACCAAGCTTGATGGTGACGCGCGAGGTGGTGCAGCTCTCAGTGTTTCTTCGGTAGTTGGTGAAAATGTTCTCTTTAGCTCAACTGGAGAAAACCTAGAGGACTTTGAACCTTTCTATCCAGAGCGCATGGCCAGCCGCATTCTGGACATGGGCGATGTTCTGACGCTGATTGAACAGGCTCAAAAAACATTTGACGAGCAACAGCAAGCAGAGCTTGCGGAAAAAATCGCCAAAGAAAGCTTCACGCTGGAAGATTTCTTGGATCAGATGCAGCAGCTGAAAAAAATGGGCTCCATGAAATCAATCATGGGCATGTTGCCAGGTGCTGGAAACATGAAAAAGCAAATGGAAGATTTTGATGAGGATGAGCTGAAGCACACCCAAGCCATCATTCAATCCATGACTCCAATCGAACGCCAGCAACCGAGAGTTTTAAACGGTTCTCGCAGGCAAAGAATTGCCAGGGGTAGCGGCACCACGGTGACCGAGGTGAACTCACTGGTTAGCAGATTCGAGCAGGCCGCCAAGATGATGAAGACCATGTCCAAAGGTGGAACACCGCAAATGCCAGGAATGAACATGGCTCAGTTGGGAGCTGGCAACCCCTCAGCCAAGAAATCCAAGGGCAAGAAAAAGAAGGTTTCTAAAAGCGGCAATCCAGCTAAGAGGGCAGCTGAGGAGCGGGCACTGCTGGAGGGAAAGCAGAATAAAACTGATGGCGGGGGCAGCGCCTTTGGACTTTAGCTAGCACTCAGCGGCTTTATCTGGCAGAATATCGGGGTGATCTAAGTGGTTCGACCCTCTATCTGACCCTTGGAGAGAATTTGTGAACCGAGTTTCCCCGCGGTGATGCAGATACGTCCCACTTGTAAACTAGGAGAATTGTGGCAGTAAAAATCCGCCTGAAGCGAATTGGAAAAATTCGCGCACCGCAGTACCGCGTCGTAGTAGCAGACTCAAAGGTCCACCGTGACGGACTGGTGATCGAAGAAATCGGTCGCTATGTTCCAACCACCGACCCATCAATTATTGAAATCAATGGTGAACGTGCTCAGTATTGGCTATCCGTTGGCGCCCAGCCAACAGAACCAGTAATGGCATTATTGAAACTCACTGGTGATTACCAGGCGTCTAAGGGCGAGAAAGCCGTGAACAAGGTAAAGCCTCAGACTGCAAAAGAAGAATTCACCCCAGACACCAGCAAAAAGAGTGTCATTGTTCCCAAGGAAGAGAAAAAAGAGGAAAAGCCAGCAGAAGAGGCAGTAGCAGAGGCACCAGCTGAGGTTGAGACCACAGCATCTGAAGCTGCAGCGGAAACTTTAGCAGAGACCGCAGAGGCGCCAACAGAGGCAGTAGCAGAGGAAACTCCGGCAGCTGAGGAAACACCTGCAACTGAGGCCGCTGCAGAAGAGACACCTGCCGAGGCTGCAGCTGAAGAAGCAACTGCTGAGACCGATAAGGCCTAGTCATGCTGCAGGCTGTGCTCGAACACGTAGTTAAGTCAATTGTTGAAAACCCAGATGACGCCACCGTCACCCTGAAATCAGGGACTCGTGGAGAAACTTTAGAGGTCAGGGTTCACCCTGATGATCTCGGTCGTGTGATTGGGCGCAGTGGAAAGACAGCTAAGGCCATGAGAACTTTGGTTAAGGCCCTGGCGGAAGGAAAGCGCGTCCGGGTGGACGTGGTGGATACCGATTCCTGAGCAAACCACCCTTCGGGTAGGTCGTTTGCTAAAAGCTCACGGCCTGAAGGGTGCTTTGAAAGTAGAGCTCTACACAGACTCGCCTGAACTTCGCTTCAAAACTGGCAATGAGCTGATGTTGCAGGTTCCAGAGGAATCAGATTGGTACGGAAAGACCGTCAAGGTGCGAGAGTTTCGTTGGTATAACCAGTCTCCAGTTGTGTTTTTGGAGGGGATTGAAACTCGCGAAGATGCCGAGGGTTTAGTTCGTGCAATTCTGATGATTGAGAAACCCCTTGATGAGCTTCCGGAGGAATCTGACACTTGGTATGACCATCAATTGGTGGGCTTGAAGGTGAAACTCGATGGTGAGGTTGTTGGTGAGGTGAAGCGGGTGGATCACCTGCCAGCTCAGGATTTGCTTATCGTTCAGACCAAGGACAGTGAAGTGATGGTCCCGTTTGTTTCCGTGATAGTTCCAGAGGTGAACCAAGAGCAAGGTTATTTGGTGGTCACCCCGCCAGAGGGATTATTTGTTGAGGGTGAGCAATGAAAATTGATGCAATCTCGGTTTTCCCTGAGATGTTTGATTCCCTGAACCATTCGTTGATCGGCAAGGCAATTGACAATCAACTGATTGAATTTCAAGCCCTAAACCCCAGAGAATTCACAACTGATGTTCACAAAACAGTGGATGACAGTCCCTACGGTGGCGGAGCGGGAATGGTTATGAAACCAGAACCTCTGGGGCAAGCTCTGGACAAACTGGTTGATGATCGGACAGTCGTGATTTTTCCATCACCGGCTGGCAAGTTATTTGATCAGGCCACAGCCACAAAACTCTCCAACAAAAAACACCTCGTTTTTGTTTGTGGGAGATACGAGGGCATCGATCAAAGAGTGATTGATTACTCGGCAACAAAAGCTGAAACCCTGGAACTTTCAATTGGCGATTACGTAATCAACGGCGGTGAGATGGCCTCGGTTGTGATGATAGAAGCAATCTCGAGATTGATTCCGGGCGTGATTGGAAATAGTGAATCTTTGGTTGAAGAATCCCATCAGGATGGCTTGGTTGAATACCCAAGCTACACAAAGCCCGCTAGTTGGAACGGCCTGGATGTTCCAGAGGTCTTACTAAGTGGCAATCACGCTGAGATTGCAAAATGGCGGAGGCAGCAACAAGTGGAAAGAACTGAAAAAAATAGACCAGACTTGATTTGAGCATTGAGAGATTGTCAATCTTGTGGGATACTTTACGCTTGTGCCAGTAAAGCTCTGCCGCAGGGGAGCAAGGTATGAAACATCAAACTAGAAACCATCTAGACCTGCGTGCTAGAGGGAAGAGAAGAACATGAACATCCTAGATTCAGTAGATGCAAACAATCTACGTGACGACATCCCAGAATTTCGCGCTGGTGACAATGTAAAAGTTCACGTAAACATTGTTGAGGGAAACCGCTCACGTGTGCAGGTTTTCCAGGGAGTGGTAATCCGCGTCAGCGGCAGTGGTGTTCGTGAAACCTTCACCGTGAGAAAGATTTCGTTCCAGGTTGGCGTTGAGAGAACATTCCCAATGCACAGCCCTATCATTGAAAAAATTGAAGTTGTCAGCAAGGGTGATGTCAGGCGAGCAAAGCTTTACTACCTGCGCAACTTGCGAGGAAAAGCTGCCAAGATCAAAGAAAAGCGCGAGAACTAAAACATGTCCCATGAGCTTCGTCCACGGAGACGAAGCCTATGGCGCTCGTTTCGCCGCGGCGTGAAAAGGCTCAGAAGAAACAGCTTTGTAGCACTGCTGTTTGACATTATCGTAATCCTGGGAACCGCACTGGTTCTATCGGTGCTGATCAAAGCGTTCTTGATTAGAAGTTTCTTCATACCCTCTGGCTCAATGCTTGAAACCCTGCAGATAAACGATCGAATTATCGTCAATGTAATGGTTCCGCAATTGATGGATGTCAACCGCGGAGACGTTGTGGTGTTCCAAGATCCAGGTGGCTGGCTCGGACCCGTCCGCACCGAAGAACGCAGCTGGATTGAATCAGCTGGTGATTTCGTGTTGGGAAGCTTTGGCATCACGGCACCCGATAGTGAAGAGCATCTGGTGAAGCGAGTAATCGGAATGCCTGGGGATCGAGTTGTTTGCTGTGATGAGAATGGAAGCTTGACCATCAACGGAGTTGCTATTCAGGAAAGCTACCTACCAAACGGTGCCGAGCCTTCAAATATCGATTTCGACGTTACCGTCCCAGCCGATTCCTATTGGGTGATGGGGGATAACCGAGGAAACAGTCAAGACTCACGTTTCCACACTGACCTGCCTGGTGGAGGTTTTGTTAGTGCGGAGTTTTTGGTGGGAAGAGCGTTTGTTGTGAGCTGGCCAGCCGAGAATTGGATTTGGCTTGACAATTTCAGTGAAGTTTTCAATGACGTTCCCAAACCTTGAAACGGAGCTGGAGCTGGTTCGGAGCCATGGTTCAGTAATTTGTGTTGATGAGGTTGGCCGAGGGGCAATCGCCGGACCAGTGGTGGTGGCTGCAACTTTTTTCGACAACGAATCCTCATTGGAATTCCCAGTTGGTTTGAAAGATTCAAAGTTGATTGCAGAACCGAAAAGAGAGGCCATGTCGATGGCCGCATCACAGTGGTTGCCGCATGGGGTTGGTGAGGTCTCAGCAGCTGAGGTTGATAACAACGGAATCAGTAAGAGTTTGGAAAAAGCGGCAACTCTGGCGATTGAGGCAATCGGAAAAAGTCCTGGAAAGATTCTGCTGGATGGAAGCCATAACTGGCTTGGTTTTCCTAAGCTTGTGCAAACAAAGTTAAAAGCCGACCAGCAGTGCGCAGCGGTGAGCGCAGCAAGCATCATAGCCAAGCATTACCGAGATGAAATCATGCGCAGTCTTCATGAAAGCCACCCAAGCTATGACTGGAAATCAAATAAGGGATATGCCTCAGAGGCACACATCCAGGCAATTTTGACCCATGGGCCAACTGATGTCCACCGAAAATCTTGGTTAACTCGAATACTGAATTCGGAACAAACCCTTTTCTAGGTTTACACTTGCGAGTGATGGACGAGCAAGAATTTGAAGATTTTGACCGGGAAGCGGAACTTTCGCTCTATCGCGAATACCGCGAGGTCATAAAGATGTTTAGCTATGTGATTGAAACCGAGCGCAGGTTCTATCTTGCTAACGAGGTTGAGCTAAAAAGAGTCGAGTCTGGTGCAGATTTCTATTTTGAGCTTTCAATGACCGATGTTTGGGTATGGGACACATACCGCACCGATCGCTTTGTGAAAAGTGTTAACGTCCTCACTTTCAAAGATGTAAACGTGGAAGAGCTTGGCAACCAGGAAATAGAAATTCCAAAAGAGTTTGCAATAGAGGACTAGTTCTTCACAGTCTTACCCTCTTTTAGTTTTTCTAAGCTACTTGGGCGAGAAGCTTTCTCTCATGAAAGCCTCCCCAGAAACCCATTACCGAGCATTATTGACCGTTGCACTGCCTGCTAACGAGGGCAGGTTGCGTAAACACCTTTGGCAATACTCCCCGAGAGAGGCTTTCAAATTCATTGCATCTGCAAGTGCTGATCAACGTTGGCTAGCGATGGCACTTGCAAGAGCTCGGTCAAGACTGGAAAAGTTTGATGTTGATCATTCCCTGGAGTTGAGCGAAAAACTCGGTCTGCAAATTTTTTACCCAGAGAGTTTTCCTAACCTCCGGGATTTAGAGCATCAATCTCCTTGGCTGATTTTTTCAAGGGGAGATTTGAAAATAACCAGTTTCACAGCTGTTGTTGGAACTAGGCAGGCCAGTGAACTTGGGCTGAGAGCTGCTCAGCAGATCGTGTCGGGTTTTGAAAAGAATGAGTCTTTGGTCTCTGGGGGAGCCAATGGGATTGATATGGCCGCCCACAGACGTGCCTCAGTTGAAGGCAAAAAACAATTGATGGTGGTCTCCAGCGGGCTACATTCGATTTTCCCAATCGCCACCAAGCGGTTTGTTGATTCAGGTTTTTCTGGTGCAGTTATTAGTGAGCAACCACCTCTTTTCAATTCGGGAAAAATTGGATTTCTAAATAGAAATCGCCTAATTGCAGCTCTAGCCGAAAAGCTTTATTTGATTGAAGCACCGGTAGTTAGCGGTTCCATCAACACCGCCCAGCACGCATTGAGTCTGAATCGAAAAGTTTATTGTTGCTTGGATGAGAATCCCGATTATTCGCCGGGTGGAGCCTGGCTTGCTAAAAAGCAAGGGGTAGAGGTTTTGAACGTAGCTAAGCAAAGCGCCACCTAAACAACCTTGTTCAAATCCCCCTCGAATATCAGCAAGTGTTTAGGCTTGAGGCATGCAGCAGGAAATTAGTGAGTTCATCAGGGCCAAACAGGCAGCTGGTCTAAGCACGAACACCCTACGCGCCTACTCCAATGACCTGCGAGAACTTACTGAGTTCATGGGGTCTGCAAAAACGAAGCTGCAGGATTTGAACACTGACACATTCCGAGACTGGCTGTACTTTGCATCTGAAGCAGGGGCAAAGAAGTCAACTATTGCCAGAAAAACTGCGACTGCCAGATCTTTCGGGAAGTTTTTATTCGAAACCGGAAGATTAGACATAGACCCGACAGTCAGGCTTCGCTCCCCGAAATTATCCAGAACTTTGCCAAAGACCGCAAATGCCCGGTTCTTGACTCAATTACTTGAAAACCTGCGAGCTCTCGCAGCAAATGGAGAGCACCAGCAGAGGCTGAACTGGCTTGTGATTGAACTTCTTTACTCAACTGGCATGCGAGTGAGCGAGTTGGTTCAGCTGAAACTTGGCGATATCGATTTCAACAGGCAAACACTTCGAGTGACTGGAAAGGGAAACAAACAAAGAACTCTGCCTTTTGGTGAGCCAGCCAAGGATGCCCTAAGTAACTATCTTGAGCACTCCAAGGTGATTGATTTCGTTTTGATCAATGACAAAGCAAAACCTTTGAGTTCGAGAGATGTGTATCGGATTGTGGCGAATCAATTAGCCGGAACTGGCATGCAACTCGGACCTCACTCGCTGAGACACTCAGCCGCAACTCATCTTTTGGACAATGGTGCGGATTTGAGATCAGTCCAGGAACTACTTGGCCACAGTTCGTTGACCACCACCCAGATTTACACCCAAGTTTCAATCCAGAGACTGCGCGAGGGTTACGCCAAGGCCCATCCCAGGGCCTGAAATCAACGTTGCAGGGGAGCGCCCTCCAATCACCCAGAGTGGGTTTAGATACCCAGTTTGGTCTCTAAATGAAACATGAACACAGCTATCGCAGTGAGGTTGGTAATTCTCTGATTCACAGCGATAACCAATTAGTTGGCCTTTTTTCACCTCTTGGTTTTTTACAAGCTCTGAGCACACTGGCTCAAAGCTAAATTTTCCGTAGTTGGTTTCAATGGTTATTAGCTCTCTGGTGAAGACCTCTCCAACAAAACTAACTCTTCCGCTAGCTGGTGATCTAACCTCTGTGATTTGCAGATCAATGCCTCTGTGGCCAGAGCCATAGGCAGTTAATGGTCTTTCAAAATCATTTATTGGAACAATAAGAGACATCAGTAGTAATAGGTGCATCTAAAGAGGCTATTCGGGCATTCATGCTTGACCTGCAATGGCTAAAAAATTGTGGAAACAAGCGAGTTTCTGCACTAAGCTTAAGGCACACCCCAAGGGGTGAATTCGCGTGTCTAATCAAACCTCGCCTTCTCAGTCCGTGCATGTCGCGGTGAGGGTGAGCTAGGCACCAGGGATGGGTCAAATTGATTCCATCAGTAACTGAGAGGAGAACGGCTATGGCCGTTGTATCAATGAGGCAGCTGCTAGACAGTGGCGTGCACTTCGGGCACCAGACAAGGCGCTGGAACCCGAAAATGAAGAAATACATCCTGACCGATCGTTCAGGTATTTACATCATCGATCTGCAGCAATCACTATCCCACATTGATGAGGCTTATAACTATGTGAAAGACATGGTTGCCTCTGGTGGAAACATCTTGTTTGTTGGAACCAAAAAGCAGGCTCAGGAGATTGTTGCTCAACAGGCTTTGCGGGTTGGGCAGCCATTCATTAACCAGCGCTGGCTGGGTGGACTGTTGACTAACTTCAACACAGTAAACAAGCGTCTGCAGAGACTAAAAGAATTAGAAACCATGGATTTGGAAAACCCAGCTTCAACTGGTTACACCAAAAAAGAACTGTTGCTTCTGCGCCGTGAGCGAGACAAGTTGGATCGCTCTCTGGGCGGTATCAAAAACATCAATCGCACACCAACCGCTTTGTGGGTTGTAGACACCAACAAGGAACACCTTGCTGTCACAGAGGCCAAGAAGCTGGGCATCCCCGTTTTGGCGATTCTGGACACCAACTGTGACCCTGAGGATGTCAAAATCGGTATCCCTGGAAACGATGACGCAATTCGCTCAATCGAATTGCTAACCAAGGTAATTGCAGACGCCGCAGCTGATGGCATGGTTGCAAGGCACTCAAGCGGAGAGCAGGAAGCAGAGCCTCTAGCTGAGTGGGAGCGCGAGCTTTTGGCCCAGCCAGAGACTCCAGTGGCGGAAGCAGAGACCGTTTCAGCAACTGAAACTGGCGACAGCCCTGTTGCAGAAACAGAAGAAAAGCCAGCTGAGAAGAAGGCTCCGGCTAAGAAAGCCCCAGCCAAGAAGCCTGCTGCCAAGACCGAAGAAAAGCCAGCCGCTAAAGCTCCGGCTAAAAAGTCTGAGGAAAAACCAGCAGCAAAAAAGCCTGCTGCTAAGAAGACCGAAGAAAAGCCAGCTGAGAAGAAGGCCCCTGCTAAAAAACCAGCGGCGAAAAAGGCTGAGGAAAAACCAGCTGCCAAGAAGGCTCCTGCTAAGAAGCCCGCAGCAAAGTCAACCAAAGAGAAAAAGGAAGCTGAGTAATGTCCAACTACACGGCAGCTGATGTCAAGGCCCTGCGTGAGCGCAGCGGCGCAGGAATGATGGATTGCAAGAAGGCACTTGATGAATCCGATGGTGACCTCGAAAAGGCCATGGAGGCATTGCGCCTAAAAGGCCTGAAGGGTGTTACCAAGCGTGAAGGTCGCGCAACCAGTGAGGGACTGATTGTTTCTCGTGTGAGCGACGGCAAAGGCTTTCTGATGGAGCTTGCTTGCGAAACCGACTTTGTTGCCAAGGGTGAGAAGTTCATCGAACTGGCAGACAGTGTTGCGGACGCTTTGGTTGGTAGCGATGCCACCAATGCCGAAGAAGCACTAAAGGCTCCAATGGGTTCTTCAACTGTTGGGGAGCAGATCACCAACGAGGCTGCAATCTTGGGTGAGAAAGTGGAGCTAAGAAAGTTCGCAGCAGCTTCAGCGGACAGCTTTGACGCCTACATGCACCGCACCAGCAAGGACCTTCCTCCACAGGTGGGTGTTTTGTTGGGCTACAGCGGCGGAGATGCAGATGTCGCTCATGACGTTGCAGTTCACATTGCTGCTTTCTCACCGATTTACATGTCACGTGAAGACGTGCCAGCAGATTTGGTTGAAAAAGAGCGCTCGATCGCCGAGGAAACAGCTCGCAACGAGGGAAAGCCAGAGCAGGCATTGCCAAAAATTGTTGAGGGAAGAGTTACTGGTTTCTTCAAGGAGAATGTCTTGCTCGACCAGGCATTCGCCAAGGACCCAAAGCAGAGCGTTGGACAGGTATTAGAAAGCGCAGGGGTGAAGGTCAGTTCCTTTATTCGCCTCCGCGTTGGAGCATAAATAGTTCTATCCTTAAATGGGCCCGGTTTCGCCGGGTCCATTTTTGTTTTCCCCCTAAACTATTCAAGAGCCAAGGAGGAGTTAACTTGCCCGAGAAAAACAGAAGAGTTCTACTAAAACTCTCAGGTGAAGCCTTTGGTGGAGGCGAAGTTGGGGTGAACCCAGATGTAGTTGCCTCGATTGCGAATGAAATCGCAGCTGGAGCGGAAAAGGCCGAGGTTGCAATCGTGGTTGGTGGCGGAAATTTTTTCAGGGGAGCCGAGCTAAGCAATCGAGGGATGGATCGGGCCAGAGCCGATTACATGGGGATGCTTGGAACAGTCATGAATGCCCTAGCCTTGCAGGACTTTTTGGAACAAGCAGGCGTGAACACACGTGTGCAATCAGCCATTTCAATGGCTCAGGTGACGGAGGCTTACATCCCATTGAGAGCAATTAGGCATCTCGAAAAGCAGAGAGTGGTGATCTTCGGAGCGGGTGCGGGATTGCCCTATTTCTCAACTGATACGGTTTCAGCTCAAAGGGCTCTTGAGATCAAGGCAGACGAAGTCTTGGTGTCGAAAAATGGTGTCGATGGTGTTTACACAGATGACCCAAATCAAAACCCCGATGCTGAGTTGATCGAGTCAATCAGCTATCACGATGCACTGATTCGAGAATTAAAGGTGGTTGATTCCACCGCATTTAGCTTATGCATGGATAACAAGATGCCGATGAGGGTTTTTGGAATGAACAAGCCAGGCAACATCACAGCTGCAATCAGCGGAGAACAAATTGGAACTTCGGTTAGTTAGAAAGGTAACTACATGACTCAGCAATCACTAGACACCGCCATAGAAAAAATGGACAAGGCGGTTAGTGCCACAAAAGAAGAATTTGCATCAATCAGAAGTGGTAGAGCTAACCCGCAGATGTTTAGCAAGATTATGGTTGACTACTACGGCACACCAACACCCCTGGAGCAGTTGGCAAGCCTTCAAAACCCAGAAGCAAGAACGATTGTGATTACCCCCTATGACAAGTCCGTTCTGGGAGAGATTGAAAAAACCCTCAGAGATTCCCCAAATTTGGGAGTGAATCCAACCAATGATGGAAATCTAATCAGGGCCAGCATGCCAGAACTAACCGAAGAGCGTCGCAAAGAGTATGTGAAATTGACTCGTGACAAAGCAGAGGCTGGAAAAGTAGCGATTAGAAACATCCGCAGGCACGCCAAAGATGAGTTCGATCAGCTCAAAAAAGATGGTGAAGCAAGTGATGATGATGTCAGCCGCGCGGAAAAAGAGCTCGAGGCAATTACCAAAAAACATGTCGATCAAATCGATGAGGCCTTGAAAAACAAAGAGGCAGAACTACTCGAGGTATAAGTGGAACCTAAGGCCAAATCTAAAACCCTTTTACCAAGGGTTTTAGTTGGGGTTGGCCTCGGGGGAGCTTTTTTAGCAAGCCTTTTAGACCCACTTCTATTTGTTTTTTTGGCCCTAATGGCTGCAATGGCAGGAACCTGGGAGTTGGCGTCAGCTTTGCGCCACGGCGGATATCAAATCAGTCGTTGGGCTGCGGCTTATTTGGCATTGCCGGTCATTGGCTTTAGTTATTTCGAGGGAGCGATTGGCCAGTGGCTGAGCGCTTTAGTGTCGATAGCACTTTTGTCAATCGTCACCCTGGCCTATGAGCTGTTTGAAAGACAGGGGACTAGAAGACAACTGCTTAGGAATCTCAGCGCAGGTGTGTTCGTGGTTTTCTATGTGCCATTGATGATGTCTTTTGCGGTTCTCATAGTTGCTGCCGATAACGGAATCGCAATACTTTTTTCAGTGGTTTTAACCGTTGTTGCCATCGATACCTTCGGTTATCTAATCGGTAGGTTTTTTGGTAAAACTCGATTTGCTCCCGGGATCAGTCCCAAAAAGACTTGGGAGGGCTTCATCGCAAGTGTTGTTGGAGCATTACTGGTTGGCATATCCAGTGCTTATTTCCTAATTGGAACCACTCTTTTGCTGGCAGTTGTATTCAGTCTTTCAATACTGCTATCAGCGGTCTTGGGAGACCTTTCAGAAAGTTTGATTAAAAGAGATCTGGGAATCAAAGACATGGGGGACATCTTGCCCGGCCACGGTGGGGTGATGGACAGGTTAGACTCGATGTTGCCCGCTGCATTTATCGGATATCTATTTATGCTGGTGTTTTTATAGGAGATCAATTGGAAAACAAGATTCCAAAAGCAATCAACGAAGAGATTGGTTACGAGCCATCAGAAGTGGTGGAACTGCTGTCAAACGCCAGTGACTGGAAAACAATTTCAGATCAGAAAATCTCTCTAGTTGCAGGTGGACTGGACATCGAAACAACCGACCGAGTCATCGATGCCGCCGTTGATTATCTGCAACTTAATCAAGGAGTCGAGGTCAACCAAGACCCTGAGGATATGCAAGACATGCTGGCCGGAGTTCTTGCTGAAAAGCCAGGAGGCAGGTTCCCACTGGTTGGAGTTTTCGAAAAAGGCTATGACGTGAAGACCGTTGATTCACTCTTGCTAATGATTGAGCATGAGCTGTTTGGCGGAGATCAGATTGACACCAAGCTTTTGAGGCCAGGGTTTATACCCAAGGTGCGGATGGGTTATCTGATGAGCTCAGTTGATGAGGTTTTCAATAACCTGGTTATTGGCATCATTGCCAGCAGAAACTAAGGGTTTTCTGACACTAACTCTCAATGTAGAGTTGAGCCTTTGGAGGAATTCATGGCAAGACACGCGTCACAGAAATCAGGACCTGGTCTAAGAATCGGCCTTGGTTTTTCCTTAGCGCTCGGTCTTATTGGCGTATCCGCTGTCTCTCCTTCGCTGGAACAGCTGTCAATTGCCGATAACTATGCACCAGATGCACCTTCTCAAGTTTTGATTAGCAACAACTCAAATGTTGATTTCGAAAG
Organism: uncultured Micrococcales bacterium; assembly: GCA_913062975.1. Classification (GTDB taxonomy): domain Bacteria; phylum Actinomycetota; class Actinomycetes; order Actinomycetales; family Microbacteriaceae; genus CAJXVY01. The sequence goes on from CAJXZO010000002.1 coordinate 146,923, forward strand.
AGGTCAATATCTAATCATGAGTGGTCCAACTGCAACCAAGTTGCTAATTGGGGATGCAGAAAACCCAGAGCCGGGAACAGTTAAGCGCTATGCGCTGGATCAGGTTTTGGAATATGACTGGGATTACTCGGAATACTCATGTCTGGTAAAGCTTTGGGAAAGAGAGAGCAATTGGCGCCACACAGCCACCAACAGTTCATCTGGTGCCTATGGCATTCCACAATCTCTGCCCGCCGAGAAGATGGCTAGTGCTGGCAGTGACTGGCGAACTAACCCTGAGACCCAAATTGACTGGGGTCTGAATTACATAGACCGTAGGTATGGTTCACCGTGTGCCGCACTTACCCATTCTGACGAACACAACTGGTACTAATGGCAAGAGGAAAGCGTCGCAGAAGCGCAGCAAAAAAAGAGTATCGAGAGCTAGATTACGAGCTTCTGAAGATCTCAGCACCCAGAAGAGAAACTAAGCGGGGCATTGAATACGAGGTGCGCGGCACCAGTGGTCAGAGCGATGATCCAGCAAAGTTTTGGATTTGTCGCAACTGCTCGTTGGAAATTGAACCAGGCACCAACCACATGGTTGCTTGGGATGTTCATAGAGGCATAGAAACCCGCAGGCATTTTCACAATCACTGCTGGAAAATGTTTCAAGGAAGGTTGGATTGAGCGAAATTAGAGCTAGCACCGAGCTGCCAAGCATTCGAGAGATAGTTTGGTTGCAAACTGAAGATGGCGAGAGCCTAATCGGGGAGCTGGCAAAGGCTGAAAACCCAACTGGCGATGTCATTCTGTTTTGTCACCCTCTGCCGACCCATGGGGGTTTCATGGATTCACATATTTTGAGAAAGGCCGCCAACAGACTTCCAGCCATTACCGGAATTAGCGTATTCAGGTTCAACACCAGAGGCACCGAGTCTCCCCATGGAAAATCAACAGGTGAATTCGATGGCGGCAATGCGGAGAGATTTGACCTTGATGCCGCCTATAACTACCTAGCCGACAAGTTCTCGAGAATCTGGCTGGTTGGCTGGTCTTTTGGAACAGAGTTAGTTTTGAAATACGGTGCTCAATACCCAATCAGCGGAGCGGTTTTGCTCTCGCCCCCGCTTCATAGAACCAGTGCCGAGGAGCTTACGAGCTGGAACCAGAACCCGGCACCCCTGGTTGCTCTGATTCCAGAATTTGATGATTTTTTGACCGAGCAGCCAGCTCGTGAAAAATTTGCAGTGATTCCCACCATTGATATCCAAGTTGTTGAGGGTGCCAAGCATCTTTGGGTTGGAGAAACCTATACCCGTGAGGTTTTGAACCGAATCGTGGCTTTAATCAAGCCTGAATCATCGCCACTACCAACCGAGTGGGAATAATCAGCGCATTTGCTGTCTGGGCATCCAAACTTCACGCAGAATTATAATGATGCTGGCAGCAACTGGAATTGCCACCAATGCTCCCAGCACACCAAGAAGTGTTCCACCCAAAAGTGCCGCAATAACAACAATCGGCGCGGGAACGCTGACAGCCTTTTTCATGATTCTCGGGCTAATTAGATAAGCCTCCAATTGTAAATAAACCAGGTAGTAAATCACCAGAGTCAGAGCAGTTGTGGTGGAGTCGGTCAAAGAGACAAGAGTCACCAAGATTGCAGCAGTTATTGGTCCCACAAGCGGAATTAGGGCAAGGATAAAGCTCACACTGGCGAGAAGCAATGCGAATGGAGCTCCGATAATGCTCAGGAAGATAAATGCGGACAGTGCGTGAATGAAAGCTGTTGTGACCTGAGCGCTAACCCACTTACCAACGCTGCCAACAACCTGTTCTGTGATTTCAGAGAAACGGTCTCTTCTGCTGGCAGGAACCAACTTGTAGCTGAATTCTTTGAGTTGCTGCAGAGATGCCATCAGATAAAGCGTCAGGATGATAACGATGATTGCGCCAAAAACGCCATTGATGATTCCAAGTCCAATCTGTAAGACCCCACCAAGTAGATTTGACCAGTTTGAGGAGTCTGAGAGGTAATCAGCCAGCGTAGATAGTGAGTTTGAGACTACGCCTCCGAGTTGTTGATCGAAATCATTGAAAACTTCTACATCAATCAGGCCATCAACAATTTGGGGTGCAGCCAATATCAAGTTATTCGCCTCACGAATAACGGTAGGGATGATGTTGATCAGCAGAACGGTAATCAGCCCCACAAACCCAATTGCAACCAATGCAACCGATGCCCAGCGTGGCAGTCCGCGTTTGTCTATCCAATTGACTAGAGGATCTAGACCAAGTGCCACAAACAGTGCTGCAGCTATATAGGTGAGAATTGTTGCGGTTGTGGTCAAAGCTCCCGCAATTAGCAGAGCAAGCATCACTCCAAGCCCACCCAGCAACCCCAAATAGAAGGCATTGCCAAGCTTGAAGTTGCTAATCTGCATCTATCTCCCTCTCTTCTTCTATTTCAATACCACTGAGTTTTTGCTTCAAACTGCGGATATACTCTTCGATGCTATCGCTCTGCTGTTGAAGTTTGCGTAGTTTTTCCCGATGCTTCAGCTCGATTTCTCTAAATCTCTCACTCGCTTCCGACTCCATCTGAGCCGCCGCTAGCTCTGCCTGATGAACTATTGCCTCCGCTTTTTCTCGCGCATCATTAACCTGAGTTTGATTTTCGCTCACCGCAGCAAGCTCCAAGGTTTCAATCTCGAAGGCCAATCGCTTTTTAGTTTTTACTAAATCATCAACACTCTGCTGGGCAGTTCGCACATATTCTTCAGCCTCATGGATGGAGGCATCCGCGTTTTGCTTGAATGTTTTCTCGGCCTGAACTTTTTGCTCAGCAAGGCTTTTTTCTAAAGCGGCGATTCGTTTCTCACCAATCAACTTTGTCGCCAATTTTTCATCAAGCTGGTCTAAAAGGTCTTGCCTAATTGACGCAAGTTGCTTTTCGTTCTCTGCCTGCTGCAGAGCAATTTCCCTCTTTGCTCGCATTCGGGTTCCAGCAACCTCGGTTGCCACAATTCCACGCAGGCGACCCGCTTCTCTATTGGCTTCTTCCAGAATCTCCTGTGCTTGCTCTTTGGCGTTTTCAATAATCTGTGCCGCCTCCTGTTGGCTGGATTTCAGCCAGCTTTTTGCTCTTTTTTCGGCATCGGAGATTGTTTTTTGATACTCAGCCTCTAATTCGGAGCGACGTGATTCTATTTGCTCTTCAAATTCTTCTCTGGCGCTAGCTAGCTCCGCGTTTTGCTCGCTGACTAGTCTTTTCGCTATCTGCTCCGCATCAGAGAGAATTCTGTTTGCCTGAGAACCTAGTGAGGTGTAATCGGGGTTTTGAATCTCGTGCAGTCTTTGGGCTTTGTCTTTTTCGGAACTTTGAACCTGTTTTAGTTGCGCGGCAAGTTCCTGGTTCAAAGTTGACAGCCTAAGGATTTCGGCGTTTAGCCTTTTGAGCTCGTTGTCAACCTGTTGGCGGTCATAGCCACGAACGCTAGATTCGAATTTGCTGTTGGCCTGCGACAAGTTTTCACTCCTGGTTAGTAAAATGCTTCGAGCTAGCCAAAAGTCTAGCGGGAATGGTTGACAATGAGATTCTTAGCGAGTGCGCTTGTTTTTCTGATCTCTACTGTAAGCCTATTGCAGGGTGTGGCAATGCAGACAGTTTGGCTTCCAGAAACCGAGGTGCGCCAGTCAATTGCCTTCACTGAATCCTCTAGATATGCCCTACTGGAGCCTGAAATGCTGGCATCTTATGCAGACCGGGTGGAGCTAAGGATCTCTGGTGATTCTGAGATAAGACTTATCAGTGGTCGTGAGAGTGATTTAGTTGCCTGGCTGGATGGGGCCAATTGGTCAAAGCCCTCACTGCGAGTGAATCCTGACCTAGAGACATCCAACCTCATTGGCAGAAACTATCGGGGTGACAATCCACCCAACACCGTGACTGGTTTTGATGTTTTCATGACCGAATCAGTTGAGCAGCGCTTGCTAACTGCAACCATTGATTATCAACCCGGCATTGCCTATTTGATAGCCTCGGATGGCGTGAATCCCGTTCCCAGCAATCTCCAGCTCACTTGGCAGGTGGATCCTCCGAGTGTTGCATCGGATCCGTTTTTTGCAGTGAGTATTGCTGGTTACTTATTGAGCTTGCTGATATTGGTTAATGCCATCCGCAAACAAAATTTCAAACCTAGAAGACGTGGCCCCAAGGTTCCAAAGCCACCCTCAGCCAGAAAAGTCATGAGTGGTGGGTTAGCTAATCCTGCACCGAAAAGAAAAGGTCGCAGGGCTAAATTTGTTGCAATCGGCCTATCTGCTGGGTTATTGGCTGGCTGCGCACCGCAATATCCAGACCCGGCGCTAGAACCGAATCAGCCAGAAACGCAGGCGATACCGACTCTAAACACCACGCAGTTTGATTCAATTCTGGACTCCATCACTGATGTCATCATTCAGGGAGACGAGCAGCAAAACCGTGAACTGCTAGAGAGCAGGCTGGCAGGTCCAAGTCTTGAGTTCAGAGGTTCTTATTACACACTGATGAATCGATCTGATGAGATAGCACCACCAAAACCAATCAGCTCATCCTTGCAACTGGCCTTGCCCACCAAATCCCAGTCCTGGCCGCGAACGGCAATGATGGTGGTGGGTGAGGGGACAGATTCCTCTCCACTGCAGGCGTTGTTTATTCGCCAAGAATCAGTCAGGGAGAACTACCAACTTTGGTACAACATCGAACTGTTGCCAAACATCGACTTCCCAGAAGTTGCTGCAGTTGAAACTGGCTCCTCGCCAATCACCGCAGACAGTGGCTTTTTGAACTTCAAGGTTTCTGGGCTAGTTCCTGCAATCGGTAACTTGATTGATGAGGGTTTGGACTCGGTGGCTGTGAATGTGCTTGATCCCGATAATCAATACATTGCTCAGGCGAGTGGCAATTTGCTGGCTCTTAAGAACTCGCTTGAGAATGCCGTGGTGGAAACCGACCATGAACTCGGTGATGAGAACATTTTCCAGCTGGGAACCACCGATGCGGGCGCACTGGTTGCGTTTTACATGATTGACGAAACCTCCATCTCACCAACCGAAGTTGCCGAGGCAATTGCTGTTGAGCCGGGGCCTGAGCAGGTACTGCTTGGCAGTGAGGCAAGTGCAACGGGTATTCAAACACGCTATGGAACGATGCTGCTCGCTCACATTCCATCTTCTGAATCTGAGCGAAGGGTAAAGATTTTGGGAGCTTCGCAGGTATTGCTCACTGTTACTAGGCTGGAGGGTGATGAGTAACATAACTGGTGGCCAGGACCTATCTGGTTTGGGCAAGGGTGATAAAACCTTCCCTCCGTTTGCGGTAGCCGATGAGGTCAAACTTCGTGAATACATTGAGCTTTCAAATCAAATCCCGATCATTGTTTTATTTTCTGCAAACAACGATTCCGAGTCTCTGAAAACAAACCTCACCGAGCTAATCAGCCAGGGCGAGGGAAGAGTTATTGGTTTGGAAATAGACACCGTCAACCAGCCGCAACTTGCGCAAGCCTTTGGTGTTTCGCAAACCCCATCGGTTGTTGCTCTGCTCAATGGTCAGCCAGCACCTTTGTTTCAAGGAGATCAGCCGATGCAGCAGATTTCCTCGGTCATGAGCCAGCTGCTGCAGGCAGCCAGTGAAAATGGCGTCACTGGTTCGGTGAAGCTCGGCGAAGAGCAAAAGCCAGATATCAGCTCTTACATCGCCAATCTGATTTCTCAGGGTGAATTGGACACCGCGGAGTCCGAGTTGACAAAGGCGTTGCAGCAGGAACCCAATGATGAGCAGTTGATTTCCATGAAGCGACAAATAGAACTTATGAAGCGCATGGGTGATATTGATTTGGAAAAGGCGTTGGCCATAGACAGTGACGACCCAGATCAGTTACGCCAGAAATCCGATGCCTTGCTGGTTTATGGAAAAGCCGATGAGGCTTTGAATAATCTTTTGGACAAGTTTGTCTCTGCCGATGAAGAGAATCGAGAAAAGATTAGAAATCACCTGCTTGAGCTATTTGAGCTAATCGGTGGCAGCGAACCTTTGGTATTGCAGGCGAGGGCCAAACTGGCCAGCATGCTGTTTTAGGGTTATGGCATGAAAGTCTTTTTGGACCATGCCTCCACCACCCCTCTGCGTCCAGTTGCAAAGCAGGCTCTGCTTGAGGGGCTTGGGGTTAGCGCTAATCCCTCATCGGTTCATACCTTGGGTCAACAAACCCGACACATGCTGGAGGATGCCAGAGACTCAATAGCAAAATCTCTGGACTGCAATCGAAGCGAGGTTATTTTCAACTCTGGTGGGACTGAGAGTGATAACCAAGCCATCAAAGGTCTCTACTGGCAGCGAAATAAAGATAAAGATCGCAAAATCATTATTTCTGCAAAGACTGAGCACCATGCCGTTTTAGACACGATCGAATGGCTTGAAAAATCTCAGAAAGCAAAGCCGGTTTGGGTTGATGTTGATTCCAGGGGTGAGCTTAACTACCAACAGCTTGAGACTCTGATTTCAGATCACGGGGATGAAATTGCGTTGATTAGTTTGATGTGGGCAAATAATGAAACCGGTGTAATCACTGATATCCAGCATGTTTGCCAATTGGCTCGGGAGCAATCAATCCCGGTTCACTCCGATGCAATTGCAGCTGCCGGACACATGCCGATTAGTTTCAAAGATTCTGGATTGGCAGCAATGACCGTCAGTGGCCACAAACTAGGTGCTCCAATCGGAATTGCGGTTTTGATTGTTGGAAGATCGGTGAAACTTGAATCCCTGGTTCACGGTGGAGGTCAAGAAAGAGCCATGCGCTCGGGAACAATGAACTATCCCCTGGCTCTCTCTTTTGCCGCAGCTTTGGAGGAATCTGTTGAGCAGCTTGATTGGCGAGAGCGCGAATTGGGAAAACTCAGAGATTATTTGGAAACCAAGGTGGCTAAGTTAATTCCCGAAGTTGAATTCACCACCTCGGGTGCGAATCGACTGCAAGACAACTCACACATGATCTTCCCTGGCTGTCAGGGTGATTCTCTTTTGTTTTTATTAGACCTTGCGGGTGTTGAGGTGAGCACTGGCAGTGCCTGTCAGGCAGGGGTTATCGGCCCAAGCCACGTTTTGATGGCGATGGGGAAAACCGAAGAGGAAGCAAATGGTTGCCTCCGCATAACCCTCGGCTATAACTCCACCAAGGCCGACGTCGATGCTTTCTTGGACGCAATTGAGAGTGCTTATGCTGGAGCAAAACGCGCGGGAATGAGTGCGAGGTAGTTATTTCGCAAATACTTTTTTAGAATACTCGGGTGAAAGTTTTAGCGGCCATGAGTGGCGGAGTAGATTCAGCGGTAGCGGCAGCCCGTGCGGTTGAGGCGGGACACGATGTTGTTGGTGTTCACCTGGCCCTTTCCAGAATGCCGGGAACTTTGAGAACGGGCTCTCGAGGCTGCTGCACAATTGAAGACTCAATGGACGCCCAGCGGGCATCAAACAAATTGGGCATACCATTTTATGTTTGGGATTTTTCGGAAAGATTCAAACAAGAAGTTGTTGATGACTTTATTGCTGAGTATGCAGCAGGCAGAACCCCAAACCCCTGCATGCGCTGCAATGAAAGAATCAAATTCGCAGCTTTATTAGAAAAAGCATTGGCGTTGGGGTTTGATGCAATCTGCACGGGTCACTACGCATCGATTGAACATGATGAAAATGGAAGCCCAGAGCTTCACAGGTCTTTGGAGATGGCTAAAGACCAAAGTTATGTTTTGGGAGTGCTAACAACCGAGCAGTTGCAACATGCGATTTTCCCTTTGGGAAAAACTGCGAGTAAAGATCTAATTCGCCTAGAAGCAGACCAAAGAGGTTTGAGTGTTGCCAAAAAACCAGACAGCTATGACATCTGCTTTATCCCAGAAGGTGACACTCGTGATTGGCTGGGAGACCACCTGGAGGCAGAGCCCGGCAAGATTGTCGACCAGCAGGGCAATGAGCTAGCTGATCACAATGGCACAATCGGCTACACAATCGGCCAACGCAAGGGTCTCAGAATTGGCAGACCGGCAGCAGATGGCAAGCCAAGATACGTTTTGGACATTCGCCCCAAGGAGCGAGAGGTTGTTGTCGGACCACAGGATGCTTTGGAAATAAGCGAGCTCAGTGGTGAGAGGTTTAGCTGGTGTGGGGCGGCTCCAGAAAACACCGATCAATGGCAACCAGTTGACTGCCAGGTTAGAGCTCATGGTGACACCGTAGAAGCCGAGATGGCAATCATTGATAACCAGATGAAGATCAGATTGCGGCAGCCGCTAATTGGAGTCGCACCTGGTCAAACCGCAGTTGTCTATCAAGGGACTCGCGTGTTGGGTCAGACCACAATCGATGAAACGGTGAGTGCCCAGGCAGCCAATGTCTAATCCCACCGAGCGCATTTTTGAGCTCAGGGAGCTAATCAAAAAATACCGAGACAGTTATTACACAGAAGACGTCTCGCTGGTTAGTGATGCTGAGTATGACGGGCTAGAAAAAGAGCTTGCTGCTCTAGAAGCCCAATATCCGGAACTCGCCTCTGGCAGCCCATTAGAAGAAGTCGGTGGATCGGTTAGCAACACCTTTGATCCGGTTCAGCATTTAGAACCAATGATGAGTCTGGATAATGCGTTCAGTTTTGATGAGCTTTCGGCATGGGCTGAAAGGGTCGGACCCGGTCCTTATTTATGTGAATTGAAAATCGATGGTTTGGCAATCAACCTGAGGTATCTCAATGGGAAGCTAGTGTCTGCTGCTACTCGTGGTGATGGAGTGACTGGCGAGGACATAACCCTGAATGCCAAAACCATGTCACAAATTCCGTTGGAGCTGAAAGGAGAAAATCACCCCGAACAAATCGAGATCAGGGGAGAGGTCTATTTCGCACTGGATGATTTTCAAAAACTAAACGAGGGCTTGATTGCCTCTGGCAATGCCCCGTTTGCAAACCCGAGAAACAGTGCCAGTGGATCACTTAGGCAAAAAGATCCGGAGGTGACCAAAACCAGGCCACTGAAACTGCTTGTTCACGGCTTTGGAGCCTGGACCGATCACAACCTGAAAAGCCAGAGTGATGTTTATACACTGCTCGCAACCTGGGGATTGCCGGTTAGTGAGCGGGCTAAATCTTTTGATTCTCTTCCAGAGGTCATGGAGTTTATTGACCAACACCTGAAGCTCAGGCATTCATTGGAGCATGAGATTGATGGTGTCGTTGTGAAAGTTGATGATCTCGGCAGGCAGCAGCAATTGGGCTTTACATCAAGAGCCCCCAGATGGGCAATTGCTTATAAATACCCACCGGAGCAGGTCCAAACAAGGCTCACAGACATCAAGGTGAGCATTGGCAGGACTGGACGGGCAACACCGTATGCGGTTGTTGAGCCTGTGCTGGTTGCTGGAAGCACGGTTGAGTTTGCAACCCTTCATAACCAAGATGTGGTGGCAGCCAAGGGAGTGTTGATTGGCGACACTGTTGTGTTGCGAAAAGCTGGGGATGTTATTCCTGAAATCTTGGGTCCAGTTATTCAATCCAGAGATGGAAGTGAAAAAAAGTTTGAAATGCCCAAACTCTGCCCTGAATGCGGAACTGAGCTGGCTCCCGCCCAAGAGGGTGACGTTGACCTTCGTTGCCCCAATGCAAAATCATGCCCCGCTCAACTCAGGGAGCGAATTGCCTATTTGGGCTCAAGGTCTGCATTGGACATCGAAGCACTGGGATATGTCTCGGCAACTGCTTTGACACAACCGGCATCTCCAGCCCCCGTTGTTTTCAGCGAAGCGGATGTTTTTGATCTGACTTTGGAAGAACTGTTGCCAATCCGCGCCTATGTTTTGGATCCCGATACCGGTGAGAAAAAACTAGATGCTCAAGGTAATCCAAAAATCGTTGATTACTTCAAGAAAAAAAATGGTGAGCCGGGGGAGATTGCTCACAAGCTACTGGCAAATCTAGAGCAGGCTAAACAGTCACCACTCTGGCGAATTCTTGTTTCACTATCGATTCGCCACGTTGGTCCCGTTGCAGCCAGAGCGTTGGCTGACCACTTTGGTTCAATTCAGCGCATATTTGAGGCAAGCGAAGAACAGTTAAGTGAAATTGATGGAGTGGGGCCAACTTTGGCTGAGAGCATCAAGAGTTGGATTGAGGTTGATTGGCATAAAGAGATTATTGATCGCTGGCGAGCAAGTGGTGTGAAATTGGAAATCGATGATCACCCAGGACCTGGAAAGCTAGCAGTTGATGGGGTCTTGGCTGGGCAGGCAGTGGTTGTCACGGGTTCTCTAGAGGGAATGACCAGAGAAGAAGTTGAGGAGGCAATCAGAGCAGCAGGCGGTAAGCCTGCAAGCTCAGTTTCAAAAAATACATCGTTTTTGGTTGCAGGCCCGGGAGCTGGTTCCAAGCTAACCAAGGCAGAACAGCTCGGGATTGAGATAATTGACCTGAATCAGCTAAGAACCCGTTTAGGGATCTGAACTGCTTATAAGCTTGAACGCACCGACCGAAAGTAATCAATGAGTGAAATTACGCCCGAGAATGTTCGGCACCTGGCATCGCTTGCAAGAATTTTGGTGACCGATGAAGAAGTTGAAAAACTGGCCAAAGAATTAGATGTAATCGTTGAGTCGGTGGCAATGGTCAAAGGCGCGGTGAGTGATGACACCCCTGCTACCAGCCACCCAATTCCAATGAGCAATGTTTATCGCGAGGATGTCGTAAAGCCCTCGTTGTCTCAACAACAGGCTCTGAGCAATGCTCCAGACCAGGCTGATGGCAAATTCAAAGTCAACGCGATTTTGGATGAGGAGTAATCGAATTGAGTGGACTACACAAAAAGCCATCCAGCGAGCTTGCTCAGATGCTTCGAAGTGGTGAGGTGACCTCAGTTCAGCTAACAGAGCTGTTTCTAGATCGAGCAGAGAAGCTAAATCCGCTAACAAACAGCTTTCTAAAAATTAATCGCCAAACTGCACTGGAGCAGGCAAAGCATGCGGATGAATTGATTCAAGCTGGCAAGGCACCCAGTGTGTTGACCGGAGTGCCAATTGCAGTGAAGGACAACCTCACAACAACCGATGCAATCACAACTGCAGGAAGCAAGATTTTAGAAAACTATCTGCCGCAGTATGACTCGACAGTTGTTTCCAAGCTAAGAGCAGCGGCCATGCCGATTTTGGGAAAAACTAACCTAGATGAATTCGCTATGGGTTCCTCGACCGAATTCAGCGCCTATGGTCCAAGCAAAAACCCCTGGGATCTAGAAAGAATCCCAGGTGGTAGTGGTGGAGGGTCCTCATCGGCCGTCAGTGGCTTTTTGGCTCCAATTGCCATTGGTTCTGACACCGGAGGATCAATTCGCTTCCCAGCGGCTGCGACGGGCAGTGTCGGCGCTAAGCCAACCTACGGGGCTGTTTCCAGATACGGCTTGATTGCTCTTGCTAGTTCTCTGGATCAGGTGGGGCCGGTAACGAATGATGTTTTGGATGCAGCGCTTTTGCAAGACGTGATTGCAGGACACGACCCAATGGATTCAACATCCCTGGTTGACTCTCTTGGCCAAATGGCTGATTTTGCCTCAAAGACCGATGTCAAGGGTTTGCGAGTTGGGGTTATCAAACAACTTGCCAGCGATGGTTTCCAGCCCGGAGTCAAAGCCAGATTCGATGAATCAATTCAGCTGTTGATTGATGCTGGAGCTGAGATTGTTGAGGTTGACTGTCCAAGTTTTGAATATGCAGTGAGTGCTTACTACCTGATTCTGCCAGCTGAGGCTTCCTCGAACCTGGCAAGGTTCGATGCGGTTAGATTTGGTCAAAGAGTTTTGCCTGAGGGTAACCCAACTATTGAGCGCGTCATGGCAGCCACCCGCGAGGCAGGTTTCGGACCAGAGGTGAAGCGAAGAATCATCCTTGGCACCTACGCGCTGTCAAGTGGTTACTACGATGCCTATTACGGTTCGGCTCAAAAGGTTAGAACGCTGATTCAGCAGGATTTTGCAAAAGCCTTTGCATCAGCCGATGTTTTGATTTCACCCACCGCTCCAACCACTGCATTTAAATTTGGCGAGAAGCTAGATGACCCATTGGCAATGTACTTAAACGATGTTGCCACCATCCCTGCAAACCTGGCAGGCATCCCTGGAATCAGCGTTCCTAACGGTCTTGCCGAGAATGATTTGCCATCGGGATTGCAGATTCTAGCTGCCGCTCAGAATGACGGCGTTATGTATTCAGCTGCTGCTGGAATCGAGAAATTACAAAACGACCAGTGGGGCAAGCGAATGATTGATTTCGCACCTGAGTTGGAGGTGAACTGATGGCCAAAGCAGAGTTGATGGATTTTGATGAAGCAATTGAAAAATACGAGGTTGTAATCGGTCTAGAGGTTCACGTTGAGCTAAACACCAACACCAAAATGTTTTGTGGTTGCGCCAATGAGTTTGGTGAACAACCAAACACCAATGTTTGTCCAGTTTGTCTGGGTCTGCCGGGAGCGTTGCCAGTTGTCAACGGCAAGGCCGTTGAATACAGCATTGCCATTGGCCTTGCTCTGAACTGCTCAATTGCAGGTGATGGCAGGTTTGCCAGAAAAAACTATTTCTATCCAGACCTGAGTAAGAACTTCCAGACCTCTCAATACGATGAGCCAATTGCCTATGAGGGGCAGTTGGAGGTTCCAGTTGCCAGTGGCAAGGTTTATAACGTCGCCATTGAGCGAGCACACATGGAAGAAGACGCTGGAAAGCTAAGCCATGTCGGAGGTGTTGGAAGAATTCAGGGTGCTGAATACTCACTTGTTGATTTCAACCGTGCCGGTGTTCCACTGGTGGAAATTGTCACCAAGCCAATCTTTGACTCAGGAGCAGAGGCCCCAGAGCTAGCAAGTGCTTATGTCAGGCAAATCAGAGAAATTGTGAAGGCCATGGATGTCAGTGATGCTCGCATGGAACGCGGAAACGTTAGGTGTGACGCCAACGTTTCACTGAGACCAAAGGGTCAGCAAAGGCTTGGAACCAGGACCGAGACTAAAAATGTGAACTCTTTACGAAGCGTTGAAAATGCGGTTCGCTATGAAATTCAGAGACAGGCAGCTATCTTGGCAGCAGGTGACGAGATCACCCAGGAAACCCGTCATTGGCATGAGGATAAGAAATACACCTCAGCTGGAAGACCAAAAAGCGATGCCGATGACTACCGCTACTTCCCAGAGCCTGATCTAGTTCCAGTTCAGCCAACTGAAGAGCTAATTGAAGAAATTAGAACCCGCCTTCCTGAAAACCCTGCAAGCAGAAGAGCAAGGCTCCAGCAGGAGTGGTCACTGAGCGACAATGAATTCAGAGACATTGTGAATTCAGATTTGTTGGATGAAGTTGACAGCACTGTGTCACTGGGTGTCAGCGCTCAGTCCGCCAAGAAGTGGTGGACGGGTGAGATTGCTCGAATTGCAAATCTAGAGGGCAAGGAAATCACAGAGCTTTCTGTGACTCCCGAGGATGTTGCAGAGATTGAAAAAATGATCTCAGCAGGAAAGCTGAATGACCGACTCGCTCGCGAAGCACTTTCAGGTGTGATTGCTGGGGAGGGTTCAGTTGCAGAAGTTGTCAGCGCTAGAGGCCTAGAGGTTGTTAGTGATGACGGAGCACTGACCGCGGCGGTTGACAAGGCATTGGCTGAGCAGCCAGATGTTTTGGAAAAAATCCGTGCCGGCAAAGAGCAGGCAGCTGGAGCCATCATTGGTTCTGTAATGAAAGAGATGCGTGGACAGGCGGATGCGGGAAGAGTTAGAGAGTTGATTCTAGAGCGAGCTAAGTCCTAGATTTCTTGGGGTGAGTAACGGGACTTGAACCCGCGGCCCCCTGGACCACAACCAGGTGCTCTACCAGCTGAGCTATACCCACCAAGAGCTGTCCGCCGAGGCGGAAGCTTTCAAATTGTATCAGCTTGCAGGCGCTCAGCCACAGCTTTAGCCTTTTCTGCTTCAATTCCAGGCGACTCAACCAGGATTACTTCCTTGTAATAGCGAAGCTCGATGATTGATTCCAGAATGTCAGTTAGCGCTCTGTGATGACCCTGCTTTTTTGGCTGAGCCTGATAAACGTCAGGAAACCAACGCTTGGAAATCTCTTTCAGGGATGAGACATCCACGTTTCTGTAGTGAAGGTGAGCATCAAGTTTGGGCATCTGACGGTTTATGAACATCCTGTCGGTGCCAATGGAGTTTCCACACAGAGGTGCAGTTCGAGCTTCGGGCACGAATCTTTGCACATATTCAGTCACCAGCCTGTCGGCTTCTTCCAATGTGATGCCAGAGGCAAGCTCTGGCAATAAGCCAGACTTCTGATGCATCTTGGTCACAAACTCACCCATGTTGGCTAATGCTTCATCCGAAGGTTTAACAACCAGCTGCAGTCCCTCATCCAAGATGTTGAGATCAGAATCAGTGATTATCACTGCAATTTCCACGACCTCGTCTTTTGCCAAATCAAGACCGGTCATCTCGCAGTCAACCCAAACTAAATTAGAAGCCATTGATTACGCTCCAGCGTGACGGGCTCGTTTGGTAGCCCGCTCCAGTTTGTTGGCTTCGCGTCTTTGAATTCTGAGCTGTTTTCTCATCTTTCGCCCCTCAATGAGCCAGTAAAGGACAGGCACCAAAATCAGAGTCAAAATGGTCGAGGAGAACAAACCACCGATAACCACTACCGCAAGCGGCTGGGAGATAAATCCGCTACCTCCGGTGACACCCAGGGCAAGTGGTGTGAGGGCAAAGATTGTGGCAAATGCCGTCATCAGAATTGGCCTCAGACGCTGACGAGAACCATCCATCATGGCATCTTTGACACTGCGTCCCTGCTCGCGGTATTGGTTGATTAGGTCAATCAACACAATTGCGTTGGTGACCACAATTCCGGTTAGCAGCAGCAGTCCAATCAAGGAGGGAACCGCCAGCGCGATGTCGGTTATCAAGAGCATCACAAATGCTCCAGTTGCGGCAAACGGAATACTAATAAGCAGAATCAAAGGCTGAATCAATGAGCCAAAGGTGGCCACCAGCACGATGTAGATAATTGCGATTGCCGCTAGTAGCGCAAGACCCAACTGACTAAAGCTTTCTGCCTGATCAGCCGCAACTCCACCAACGATTGCTTCTGTCGCAGCGGGCAATTCAACTTCATCCAAAGCTTCGTTGATTTGCTCAGTCACCGCACCCAGGTCATCGAAGTTTGAAGCAATCGAGACTGTCGCGGTCCTGTCTCCCAATGCACTGGTTATGGTCCTGGGCTTTAGGACTTCTTCGACATTGGCAATAGAGCTTAGCTGAACTGGCCCAGTAGCGGCTGGAATCAGAATCTGTTCCACTTCTCCGATGTTTTCTGGAATCTGTTGATCGGCAATGAAAATGTCAACATCTTTGCCTTCTAGGTTCAACGCACCTATTGGCTGCGGTCTTAGTTGCTGGCTAACAATTCCGCTAACTGCAATTTCACTCAGTCCAATGTTGGCAGCCGCCTCACGATCGACATTGACTTCCAGCACTCGCTCAGCAGCTGCTAGGGATGTCGTCACGTTGTCCACGTAACTCAACGGCCTCATGGCATCAACAACGTCATTTACCGCATTTTGGAGATCCTCTTCGCTACCACTGGCTATTTCGATGTCGATTGTGTCGGACCCGCCAAAGCCTCCGCCACCTTCGGCGATAGAGACATCTCCAAGATCATCGCGCGCACCAGTCTGACTTGTGACCTCAGACTTCACCTCATCGATGTCTGCATCCTCTTCAATAGTCACTGTAAGTCTGATTCCTTCGGCGGATGCACCGAAGGCAACTCTGCTGTCAGCTATTGAGCCAACCGAAGCCTGGACTAGCTCAACGCCATCAATGTCTAGAACTAGATCCTCTAGTTTTTGGGATGCTGCATTTTGCTCTTCGAAACTTGCCTGCCCTGCTAGCTCTTGATTCACAACAAACTGGTCTGAGCCACCATCATCCAAAAAGTCGGTTCTTAGCTGGGGAACAAGTGAGAAGGTGTAGCCAAGGACCAAAAGGGAAGCGGTCAGGGTCAACCAGGGGTGATCGGTGGTGGTTCTCAAAATTGGAACATAACCACGCTGCAAGAAACCTTTTTTCTCTTGAACTTCCTGCTCTTCCCGCTGTCTTTGCTCGAAACCAACTGGGTTTTCAGCCTGAGCCTTTTTGAGCTTTTTGGACATTCCCAAGAACCAGTAGGCCAACACCGGAATGATTGTCAGCGATACAAGCAGTGAGGCTAACAGGGCAAGGGCGACAGTGAAGGCGAATGGCCTGAACAGTTCTCCAACGATTCCACCAACTAACCCGATTGGAACAAACACCGCTGCATTTGTAATGGTGGAGGAGGTGATGGCCCCAGCAACCTCTCTAACTGCTGTCTTGATCGCTTCCATCTTTTCTTTGCCATAAGACAGATGCCTGTTGATGTTTTCAATCACCACAATCGAGTCATCCACCACTCGACCAATGGCAATTGTCAGAGCACCCAGGGTCAAAATGTTCAGCGAGAAATCAGCTACGGCCAGTCCAATGAATGTAATCAACACCGATGTTGGGATTGAGACTGCAGTAATAATCGTCGATTTGAAGCTCAGCAGGAACACCAAAATCACCAGCACCGCAAAGGTGAGACCGAGCAAACCCTCTGTGGTTAGGTCTTCAATTGATTTTTCAATAAAGGGAGCCTGGTCGAGTGTGGTGGAAACAGTCACTGGCTTGGAAAGACTCCCTTCAAGCTCAGCAATCAGATCTGTAACGCCATTGCTCACATCAACACTATTTCCATCTGGGGTTTTTGTTATGGCGACCGCCAATGACTCTGAGCCATTTACTCTGGAAATTGAGCTAATCGGCGCATCCAACAGTTCAATATCTGCAACATCTGAAATTAGCACTGACCCAGCCGTTGGTGAGATTAGGGGCAGAGCCCTGAATTGTTCAATGGTGTCAACTCGAGACCCCACCTCGACTGCAATTGACCCCTCTTGGTCCTCTAAAGTTCCCGCTGGCAAAACCAAACCATTTTGCTCAAGTGCTCGGGTGATGTCTTGTTGGCTGAGACCAAAGCCCTGAAGTGCCTGTTGGTCTAAATCGACATCAATTCGTTTTTCTCTTGCTCCACTGACGGCGACGTCTCTGACTCCGTCAACCTGCCTGAAAAGTGATGGGGCTATGTCTTCCAATTCTTTGGCAATCGCTTCGTTGTCCCCGTCATTAGCGCTGATTGCCAAAACAATGATTGGCACCTCATCAAAAGATCCGGCAATCACCTGCGGTTGAATATCCGACGGAAGTGAGCCTTCAACGCCGTTCACGGCATTGGATAGCAAATCAGTTATCTCTGTGGTCGTCTTCCCAAATTCAAATGTTGCAGTGATGACGCTCAGCCCCTGAGAGCTGGTTGCGCTAGTTGAGTCAATGCCCTCAAGGGCAACAATCGAGGACTCCAGGACTTGAGAGACCTGCTCATCAACAATCTCTGGCGATGCTCCGGGATACGGGGTCACAACAGCTGCGGTTGGAAACTGAATCGATGGAATCAGTTCTTGCTTGAGCGAATCAAGCGAAACGAAACCACCTGCTGCCACCAAAAGGGTAAGTAAAGCTACGACGATTCTGTTTGCCAGAGATAGATTGGCGAGTTTAGACAAAGTTCCTCCTGGGGACGACCCCTTTAGTCTGGCACTATTCTCCTCAGACATTACCCTGCTTATGCGGTGTTTTTCTATCAGCGGAATAGTCAGATTTGCTGAACCATTGGCAACTTAGGCGGTTTAGCTAATAAACTTCTAACGCTTGCCCTCGTAGCTCAGCGGATAGAGCAGAAGACTTCTAATCTTTTGGCCGCAGGTTCGATTCCTGCCGAGGGCGCTCCTCATACTAAGTTTGAGATGAATTCGAGCAATACGCAGAGCAAGAATCTACGCCAGTGGACTTGGCCCCACCAAGACAGACAGGCTGTCGTGTATTCTGAGACCGTTGGTAGGACGCTTAGGGAGATTTGATGTTCCGCTCGGTGCTAGGAAGCAAAATTCATCGTGCCACCATTACCCAAGCAGATTTGAACTATGTAGGTTCAATCACCATAGATGGGGATCTTGTTCGCGCAGCCGGTATGGTTGAGGGGGAAAAGGTTCAAGTGGTCGACATCACCAACGGGGCACGCCTCGAAACCTATGTGATTACCGGTGCCAACGGTTCAGGTCAGATCTCCATCAACGGGGCTGCCGCCCATCTCATGAATCTGGGTGATTTGATCATCATCTTGTCTTATGTTTTATTGGACGAAAATGAGTTGAACACCTATGCGCCAAAGATCGTTCACGTTAGCTCAAGTAATCGAATCGTCTCCCTGAGCAAGGATCCAGCTGAGCAGGTTCCTGGAGAGCCGGGGCAAATCTCGTCGCGTGAGCTCTCGGCAGAATCGATTGGTGAGTAGCGCCTGTGGAGTACTCATCGGCAGGTTTTACTTGCTTTGCCGGCCAGGCCGTGGATAGGAGATTTTTCAAAATAAGGCCAAACCGAAACGGATTGGCCCTTGACTGACAGAGCTGAAATCTTAGTAGACCAATTTGTTTCACCCGTAAGATGAAGTACTACGAGACAGGCAACAAAGAAACCCCTGATTGGGAGTTTCACTCTTTTAGGAGTTTATCTTGCAAACAGGAGAAGGTTTTGTTAGCAAAGGCAGCAACCTTTCAAAAACTGCTGACTTCAATAAGTCTGTCATCTTGGACGCAATAAGAAGGTTAGGTGATAACAGCTCCAGGGTCGCATTGGCCAAAGTTACAGGACTTTCAACTCAAACCGTTTCAAATATTTGTAAAAAACTTATCGAAGCTGGGCTCATCAGAGAATCTGGGGAATATTTCAAAACCGAAGGCAAGGGAAAGCCACGGACAGTTATTGAACTAATACCAGACAGTAGATTCGCAGTCGGAGTTCATATAGACCCATCTGTCATCTCAACAGTGTTGGTGGACTTTAGGGGCAACTTGATTAGAAAAGAAGAATTTGAAACTTCGCCCAACATGTCACCTGAGGGAATTGTAAAAAAAATTGCTGCCCAGATAAACACAATAATTTCAAGTCCAAAGATAGACCGAAGCAAAATCTTGGGAATCGGTATAGCGTCGCCAGGGCCAATAAATCAAGAGTTGGGTGTTGTGATGGATCCTCCTAACCTTATGGGTTGGCACAGGGTTCCACTAAGGAATCAGATTTCAAAAGCCACAGGGCTCCCAGTCGTACTTGACAAAGATTCTGTTGCAGCTGCGGTTGGGGAGTTATGGAGCGATACAGAGAACTACGGACAGGATTTTTTGTTTGTATACACCGGAATTGGTATCGGCTTAGGGATAGTTATTGGTGGAGAGGTTTACAGGGGAACATCTGGCAATTCTGGTGAGATTGGTCAGATAAAAGTCTCTGACTCTGCAAACGTAAAAGGAAAAAAAATCTCCGGAAACCTAGAAACCCTTTTGCAGCCAATTTCACTGGTAGAGGAGGCGGAGAGAAAAGGAGTACTACCTGAGAACAGAGTTGGTAATTCGCCAAAGGACATAACAACCAAGTTCCATGAGCTTCAACTGCTCGCACGGTCCGGCAACGCAGCAGCCCAAGAAATTTTTTCGCGTGCAGTTCAAAATTTTGCAAAAGCGGTTGGGTTACTGACCAATATTTTTGACATCAGAAGAGTGGTTTTCGGGGGTCCATTCTGGCCCATATTTCAGCATCTTTACTTACCTAATCTTCCTCGCCTTGTAACTGAACATTCTTCTCTTGCGTCAGAGTCAGAGTTGCGGATGAGTTCTTCAAACATTGGTTCGAATGTGGTAGCAATAGGCGCCGCATGCTTAGTTTTAGACAACGTGTTCTCTCCTCGATCTGGCAAGTTAGTGTTCGATTCTTAGACGTTCAGAAAATTTCAGTTTGATAACAATGGAGACGTTTTGAGTTTTTTACCTATTTAGTAAATCGAATTGATTTATTATGAATCTACTCTGATTAAAAGCCAAAATTGGGGTAAAAATCTAACAAAGGGGATAGATGAAATCGAAAAAAACCATACTGGGCGCATCTGCTGTCGCCCTACTGTTAGTCGGAGCTGTATCCGGCTGCACGGCCTCAAGCGAAGAGGCCACCTCAGTGAACTCTGAAGCCGAACAAAAAACTATAAAAGTTTCGTATCTTGTAAATGATGGCTTCAAGCAACTGGATGATCTCTTCAACAAGGTAAAACCGGAATTCGAAGAAAAAAATCCAGGCGTAGTAGTTGAACTGGATCCCATCACTGGCACCGACAGTGATTACACAACCAAATTAAGCCTGATGCATCAAGACCCAAGTACTCAGCCGGATGTCTTCTATCAAGATTCATTCCTCGTTAGGTCAGATGTCGCAGCTGGATATCTCTTGAATCTCGATCAATATGTTTCAGAATGGGACGAGTGGGACATGTTTGATGAGGGCGCTAAAGGAGCAGGTCAAGACGCTTCCGGTTCTGTCTACGCCATTTCAATGGGAACTGATTCCCGCGGTATTTACTACAACAAGCCAGTTCTTGAAGAAGCAGGTATTGATTTGCCATGGCAGCCAGAAAATTGGGATGAATTGATGGCTGATGTAAGGCAGATAAAAGAGTCAACAGGAGAAATTGCATTCAACACCTATTCTGGGAACGGGGCAGGTGAAGGAGCAGTCATGCAGGGCTTCTTTATGTTTTTGTACGGAACGGGTGAAGATCCTCTATTTGATAACGCATCCGGCAAGTGGGTTATAGGGTCCCAGGGCTTTAGGGACTCACTGGCTGCTTACGAGACTTTGTTCCAGGAAGAGTTGGCTGCTCCTGTCGAAGAGGCAGCTGATGGAAATATGTGGCAAAAAGTTCTCGGACCTTGGATTAAGGATGGAACTGTAGCCGCAACCATTGACGGATCATGGGTACCAAGAATGTGGGGATCTGCGGGCGGCGACTTTGAATGGCCTGAATACGAAGATGAGATTGGCGTCGCCTACATGCCTAGTCAAGATGGCGGTTCAAAGGTCACTTTGTCTGGCGGATGGACTTTAGCACTGGGATCAGAAACAGAGCACCCAGAAGAGGCCTTTGCATTCCTGACTGAAGCACTGAACTACGAGAATGCCTTGAAATTTTATGTAGATAACGCTCAGATCGCTGTTCGTAGCGATGTTGCTCAGGATGAGGCCTACCAGTCTGCAAATAAGTTTGTTCCCTTCTTCACAGACTTGGTCAGCAGTACAAACTTCAGACCAGCAACCGAGGACTATCCAAGGATCTCAATCGCAGTTCAACAGGCAACTGACGACATCATGTTCGGAAACAAGACAGTCGAAGAGGCTGCAGCCGCATATGATCAGGCCGTGATTGACATCGTTGGCGAAGAGAATGTCATCAGGAAATAAGTCCTAGAGGGCCTATTTTTTAGGCTCTAAAACCAAATTACAGTCCCGCGAACCGTTTGGTAAGCCTTTCGCGGGACTGTAATTTCAAACTCCAGGAGGGGTGTTTCAGTGATTTCTACCAGGAACCTTAAGCGCAGGTTGCCGATACTTCCCTCCTTCCTAATGCTTGCGCTGTTCATGGCCGGTCCCATTGTTTGGGCTCTCTATATTTCACTAACAAACACTTCTCTAACTGGCACAGCTGCACAAGATTCGCAATTCATTGGTCTCGATAACTACTTGACCATGCTTGGGGATCCCGATTTCCCAAATGCCGTGTGGTTAACCGTTGTATTTGTTGTAGGTTCGGCGATAATCGGACAAAATACTCTGGGGCTGTTTTTGGCAATCGGGTTTCGCTCCGCATCGAAAGCGATAAAGAAAACTACGTCTGCACTTGTAATGGCGGCTTGGATGCTTCCGGAGATTGTGGTTGCCTTTGCAGCGTATGTTTTTTTCAATACTGATGGGACGTTGAACCAAATTCTACTGTCCCTGGGTGTCGATCCAATTGCCTGGCTTTTTGAGGCTCCTATGCTGGCTATTGTTCTGGCAAATATCTGGCGCGGGACTGCGTTCAGCCTATTGGTTTATATGGCAGCGCTTGATGATGTGCCAGAGGAGATTACAGAGGCTGCAAGGATCGATGGTGCTTCATCGAGTCAACATCTGTTCCTAGTAACACTACCCATAATCAAGAATTCTATCAACACCAACTTGATGTTGATTACTCTGCAAACACTCTCTGTCTTCACTCTCGTGTACACCATGACGCGTGGGGGGCCAAGTGGAAAATCTACGACGTTACCAGTATTTGCTTATGATCAAGCATTTCGAGTCGCAGACATTGGATACGGGGCAGCGATTTCAGTGGTCATGATTCTCATTGGTGTGATTTTCTCCGTTATTTATTTGAGATTACTGCGATCTGAAGGAGATAAGAATGAATAAAACAGATCGCAAAGTCCTAAAAAGAAACCCGAAGGACAGGCTTGCTAAGTATGGGGTAAATGCATCCCTGGTGCTGGTCAGCTTGGCCTTTGTCACCCCGTTGGCATGGCTGGTTTTTGCCTCCTTGGATAGAAACGCAGGGGTTTCAAGCGTTGTGCCCGAATCCCTAACGCTTCAAAACTATGAAGAAATAATGAGGCCTGATGTTGCACTTCTTCCAATATGGAATAGTTTGCTCCTAAGTTTTGGAACAGCATTTTTGACGATCTTTATTTCTGTTTTGGCAGCCTACCCGTTATCACGATACAAAATGAGGTTCAATCAGACCTATCTGTACGTAATCTTGTTTTCAAGTTCACTTCCAATTACAGCGATTATGGTGCCGGTCTATTCGCTTTTTGTGCGTTTGGGGCAGCTTGACTCTATGTTGGCAGTGATTCTTTTCATGTCAGCATCTTCTCTTCCTTTCTCCATTTGGCTAACTAAAAATTTCATGGATTCTGTTCCGGTGAGCCTTGAGGAGGCCGCCTGGGTTGACGGGGCGAGCACTGCCACCACATTGCGACGAATTGTGGTTCCGCTAATGACCCCAGGCTTATCGGTGGTGTTCATTTTTGTATTCATTCAAGCCTGGGGTAATTTTTTCGTCCCTTTCCTGCTCCTTTTCTCAAAGGAAAAGGAGACAGCTGCAGTTACGATTTTTAGATTCTTTGGTCAATACGGGGAAATTGCCTATGGGGAGTTGGCGGCGTTTTCAATTTTGTACGCACTTCCAGTTGTTTCCCTTTATTTTGTAATGTCCAGAAGCCTGGGCGGGTCATTTGCTTTAGCTGGAGCGGTTAAGGGTTAGTTAGGAAAAAATGCACGGAAAATCATCAAACACCTTCAGAAGAATCAAGAGGTACCAGACTCAAAGACTATCAACATCGATTAGTCAAGAGCACGTTAGTCTGCAAATACATGCTTGGACCGCTCCGGGAGAACCAGTCCCGTTTTCAGAGGCTATAGGTCAAGATTTCGAAGAAATTGGGGAAGGGTACCATTGGGGTAAACCATGGGGAACTACTTGGTTCCACTTGCAGGGCGTGATTCCTGAAACTTGGCTCGAATCTGAGCATACTCAGGTTGAGGTATATGTGGATTTAGGGTTTGACGACGCTCAACCTGGATTTCAGGCGGAGGCCCTTGCCTATAGCGCTGACGGTGTCCAAATCAAAGGGATACATCCTAGGAATCGATCTATTGTGATTTCTCCTAAACAAGGCCAGCGAATTGACGTCTTTCTAGAATCAGCTTCGAATCCTGATATTGGGGGCGATTGGTCTTATCTCCCAACTGAGTTGGGTTCCAGAGAATCCAGATATACAGGCGAGTCACTGTATGTTCTGCGTAAAGCACAATTGCGACTTGTTGATAAAAACATCTACCAGCTAAATGAGGACTTCAAGAAATTGATTGATCTATGGGCTGTTTTGCCTGAAGAGCTCCCAAGAAAAGCGCAGATTCTAAACGCTTTGGATAAAGCGGTAGACGTTTGCGCCTCGGGACCTCTCGGGGAGAAAGCCTTGGAGGCCAGAAGAATACTAAAGCCAATGTTGGAAGCCCCAGCATACGCATCAGCGCATACATTGCACGCGGTTGGGCACGCTCACATTGATTCTGCGTGGCTCTGGCCACTACGGGAGACCAGACGAAAAGTGGCTCGAACATTCGCTAATGCTTTGGACCTAATTGAAAAAAATGAGGAGTTCATTTTTTCGGCTTCATCTGCGCAACAGTATTTATGGTTGAAAGAAGATCATCCACACTTATTCGCAAGAATCAAAACAGCAGTAGCGGATGGACGTTTTATACCAATCGGTGGTATGTGGATTGAGCCAGATGCTAATTTGCCTTCTGGAGAATCAATGACCCGCCAATTACTAGAGGGTAAAAACTTTTTTATGGAAGAGTTTGGGGTCGAGCCCCTTGATGTTTGGCTTCCCGATTCTTTTGGATACAGTGGCGCGATGCCTCAAATTGTGTTGCATTCTGGATCAAAGTATTTTCTAACGCAGAAAATATCCTGGAACGACACCAACAACTTTCCGCACCACACCTTTACATGGGAGGGCATCGACGGTTCACGCGTTTTCACGCACTTCCCACCCGCAGACACCTACAACTCAACGATTTCTGCAGAAGAACTGAAGTTGTCTGAGAGTAGTTTTTCGGAAAAGGGAAAGACAAATCTATCTCTTCTTCCATTCGGCTGGGGCAACGGCGGCGGCGGTCCAACT
>CAJXZO010000003.1 GCA_913062975.1 uncultured Micrococcales bacterium
TCGTATTTGCTTCCGCGGGCGACATTGCCACGATTATCGAGTTCAACCTTAGCCTGTTCTACCAATTTGTCACCCTCTGTCCCGACAAAACCAAGAGATAGAAGTACCAGATCGGCTGGAATCACCCTCTCGGTTCCTGCCTTTGGAAAACGTCCGCCATCTCGGTATTCGGTTTCTGCAACCTCAAGACCCGTTACTTTCCCGTTTTCCGTGATAAACCTAACCGTTGAGGACAAAAACTTTCTTTCACCAAACTCTTCATGAGCCGACTGCACCTCAAACAAATTGGGAATGGATGGCCATGGCATGTCTTCAGTTCGCTCGGTTGGGGGTTGTTGACCAATTGCCAGTGTGGTGACACTCTTCGCTCCCTGTCTGGTTGCGGTTCCCAGGCAGTCCGCTCCAGTGTCTCCGCCACCCAGGACGATTACGTGCTTGCCCTTTGCATCAATACGACCGTCTATTTCGTCTCCAGCAACTGTCTTGTTGGACTGGGTTAAGTATTCCATTGCAAAGTGAATGCCCTCGGCGTCACGTCCAGGGATATCCAAGTTACGAGGCTTCAAGGCTCCTGTTGCTACCAGCACGGAGTCATAGCGTTGCCTCAAATCAGTCCAGCTGATGTCCTCGCCGATGTTTACACCGGTGCGAAACAATGTTCCCTCAGCCTGCATTTGCCTGACTCTTCGGTCAATGTGGGATTTTTCCATTTTGAAATCAGGAATGCCGTATCGCAGCAGTCCACCTATTCTGTCGTCTCTTTCATAGACGGCAACTGTGTGGCCTGCGCGAGTCAGTTGTTGAGCTGCAGCCAAACCAGCAGGTCCAGACCCGACCACTGCAATTGTTTTCCCAGTCAAACGCTCAGGAATCGATGGCTTGACCCAGCCGTTTTCGAAGGCATCATCAATAATGCTTACTTCGATTTCCTTTATGGTTACCGGTGGCTGGTTGATTCCAAGCACACAGGTGTCTTCACAGGGTGCGGGGCAGATTCTTCCAGTGAACTCAGGAAAGTTATTGGTTGAGTGAAGTCTTTCAATTGCATCTTCACCTAAGCCTTGCCTGGTTAGGTCATTCCACTCAGGTATTAGATTCCCAAGCGGGCAGCCCTGGTGGCAAAACGGAATACCGCAATCCATACATCTGGAAGCTTGGCGTTTAACAACTTCGCCATCACGCTGTTCATAAACTTCCTTCCAGTCCATGATTCGAACCGGAACGGGGCGCTTTTTGGCGGTTTCTCGTTCAGTTGTTTTCAGAAATCCCTTTGGATCAGCCATTTGTCACCTCCAGAATCTTTGTCCAGGTTTCACTTCCGTCTGGGTCGGCACCAGTTTGCATAGCCTCGGTTCTGATTTCTAGCACTCGGGCGTAATCGCTTGGCACCAACTTTTGGAAATTCTGCTTTTCCTGATCAAAGTTTTTAAGCGTCTCGGTTGCTATCTTGCTACCTGTGTAGTCAACATACTCCTGCAATATTTTTTGCAACCGCTGCTGATCAAACTCACTCAGATCTTGAATCAATAGCTCCCCACTTGCAATTGCCTGCTCATTCACTCTTGCTGCGTTGAGCTTATAGAAATAACCAATTCCACCGCTCATGCCGGCGCCAACGTTGATTCCGGTATTACCCAAAATCACGGCCTCACCACCAGTCATGTATTCAAGAGCATGGTCTCCAACACCCTCAACAACTGCAATGGCTCCGGAGTTTCTGACCAGGAAGCGCTCCCCAACGACGCCCGAGACAAAGATTTTCCCACTGGTAGCTCCATAACCAATCACGTTTCCAGCAATAACGCTTTCGTGAGATTCATACTTGGAGCTTTCGAATGGCCTCACCGACAAGACTCCACCACTAAGACCCTTGCCAAGGTAGTCATTGACATCGCCAACCACCTTGATTGAGATTCCCTTTGGCACAAACGCACCAAGTGACTGACCTGCAGATCCGGTGAGGTTTATATCGATGGTTGACTCAGGCAAACCATCAACACCGAAGCGTTTGGTTAGCTCATGCCCAAGCATTGTTCCAACCGCTTGGTTGACATTGCTAACTGGCAAATCAACAGTCACTGGCAAACCGTCTTCCAGGCTTGTCTCGGCGAGTTTGATCAGTTGCTGATCAAAGTGTTTTTCAAGCTCGTGGTCTTGCTCGGTGGTGTTTCTGCGTTCCCCTGCTGGCAATTCGGTTGAAAGAATTGGTGACAGGTCCAATCCATCACCTTTCCAATGCTTGATTGCACGGTTGACATCCAACAAATCAACGCGACCGATTGCCTCATCCAGTGTTCTGAATCCAAACTCCGCCAAATACTCCCTGACTTCCTGGGCAAGGTATTCAAAGAAGTTCACCACAAACTCAGCCTTGCCACTAAAGCGCTCACGCAAAGCTGGGTTTCCAGTTGCAACTCCAACGGGGCAGGTGTCGAGGTGGCAAACGCGCATCAACACGCAACCGCTGACAACCAGGGGTGCAGTTGAGAAACCAAACTCTTCTGCTCCCAGAAGGGCCGCCACAACCACATCTCTTCCGGTTTTCATCTGACCATCAACCTGAACGCTGACGCGATCCCTAAGGCCGTTGTGCATAAGAGTTTGCTGAGTCTCAGCTAGTCCAATCTCCCAAGGGGTTCCTGCGTGTTTCAGAGAGTTCAATGGACTTGCGCCCGTTCCTCCATCGTGACCCGAGATCAGGATGACATCTGATTTGGCCTTGGCAACTCCAGCAGCAACCGTTCCGACACCGAATTGGCTAACAAGCTTCACGTGGATGCGGGCTGAAGGGTTGGCACGCTTCAAATCAAAGATCAACTGCTTCAGGTCTTCAATCGAGTAAATATCGTGGTGAGGAGGAGGGCTAATCAGTCCAACACCTGGAGTTGAGTGCCTAATCTCAGCAATAAATGGATAAACCTTGCCCGGAGGGAGTTGGCCACCCTCTCCTGGCTTCGCTCCCTGAGCCATCTTGATCTGAATATCATCAGCATGGGTCAAATACATACTGGTTACGCCAAAGCGACCGCTGGCAACCTGTTTGATTGAAGACCTTGTCTCAGGGTTGGTAAGCCTCTGCAGGCTCTCTCCACCTTCTCCGGTGTTGCTCTTCCCACCCAGACGGTTCATCGCAACTGCCAGCGTCTCGTGAGCCTCTGGCGAGATTGAGCCATAACTCATCGCACCGGTTGCAAACCTCTTAACAATCTCGCTGATTGGCTCAACCTCATCGATTGGAATTGGAGTTGTTTTGTCTGTTCTGAATTTGAAAAGACCGCGCAGCGTCATCAATTTCTCTGATTGGTCATCCACGGCGTTTGTGTATTGCTTGAAAATTTCATATTTGCCGGCCCTGGTTGAGTGCTGCAGCTTGAAAACTGTTTCTGGGTTGAACAAGTGAGGAGGACCCTCTCTTCTCCACTTCAGTTCACCACCAACATCCAATCCTTTTTGCTCAAATTCTTCAATTGGGTAAGCCCGCAGGTGACGGTGTTCAATCTCCTGGTGAATAACCCCCAGGTCAACTCCGCCAAGCTTGCTTATGGTTCCTGTGAAGTATTTATCAACCAAAGGCTGACCAAGACCCACCGCTTCAAAACACTGGGCACCACTGTATGAACTAACAGTTGAGATTCCCATCTTGCTCATCACCTTCAAAACGCCCTTACCCAGCGCTTTTGCAAGGTGTGATGTTGCGGTTGCGGTGTTGATGTTAATCAGTTGCTTGGTGCGAACCATCTCTTCTGCGGTTTCCAGTGCAAGATATGGGTTTACGGCTGCTGCACCAAAACCAACCAAAACTGCAACATGGTGCACCTCGCGAACATCCCCAGCCTCAACAACCACGCCAACTTTGGTCCTGGTGCCCTGACGGATCAGGTGGTGATGAATAGCACTGGTTGCTAAAAGCGATGGAATTGGAGCCAATTCTCTATTGGTGTCTCTGTCGCTTATGACCAAGAAGCTAGCTCCATCTGCTATTGCTTGGTCTGTCTCCAGTGACAACTCTTCCAAACGAGCAGCCAGCGCTTCCGCACCACCATCAACTGAATACCTTGCGTCAACAATGTGAGTGAAGCCAACACCTGGCTGATTGATGTGCTTAATCTTGGCCATCTCGTCGTTATCCAACACGGGGAAATCAACAATCATGCGTTTGGCGTGATCGGCAGCAGATTCCAAAATGTTTCCCTCAGGACCAATCACCGATGAAAGAGATGTGACAACTTCTTCGCGAATAGCATCAAGTGGCGGGTTTGTAACCTGAGCAAACTGCTGAGTGAAGTAATCAAATAAAAGCCTTGGCCTGTCGCTGATGGCGGCAATTGGGGTGTCTGTTCCCATGGCACCAATGGGCTCTATGCCCTTCATGGCCATTGGGCCAATAATCTCTTTTAGCTCCTCTTCGGTGTAACCAAATACGTGTTGACGTCTCTCAACACTCGCTGAGGAGTGACGCACGTGCTCCCGCTCAGGCAGGTCTCGAAGGTTTAGTCTGTTTCCCCCTAGCCACTTGCCCCAATCCTGCTGCTTGGCCATCTGTTGCTTGATCTCAGCATCACTGATGATTCTTCCCTCGGTGGTGTCAACTAAGAACATCTTGCCTGGCTGCAACCTTCCACGTTCAACAACCTTGGCGGGGTCAACGTCATAAACACCCGTCTCGCTTCCTAGGATTACCAAGCCATCATCTGTGACTAAGTAACGCCCAGGACGCAGACCGTTTCGGTCTAGGGTTGCTCCAACCAAGCTGCCATCGGTGAAGGTAACGCTGGCTGGGCCATCCCATGGCTCCATCAATAGCGAGTGGTACTCATAAAAAGCTTTCAACTCTGGATCCATGTCACGCTGTTTTTCCCAAGCCTCAGGAATCATCATCATGATTGCGTGTGGCAAAGACCTGCCAGAAAGGTGCAGTAGCTCCAGAACCTCATCAAAACTTGCTGAGTCGCTGGCTCCAGGGGTGACAATTGGCCTAAGTGGCTGCAAATCCCCAATCAAATCACTGGAAATTGACTCTTCTCGGGCACGCATCCAGTTGGTGTTTCCCTTAACGGTGTTTATTTCACCGTTGTGAGCAATCATTCTGAACGGGTGAGCTAATGGCCAGGATGGAAAGGTGTTGGTGCTAAACCTTGAGTGAACCAAGGCCATTTTTGATTCCAGCCTGGTGTCTTGCAGGTCATTGAAAAATGGTTGCAGCTGCAGGG
The DNA here is from genome assembly GCA_913062975.1 of uncultured Micrococcales bacterium. Classification (GTDB taxonomy): domain Bacteria; phylum Actinomycetota; class Actinomycetes; order Actinomycetales; family Microbacteriaceae; genus CAJXVY01. Next base: position 5,211 of record CAJXZO010000003.1, read on the forward strand.
TTGTAAGCATTCCCTTATAAACAATGGTGCGACAAGAAAGCGTTGCGTGGTAAAGACCAATCTCCCGCTCACTGCGCTTGCGAGCCCTGAACAGAAGCCTTTCAAGGGTCAGGTCGGACTCATCGGCCTTTCCTGCAACAAATACTTGTGCAATGTGCGGCATTGCCTCGCGAGCCAAGTCTCCCAAGACGTCTGGGTTGGATTCGATTTCCCTCCACCCAAGTAGTTCCAAGCCTTCTTGGTCGAATATTTCGGCAAGCTGCTGCCTCTGTGCCTGACGGACAACTGGGTCGGTGTCTTCAAAAACCAACCCGGCACCGTAGTGTCCCTCATCTGGCAGATCGAACTGCACCACCTCTTTGAAAAACTTGTGTGGGATTTGCATCAAAATGCCGGCGCCATCCCCAGTTCCCGCATCACTGCCAACGGCCCCACGGTGTTCTAGGTTGCACAAAGAGCCCAATGCGGTCTGCACGATGTCGTTTCCGCCATAACCGCGCAGAGTAGCCACCATCGCAACACCACATGAATCCTTTTCAGACGCTGAGTCATAAAGGTCAGTGGTTTGTGGATAGTTGCTAAATCTCCAAAAAGGACTAGTTGTCACTAAAACTCCGTTCATTGCTTTCGGGGCGACTTTGACCCGAAGTTTTATTTTTTACTACTTCGCCTCGGTGGATTCCTCTTCCACCTCAGGCTCCGCATCCTTTTGGGGACGGAATACAGAGGTCTCAATCCCTCTGTGTCGGTAGCGCTGAACAATGATAATGGTCAGTCCGATGATTATGCCAACAATCGCAGACCAAATATTTATCCTCAAACCAAGAACTATTTCACTCGGGTCAATCCTGATTGATTCAATCCAAGCTCTACCAACTGAATAGATCACCAGATAGGCACCGAACAATCGTCCGAAACGCATGTTTAGCCTGCGATCTAACAGCAACAGCACCAAGACTCCTGTGAGTGACCACAACATTTCATAGGCAAAGGTTGGATGGAAGGTTATGCCATCTGGGAACCCCTGAGGATATGCGGGGTTGCTGGATGGAATCTCCAAAGCCCATGGCAGGTCAGTTGGCTGCCCAAACAGTTCTTGATTGAAATAGTTTCCTAGCCGACCAATGGCTTGGGCCAACAAAATTCCTGGCGCCATTGCATCAGCAACTGACCAGAATTTTAGGCCTGCCTGCCTGACACCGATGTAGGCACCGACGGCTCCCAGAATCAATGCTCCATAGATGGCCAGGCCACCTTCCCAAACATAAAAAATAGCCAACAGGTCAGCGCCCTGATAGAAATAATCCCTTGGGTGGGTGATTACGTGAAAAATCCTTCCACCCAAGATTCCAAATGGAACTGCCCAGAGGGCAATATCGAGAATGACTCCCTTTTCAGCTCCGCGTCTGCTGAGCCTGTAATCTGAGAGGATTACCGCTAAAACAATGCCGGTCAGGATGAACAGTGCATAGAAATGCAACCTCAACGGACCAAGGTCTATGTAACTGATTTCTGGGGATGGAATTGCGCTAATCACTTTGTAATTGTAAGCCCTTTGCAAGCTCCTGTGTTTTCTCGATTAATCCCGTTAGGCCACCTTCTGCATAGGCTCGAATAAACGCAGTTCCAACAATTGCCGCGTTCGCGTATTCGTTTACCTCTCTAACCTGAGTTCCAGTGCTGATGCCAACACCAACCGCAGTTGGGGTGTTGGAAACTTCTCGAAGTCTGGCAACAGTGTCCCTGGCCAGTGCATCGAGCTCTCCTCTTTCACCAGTGATTCCCATAGTGGAAACTGTGTAGACAAAGCCTCTGGATGCCTCCGCGTTTCTCTTGATGCGGACATCACTTGAGCTTGGAGCAATTAGAAAAACCCTATCTAGACCCAGTTCTTCACTGATTTCAATCCAGTCCTTTGCTTCATCAGGAATTAGGTCAGGAGTAATCAAACCATTAGCACCAGCTGTTTTGAGCTCCTCCGCGAACTCCCTCAGTCCAATCCTCAATATTGGATTCCAATAACTCATCACCAGGATTGGCACTTCGGTTTGCTCTCTGAGTCTGCGAATCACCTCAAAGCTGTCTCGCAGTCGAAATCCGTTGGCTCGGGCAACCTCGGTGGCCTTCTGAATCACTGGCCCGTCCATGATTGGATCTGAATAGGGAATCCCAAGTTCCAGAATCTCAACGCCGCCCTTTATCATTTCCAGGCATGCCTCAACGCTTTCATCAATCGTTGGATAACCGGCCGGAAAGTAACCAATCAGCGTGCTTTTATCCTGGTTTAGAAGTTCTGATACCTTACTCATCGCCAACAGTCCTATTGACCCCGGTTAGCTCGAAGTATCTGGCAGCAGTTTCCATGTCCTTATCACCGCGACCACTTAGGTTCACCAAGATGTTTGCTCCGGGCATTTCTTTGGCAAGTTGCTCAATGCCTGCTAATGCGTGTGCGGTTTCAATGGCGGGGATGATGCCTTCGGTCTTTGAAAGCAAGGCCATCGCATCCATCGCCTGTTTATCGGTGATTCCTCGGTATTCGGCCCTGCCCAGGTCTTTCAGCCATGCGTGTTCGGGACCAACACCTGGGTAATCCAAACCCGCAGAGATGCTATGAGAATCTGAGGTCTGGCCATCTTCATCCTGAAGCATGTAGCTTCTGGCACCATGCAAAACCCCTGGTGTTCCCTTGCTGATGGTTGCAGAGTGCATCGGTGTGTCGATGCCGTCCCCCGCAGCTTCGTAGCCAATGAGCTTTACATCGTCATCAAAGAATTCGTGGAAAATGCCAATCGCATTAGAACCACCGCCAACACACGCTATGACAGCATCTGGAAGCCTTCCGGTTGCCTCCAGCATTTGCTGCTTTGACTCTTTTCCAATGATGCTGTGAAAGTCCCGGACCATGGTTGGGAAGGGATGTGGCCCAGCCACAGTGCCAAGCAGGTAATGAGTGGTGTCGACGTTTGCCACCCAGTCACGCATGGCTTCATTGATCGCGTCTTTGAGAGTTCTGGTGCCAGTTCTCACGGCAACCACTTCAGCCCCCAGCAGGCGCATTCTGGCAACATTCAGTGCTTGTCGCTCAGTATCCACCTCACCCATGTAAACAACGCACTCTAAGCCGAAATATGCCGCAGCAGTTGCTGATGCAACTCCGTGTTGACCAGCTCCGGTTTCGGCAATGATTCTTTTCTTGCCCATGCGCTTGGTCAAAAGCGCTTGACCCATAACGTTATTGATTTTGTGGGAACCAGTGTGGTTGAGATCTTCGCGCTTTAGAAAAACCCTGCAGTCGCCAACGGCAGCAGCAAACTTGGTGGCCTCGGTCAAAACACTTGGCCTGCCGGTGTATTCACGGTGAAGCATGTCCAGTTCTTTTAGAAACTCAGGGTCATGTCTAGCCTTTGAATACACCTGATCAAGTTGGTCTAGGGCAGCTATCAATGGCTCCGGAACAAACCTGCCTCCGTATTCACCGAAGTATGGACCGACTTGGTCGCCAATGCGTGTTTTACTCATCTTTGAATTCTAAGTCACTTAGCCAACAGAGCGGAAATCTTGAATCAAAGTTTTAGAGTCTCCAGTCACCAATGCCTCGCCCACTAAAACCGAATCAGCTCCACTTTCGCGATACAACGCAGCATCCTGTTTGTCTCTAACGGAAGACTCGGCAACACGGATGACATGCTCAGGCAGTGATGCAGCAAGCTCGCCGAAAAGGTTTATGTCTGTCTCAAAGGTGTTTAGGTTTCTGGTGTTTATGCCCAAAAAAGACACTGGTTGCTGCAATGCTCTTTGGATCTCCGGTTCTGAATGGGTTTCCACCAAAACCTCCAAATCCAGCTCTCTTGCAAATCTGAATAGTCTTGAATACTCCACATCGGTCAAACCCAACATGATGAGTAAAACCATCGATGCACCAAAGGCTTTGGCTTCCAAAATCTGATATTCGGTGGATATGAAATCTTTTCTAAGTGTTGGGATGTTTACCCCATCACTGACTACCTGAAGATCTGAAATTGAACCTTTGAAACTGTCCATTTCTGTGAGCACTGATACCGCACTCGCACCAGCTGCTTCATAATCAAGAGCAAGCCTCAGCGGGTCATCAATTATTGCCAAATCTCCTTTTGAAGGAGACGCTCTTTTGATTTCAGCAATGACAGAGAGTTCATCGGTGAGAAAAAAGCTCTTTGCATCCAATGGAGTTCTGGATGAAGCGAGATGCTCAAGTTGTGCTTTGGAGATCTGCTCCGCGCGAAGTTCAGATTGCGCTAATGACGCTTTATAGAGACTTGGAAGAAGTTCAGACTTTGGGTTTGGATCCATAGCCCATGAGCCTAAGCACGTAGCCCACCACAACAGACAAAACTGCAAGTCCAGCACTCGCCCAGACCAGTGGAGCATTGTCTAAAAAGAAAAAGATTGTTCCGATTGTGAATGCCACAATCATTATTGCCGTCGTGGTCCAAGCGGCTATGGTGTGTCCGTGACCCGGATCATTTGCGTCATGACTCATTGTTTCCTCCCCTAAAAGCCTATCAGGACTGTTCATCCCAGATGCCTATTGGGTCATCATCATCGTTATTTTTAGTGATTCTTTTTGAACCCCGAGATACAACGGGTCTGAAAACGGTGAAACTGCTGAACGCCAGATAACCAAATAGGCCAATGAAGTAAACAGCTATCGACAACGAATTAAAGCTAAATTCTGGATTCTGACCAACTATCCCGGTCACAGACACCAGCCTGTCAATTATCGGAGAAGAGTTCAGTAGTGAATTTGCTGAGATATAAACCGCATAACCAGCAACCAGTGTTAGAGACCCTGCCAGTAGCCTTTGAGCCAACCCTTTGAAATAAAAGACAACAAACACCCCAAGGCCCAACACCACCAAAAACGCATTGGCCAAGGTCAATGTTTCAAAACCATCTGCAGTCAGCTCAAGTCCAGGGAACTCAATCCACTGCAAACCAAGCCCTATCAGCGCTACACCCAGGGAAACAACAAATCCAAGTAATCGTGCTATCAATGTCTACTCTTCGCTATCGCTATCGCTTTCTGAATAACTCTGGCCTTGGCTAGCGTTTCCTGATACTCACTCTCTGGGTCGCTATCCAATACAATTCCAGCGCCAGCCTGCACATATGCAGAATCATCTCTAATCAAAGCTGTCCTGATCGCAATGGCCAAATCAGCATTGCCTTGGAAGTCAAAATAGCCAACCACTCCCCCAAATAAACCGCGATTATTTGGTTCCAGTTTCTCAATGATCTCAAGCGCTTTTGGCTTTGGGGCACCAGAGAGGGTTCCCGCTGGAAATGCGGACGACACTGCCTGTACTCGGCTCACCCCTGACCTTATTTTTCCAATCACCGTGCTGACCAGGTGCATGATGTGTGAATACCTGTGAACGCTCATGAATTCATCAACTCGAACTGATTCTGGAACGCAGGTCCTCAACAAATCATTTCTGGCAAGATCAACCAGCATCAAATGCTCTGATTGCTCTTTTGTGTCAGCCAGTAGCTCGCGTTCCATCTCCGCATCACTCAAAGGGTCAATGCCTCTTGGTCTGGAGCCCGCTATTGGGTGGGAAATGATGGTCTCTTGGTTTATTCGAACCAGTGCCTCTGGTGAGCTTCCAACGATCCAATAATCACCCTGCTCATCTTGAAGTCTTAGTAAATACATATAAGGACTTGGGTTGATGGCTCTGAGCACTGCATAAACTTCTTCGGCCTGAACATCTAGGCCCTGGGAGAATCTTTGACTGACCACGACTTGAAATACATCGCCAGCCACCACATGCTGCTTGGCAATTTCCACCATGTCCAGAAACTCTTGTTTCTGCATGTTGCTCTCGACTCTCGCCTCAGCGTCAAAATCTAGCTCATACATCTCAGGTTCAGCTGCTGTGGTTATCAATGTATGAAGCTCAGAAAGTCTTTCGGTTGCATGTTCTAGAGAGCTCTCCAATTCACCGTCATCGGTGAAGATGTTGTGAACGATATGGATCTTGGAATCTTTGTGATCCAAAATCACAATCTCACGAAATTGCAGAAAATGAATTCGGGGAATGCTGTATTCAGAATCTTTTTGTGGGGCGAGTTTCTCTAAGTCTCGGACCACATTCCAACTCATATGGCCAACTAGACCGCTTGAAAGCGGCAAAGTGGAAATTGGTGCCGATTTATAGTGTTCAGAAAGCTGTTCTAGTGCATCTAGTGGTCTGTCTTGTAAATCAAATCCAAGAGCAGGACCCTCCCAAACAGCAGTTCCGTTTTTTTCAAGTAGCTCACCCCTGGGGTTCAAGCCAATAAAGCTGTATTGCGACCAAACCCCCTGCTCGGCAGATTCAAGCAGAAAAACACCCTTTTGGTCGATCAGCTTTCGATAAATGCCAAGCGGTGTCTCGCTAGCATTGAAATACTGTTTGATTAGCGGAATCACATTTGCTGATTTCGCCATCTCGGTCAGTTGCTCAATATTCAATTGATTACTCAAACTTCCTCGAAACAACTATCTGCACCGGTGTGGCAGGTTGGTCCATTCGCATTTACCCTTGCCAGCAAGGCATCCCCGTCACAATCCAAGGACAAATCAATTAGCTCCAGGGTGTTGCCACTGGTCTCGCCTTTTTGCCAGATTTGTTGTCTTGAACGCGAATAAAACGTTACTTTTTTGTTCTTTTGAGTCAACACAAGACTTTCAGTGTTCATATATCCAAGCATCAGCACCTTGCCTGTTTCATAATTTTGAACAATGCATGCAACCAGTCCGTGCTCATCAAATTTGATTTTGTCGGTGACTACTTCTCTCATCTGACCTCCGCTCCGCTTTTGGCCATCGCACTCTTAGCCTCAGCGATGGATATTTCCCCTCGGTGAAAAACACCAGCTGCTAAAACCGCATCTACACCCGTTTCTAAGACTTCTGCAAAGTGCTTTGCAATGCCAGCACCACCACTTGCAATAACTGGAACTTCGGAGAGTTTAACTGCCAGAGAGGTCATTTCCATATCAAAACCATCACCTGTGCCATCGTGATCGATGCTGTTGATCAGCAACTCACCCACTGGCACGGAATTGCAAATCTCAATCCAATCCTCCAACAAAACTCCTGTTGCCCTCGTGCCACCGTGAGTGAAGAGTTCATAGCCTTTATCAGTCCGTTTGGCATCGATGGAGCTCACCAGCACCTGAGATCCAAATTGCTTCACGATGTCTGCGAGAAGTTCAGGATTATTAATTGCAGCACTGCTGATGCTCACCTTGTCAGCACCAGCGTTTAGCAAATCGGCAACATCCTCGGGGGTCTTAATTCCACCACCAACGGTTAGCGGGATAAACACCTGTTCTGCAACATCTGAAACTGCCTTGATGGTTGCGTTTCTAGCCTCTAGTGATGCACTGACATCCAAAAAGGTAAGCTCATCTGCCCCTTGTGTGAAATATGTCTTCGCAAGCTCTACTGGATCGCCAACATCTACCAGGTCTTTGAAATTGACCCCCTTGACGACTCGACCGTTTTTAACATCGAGGCAAGGGATAACGCGCAGCGTAGTCATCAGATTCTTGCTGCGTGTATTTCGCTAACCAAGATCGCCTTGGCTCCAAGGTTTTGCAGTTCATCAAGCTTTTGATTCGTCTCTGACGCCAATACCAGAGCCCTAACAGCCACCCAGTTTTTGTCTTGAAGTGGAGAGACGGTTGGTGATTCAAATCCTGGAGTTATATCACTAGCTTTGTCCAAAAGCTCAACTGGGCAGTCAAAATCAAAAATTACATACTTCCGAGCAACCAAAACACCCTCTAGGCGCCTGAGTAAACCTGCAGCCTGCTCTTTTTTGCCAGGAGATGCAATCAATTGGGCCGTTGAGTGCATCAGTGGCTCCTCGACTATTTCTAAACCTGCTCTTCTCAGGGTGTTACCAGTGCTGACGACATCAACCACTGCATCAGCAACACCTAAGATGACGGCATTCTCAACCGCCCCATCCAATTTCACCAGTTCTGCAGAAATGCCTTGTTTCTCTAGAAGTGATGCTGTCAGGTTTTGATACGCGGTTGCTATTCGCATTCCGTCAAAATCGTTCAGCTTCTTTTTATCCCCATTGGGCGCAGCAAGAGCTAAGTGGCTACCGCCAAATTCCAAGTCAGAAACAACCTCGGCATCAGAATCTCCATCCAAAAGCAGATCTAAGCCCGTAATGCCTGCATCAAGTGTTCCCTTGCCAACGTATGTTGCTATGTCTTTTGGTCTCAAATAGAAAAACTCAACTTGGTTGACTTTGTCCACCAGGTGCAGTTCTTTGGAGTCTCTGCGAGTTTCATAGCCAGCCTCTGCGAGCATGGCAATTGATGCATCGCTTAGGATGCCCTTATTCGGAACAGCTACCTTCAAAATCAAAGTTTTTCCTCCAACTGCGCAAGTGTTATTCCCTTGCTAACAAGCAATACCTGCAGGTGATAAATCAGCTGACTTGCCTCTGTTGCTAGATCCTCTGCTGTTTCATATTCTGCAGCCATCCAGCTTTCACTGGCCTCCTCAACCACCTTTTTGCCAATCTCGTGAACCCCAAGCTCCAATAGCTCACTGGTTCTGCTGCCTTCGGTGGGGTTATCTCTGCGAGACTCTATTAGTTCAAAAAGTTCATTGAATGAGGTCATGGCCTCAAGACTACCTGTTTGCTGCGGCCCTGAGCTGATGAATTGCCTGCTCTGGACTGTCTGCACCAAAAACTGCACTCCCTGCAACAAAGGTGTCAGCACCAGCTTCGGAGGCAAGCGAGATGGTGTCAAGGTTTATACCCCCGTCAACCTGCAAAAAACAATTGGGGTTCTCCTGATCGATGAGTTCCCTTGCATATCTAATCTTTGGCAGCACTTCATGCATGAATTTTTGTCCACCAAAACCGGGTTCCACGGTCATAACCAATACCTGATCCAATTGATGCACAAGCTCTTTATAAGGCTCTAGTGGAGTATTCGGCTTTACCGCTATGCCCACTTTTTTCCCAAGCTCTTTGACCTTGTAAATAATTCGCTGGGGGTCAGATGCGCTTTCGATGTGGAAGGTAACCATCTCTGAATTTTCTGCATACCTCGGAGCCCATGTATCAGGATCACTAATCATCAAATGAACATCAAAACCCGTTTTGCTAACTTTGCGCCAGTTCTCGACAACAGGCAGGCCAAATGTAATGTTTGGGACAAAGTGGCTATCCATCACATCGACATGAATCATGTCTGCTGCCTCTACCTTGGCCAGTTCCGCAGTCATGTTTGCGAAATCAGCACTGAGGATTGATGGGTTAATTCTCATGACTTCAGATTACTGCTTTTGAAACAAAGCCAAGAACATGCAGTCAGCGTTGTCCCGGTCACTCCACAGCTGCAAAGTTGAGCGAGCTTTATTTGCATCAAGCTCTGCGTAATCTCTCCACGGCAGAATTTTGAACTCAGGGTGATTGTCTATAAACCAGCGAGCTATGGAGGTGGTTTCTTCGATCAGTGGAGAGCAGGTTACATAGGCGATAATTCCCTCATCCGCAGTAATGGTTGCGGCTTTTTCCAATAGTTCTTTTTGGATCTGATTCAGGTTTTGAATTTGGTCTGGCTTTTTATTATGTCTTGATTCAGGCTTTCTTCTCAGAGCTCCAAGACCGGTACAGGGTGCGTCAATTAGAACTAGCTGATAGTCCTTGTCATAGTCAAACTTCAATGCATCGGCTGGAAAGACTTCAGCATTGGGGAATGTTTTCAAACCATCCTTGACCAGATCCGCCCTCTTTGGATACAGCTCTATTGCGGTAATACTTGTACTTCGCTGATTGGCTATAGCTGCTAACAGGCTTGCCTTTCCACCTGGTCCCGCGCACATATCCAGCCAGTTACCATCTTTCGCAGCACTCGCAGCAATTTGCGTGACCAGCTGTGACCCCTGGTCTTGATAGCGAAAGTGGGCAAGGTCAAGGCCGTCAATGGATTCGAATCCGATATTTGAAAGTCCAAGAGGCTGAGCACCTTCGGGAATTTGATTTGGTGGTAAGGCAACCATCTGCGGTTTCGGTGATTTGTTGTTCTCCGCAAGCAGTGTTTCAACATCCCCAGCAGAATCCATTTCACGAGATGCGGATAGGGCATCGATAATCCATTTCGGGTGGGCGAACTCGATTACTTTGTTCTCTCCCGAGGTCAGCTTTTCAAGCAGTTGTAGGGCATTTGATGAGAGTTTTCGCATGCATGCATTAACTAGCCCAGAAGCCTTTGGCGCCTCCTGTTTGCAAAGTTCAACGGCTTGGTCAACTGCAGCGTGATTTTCGGTTCGCATGTTGATCAGTTCGTGCAACCCCATGCGCAAAATGTTCAAAACCACAGGTTCTAGTTTGGATATATCCGTGACTTCTTTGATCAACGCATCGTATTGAATTTGCATGCGCAGAGTTCCATAGCCTAATTCCTGAGCAAAACCTCGGTCTTGTTTGGACATGTTTGATTTCTGCAGGAGCTGAGGGAGCTTGATGTTGGCGTATGCGCCCTCGTGCACAAGCATCAAAAGCCTAAAGGCCACCAGCCTCGACTCAGTTACCAAGGATTACTTCTCCAACCCCGTTGAACCAGTCAATGGCTGGCATTTCCTTTTTTGCAAATGGTTGAACTGTAATGAGCTCCAGGCTGGTTGAACCAGCACAAGTTACATAAATCTTTTTTCCAACCTTGGTTACCTGGCCAATTTGATGATCAGTCCCTGGATCAGAAATACCGGTGGTTGCAGCATTGATTATTCTAAATGCATCTCCCTGCAGTGTTGTCCAAGCTATTGGTTCTGGGTTGCAGGCATTGACTATCCGTAAACAACTCTCCGAATCAGTTTTGAAATCCAGAAAACACTCTGCTCGGTCAAGTTTTTTGGCCAGGGATTGGTCCCCTGCTTGAGAAAAACAAATTGGTTGCTCTGTTTTCAGAAGCTCCAGTAGCGGTTCGATTGATGCATCTGCCAATTTCTCGAGTGCCTGGGCTGTATTCATATCAGAAATATCCACGGGGATTTGTGTGAAAAGGTCCCCTGTATCCATGCCTTCATCCAATTTGAAGATGCTCACACCAGAGTCAGTATTTCCATCCATAATCGCTCGCTGCACAGGGGCAGCACCTCTGTATTTGGGAAGTAACGAAAAGTGAACATTGAACCACTCAAGAGCATCCAGCACCTCATCTTTGAGAATTGCGCCATAACTCACAATAATTCCCCTGCTGGCGCCAGTCTGAATAATGTCGTTTAGCGCCTCTGTGGGGTCATTTGTTTTGACAATTTTCACAGCTTGACTATCAGCAATGTCTGCAACTGGTGTTTGGGTAATCGTCTTTTTCCTACCAAAAGGAGCGTCTTTCCTTGTAATCACAAGTGAAGGCTTTTGGCTTGATGAAATAGCCTGCAAAATCCAAGCAGCGGTTTTATCGCTACCAGCAAAAACGTAATCCACTAAATCAACCCCTGTCCGTCCATGACAACCTTAAGGCCTCTTTTTCTTCTCTTACCTTCAAGTGGTGGAGTCATTAGTTGCTCTTTCATCAAAATCTCGGCAACGATAGCGCCATTTTTATACAGATAGCTAAAAACCAAATTGGGCTCTGTTGAGATGATGTCGGCCACTCCGCTTATTGAATCAGCCACTTGGCTCAGGCGTTGATGATCCGCCTGCACTATTCCTAATCTTTTCCATGGTGAGAGGCCTAGTTGTTTCCGCTGTTGAGATTCTTGATCAACAAGCTTTGCTATTTGCCCGATGGAAAGTTGCTTCACAACCTCGCCCTCGTAATCACTGAAGTGCAGTCTTCCGTCAGTTGCCAAGTAGCTAGCGGCGTCTAACCAGTTTCTGAGACTGTGCTCAACAGCTCTTAGGCTCTCTCGGCTTAGAAAACTCTGAGGTTGGTCAACAACAACCAGTGAGTAGCCATCATCAGTATGGGGAATTGCACCGGGGGTTGCCACCACCAGGACCCTCCCCTTGATTTGTTCCACCCTTATCTGTTGCGATGACTCAATAATTCGCGTGCCCGGAAACATTCGACCAAAGTCCGCCACTGTTCTGGTCACACCTTTTTTGCCTCGCGTGAACTTGGCAGAACCGCAGTGTTGACACTTGGGAGAACTGAGCTGAGAGCACGTGCGGCACTTATAAGTTTCCGCTCGTGGCATGAACAGGCTGCCACCACAGCTGTTGCAGCGTCCGGGATATCGACAGTTGGAGCAAACAACACTGGCACTCTCCCCAGCAAAGGAGGTCAGGACCAGAACCGACCCGCCTTCAAGGCTCTGCCTGATGAGTTTCTGAGTGCTTATTGAACTTTCCAGCCCAAAACTTATTCTTGGAACATCACCGCTTAGATTGGAATCGACATGGCCAATCTGCATCAGCCTCAAAGACTCCGCACTTGGAAGGTGGCTGATGGTGTGGACAAATGCCGAGCTTGTCTCAGCCCTGAGATAAGCCAGCTCGCGGGTAGACAAATAGGGTGCGGATTCAGATTCATGCGACGGGTCTAAATCACTAACAATAATTAGTCTTTCGAGGTTCAGGACATCCATCATTAGCACCACTCTGGACCCCACCAAGATTGCTTCATTGCTAAGCAGTTTCTGCTGCAAGAAATAACGCTTTGCAGGTGTTCTGTGATCCTCTGCCCAAAGCAGTTGATCCTCGATGCCTAGAGAGGCAGCGAGCTTTCTAAACCTAGCCAATTGCCTGAAATCAGCAATGTTTATAATCGCACTTCCAGTGCCGGAAATAGCACTCTGCATCGCCGAAATTGCCCATTGCGGGTGAAGTGCTCCAGCAACCAAGTGCTGTTTGGCAGGAACTGACTGAACCAGATGTTTTGAAAGCATAAGTTCCCCACCCAGTGCTTCCAGTTGTTCCTGACCGGGCCTTTGCGGTGTTTCGTAGTCGTCAGTTTTCCGTTTTGGTCTGGTTGTTGTGGAAAGCCTCAGCATTTCGCCTGCAGTTATCGCCTGTCTTTTGGAAACCGATGTGATGAAATCCAGAAACGGCCTGCTGAGAATTGGAGGGCCTTCAACAGAAGCTATTTCGGCAGTGGCATGCTCACTACTGGCCAAAACCTCGCTAACCACTGCTTTTTTTAAGCTGGATTGCCTGCCGAATGGAACTAAGACAGGTTGACCAATTTCAACCTCTAACCCTGCTGGAACCTCATAGTCAAACTCTCGCCCCAATTGAGGCAGGGGCGAATCAATGATTACTTTGCAGTAATCAATCACAACCCAAGCTCTTTAGCAATAAGTGCCGCTCTGTCTGTTTTTTCCCAAGTGAATTCATCTAGGTCTCTGCCGAAGTGACCATAGGCTGCTGTCTTTAGATAAATGGGGCGCAGTAGATCAAGATCACGAATAATCGCTCCAGGTCTCAAATCAAAGACTGTCTTAACAGCTTCGGTTATTTCGCTGTCTGGAACTTTGCCAGTTCCGAAGGTGTCAACCATCATTGAAACTGGTTCACTAACCCCAATTGCATAAGCCACCTGCACCTCAGCCCTTTCGGCTGCGCCGGAAGCAACAATGTTTTTTGCAACCCAACGCATCGCATAGGCTGCACTTCTGTCCACTTTGGATGGGTCTTTGCCACTGAAAGCGCCGCCACCGTGCCTGGAATAACCGCCGTAGGTGTCAACAATTATCTTCCTGCCGGTAAGACCTGCATCTCCCTGTGGGCCTCCAATCACAAAGCGACCACTTGGGTTAATCAGCAATCTAACTCCCTCAATGCTCAGCCCATATTGAGAGATTACTGGCTTGATAATTGAGGTAATAATTGCTTGAGACAGAGAATCATTATCAATGTCCTCATCGTGCTGAGTTGAAATTACAACGGTGTCTAATCTGGTGGGCTTTCCATGATCATACTCAAGAGTTACCTGTGCCTTGCCATCAGGTCTCAGAAAATCTAATTCACCACTTTTTCTAACGCTAGCCAGCTTTTCTGTAAGTCTGTGGGCAAGGGTTATCGGCAGAGGCATAAGCTCTGGTGTCTCATTGGTGGCAAAGCCAAACATGATTCCTTGATCACCGGCGCCCAGTTTTGAAATATCATCATCATTGCCGCCTCGTGCTTCCAGACTGGTGTCAACTCCCGCTGCAATTTCAGCTGACTGGCTTCCAATGCTGACACTGACTCCACAGCTAGCTCCATCGAAGCCGACCTTGCTGGAGGTGTAACCAATGTCCGAAATCAGTTTTCTAACGAGTTCTGGGATTTCAACATAGCCCCGGGTGCGAACCTCACCCGCAATCTGCACAAGACCAGTGGTAACAAGCGCCTCAACTGCCACCCGTGAACCATCATCTTGGCGAAGCATTTCATCCAGGATGGCATCGGAAATTTGATCACATAATTTATCTGGGTGTCCTTCGGTGACACTTTCAGAACTGAATAGATAACTTGACATTGCTCTCAATACTATTTGAAGTTGGCTTTGAGGCTATCCGCTATGTGTGAAACAGCCTGATTTGCAACATCTTGTTTCGTTCCAGAAAGTTCAGTCTGGGTGTCGGTGACCAATACTGCTTCCGTCACGTCTGAATCGAAAGCCTTTTCCGTGTTTGCAAAGACGGCATCGACACGCTTGCTAATACTTTTTTCTATAGCGGTCTGTATCCAGTCGTTGCCGCTATCAGCGACTGAAAACGCCAAAACAAAGGTTCCTGGGTGTGCTTGTTTGAAGCCAGCAACAATGTCCTCGGTCGGAATCAATTTGATCTGCTGAGAGGTCTCTCTGGACAGCTTTCCTGGGTGTGCTTCTACTGTGAAATCGCTCACAGCAGCGGCCATTACCAATAGATCGCACTCCGTGTTGCTCAGCTCGGCCCGTAATTGATTGTGTGTGGTGACTCTTGTCACCTTGAAACCAGACAACGGGACGGAGGTGTTTGCAGCAATTACTGACACCTCTGCACCCAAAGACTGCAAGGCCTTGGCAAAAGCCAATCCCTGCTTGCCACTGGAGCGATTTCCGAGATAGCGAACGCTGTCTATCGCCTCCGATGTTCCACCCAGAGTGACAACAGCACGGAGGCCTGCAAGCTCACCTTGTTGCAATACCTCATTGACTATGTCGTCAGGTTCCGGAAGTCTTCCAACTCCGCTGTCCTCGCCACTGAGTCGGCCTACGGCAGGTTCAATGACGACCATGCCTCTGTCTCTCAAAACCGCAACGTTTTCAACTGTTGCCGTATTTGTGTACATATTTGAGTGCATTGCAGGCGCAATATAAACCCCGGCGTCACTGGCCATAATCACATTGGTTAGCAGGTCGGTGGCGATGCCATTAGCCATCCGTCCCAGAAAGGATGCGGTAGCTGGGGCGACGACGATTTTTTCGGCCCAATCGGCCAACTCAATGTGGGCGCCGTGTTCAGTCTCGGCATATAAGTCTGAATAGACCTTATTGTTGCTTAGGTTTGCAAGTGTTGGTTCACCAATAAACCTCAGGGCGTTTTCGGTTGCTATGACCCTAACCTGGTGGCCCTGCTCGGTGAACGCTCTAATCAGCGTTGCTGCCTTGAATGCTGCAATGCCGCCGGTAACTCCCAGCAGAATTTGCAAAATTAGTCCTCTAGCGAAATTCTCTGTAGCTTGTCCTGGTGAATTTCCTGCAAGGAAATTGACAATGGCTTGTCATCAACAGCGCTGTCAATCAGTGGACCAACATAGTTGAAAAGGCTTCCCTCGTGCAGTGCTGAGTAGTACTCAGAGATTTGACGGGCACGCTTTGATGCAAACATCACCAACTCGTATTTTGAATCTACTTTTGATAGCAGTTCGTCAATTGGTGGTCTTACGATTCCCTGTGCTTCGTTCATTCTCTTCTTTCCTTCGAAGTATGTAGTCTAAAACCTCTTGGGTGGTTTTCTCTAGTTCATCATTGATAAAAACTTCATCGAATTCATCCTGGGCCTGCAATTCATCCTTGGCGGTGTTCAGTCTGGCCTCCAATTGTGCGTCAGTTTCCGTGCCACGGCCACGCAGTCTAGATTCCAATTGTTCAAAACTCGGCGGGGCAATAAATATCTGAACAACATCGGGTGCTGTCTCTCTGATCTGCCTTGCCCCGTCCAGATCAATTTCTAGAATCACAGTCTTGCCCTCTGACTGCAATTTATCCACTGCCTTTTTGGGTGTTCCGTATCTGTTTAGACCAAACACCCATGCCCACTCGAGCATCTGCTTATCTTCAATCATGCGGTCAAACTGCTCATCTGAAACAAAGTAATATTGAACACCGTCTGTTTCAGCTTCCCTGGGTTCCCGAGTGGTGGCACTAACGCTCAACACAAAATCAGAGCGCTGATTCAGCATCCCGCTAACTATGCTTCCCTTGCCAACACCCGCTGGTCCACAGATGACCACCATCACGATAGTTCTCCTAATGCCGTGTTGATGCGCTTTCTAAACCCATCCCGATTGCCCATTAGAACAGAACGACTGACATTTGCAATCAGCTGATCGTTTAGACCTTTGAATAACTCCCCTGCAGACTTAGGCGAAACCCCTTGGGCCCCAAAACCAGGAGCCAGGATTGGAAACTTCGAGGACTGCAGCAGATCTCTGATCTGATGCCTATCCAAATCAACTGTAGCGCCCACAACTACTCCAGCTGCCGGACTATTCAGCTCTATCAGACCCTCCAAAACCGCTCTGGACAAGCTATGGGATTGCAACTCAGTTGCCTCTGGGTTTGAGGTTGCAACCAAGGTGAATACGTTTTTGTTGTTTTCAGCAGCCCTTTCATGAAATGCACAAAGGGTTTTGACCCCCAGATATGGACTAACAGTCACCGCGTTAGCCTCAAAACCTTCACCCGTTAGCCACGCTCTTGCGTAACCCTCCATGGAAGTTCCGATGTCTGATCTCTTTGCGTCTGCAATTACGAACTTATTCGCCTTTTTGAGCTCAATCAAAAATGCCTCTAAGACCTGCATTCCTCTGCTACCAAAAGCTTCAAATAGAGAAACTTGTGGCTTCACAATAGTTAATTCGGTTGGTAA
This sequence comes from uncultured Micrococcales bacterium, assembly GCA_913062975.1. Taxonomy (GTDB): domain Bacteria; phylum Actinomycetota; class Actinomycetes; order Actinomycetales; family Microbacteriaceae; genus CAJXVY01. Next base: position 22,282 of record CAJXZO010000003.1, read on the forward strand.
CTCTTGCAAAAAAACTTCACAGAACTGCTCCAAACCGTCAGCGGTCTGGGCCAGACCCCAAGAGCTCAAAACTTCGCTATGGGGGTCAGCCCCCACGCAAAGAGTTGGTCCTTGGTTGAAAATCAAGCCGACCTCTGTTCGTCATATTCCTGTAATGACATGACATCGAAGCTGTTATCTTTGACGAATTCCAATGAGGCAATGGCGGGTGATAGCTGGGCGGCAGTTGTGAAGATGGCTTTGCCACTCGCAGTAGTGGCCGCACGAATTTCGTATCCATCGGCCCTGGCAGCACCACCACTTGGGGTGTTAATAACAATGTCTACATCACCTTTGGCAATTAACTCTACGATGCTGCTTTCCCCTTCTTTCTTCTCAGAATATTTGATTACCTCGGTCGCCGGTATTCCTTGCTTGCCAAGCATCCTGGAAGTTCCTCTGGTTGCAAGAATTTCAAAGCCCATCTGCCACAGTCTCCTAACCGGCAGCACAATTGAATGCTTGTCTCGGTCACTTACTGAAACAAACACCTTGCCCCCAGCTGGTAGATTCACGCCCGCGGCCACCTGTGATTTAGCAAAAGCGGTTGGGAAGTCTTGAGCTATCCCCATAACCTCACCCGTTGAACGCATTTCAGGCCCCAATAGGCTGTCAACGTATAGACCCTCGGGTGTGCTAAAGCGCCTGAAAGGCAATACAGCCTCTTTCACGCTGATTGGAGAATCTGCTGCATGCGAACCATCAACGCCTGGCAGCTTGCCATCTTTTATGAGCTCCTGAATACTCGTTCCAACCATGATCAAACTGGCTGCCTTGGCAAGTGTTATGCCCAGTGCTTTAGAGACAAATGGGACGGTCCTAGAAGCTCGCGGATTCGCCTCCAGCACATAAAGCGAAGATCCAGACAACGCAAACTGAATGTTGATAAGACCTCGAACACCTATTGCATCAGCAAGCCTCTCCGTTGCCTTCCGAACTTGCTGCAGGATGTTCTCACTCAATGTCACCGGCGGCAGGGTGCAAGAGGAATCTCCGGAGTGAATTCCAGCTTCTTCGATGTGTTCCATGACTCCACCAATGAACAGTGTTTCTCCGTCATATAAAGCGTCAACATCAATCTCAATGGCATCTTCTAGAAAGCGGTCAACCAACAATGGGTGTTTGTCATCAATCACCACATTGTGTTGATTTCTATCAAAATAAGACTGCATGCCAGCTTCGTCATAGATAATTTCCATACCGCGCCCACCAAGCACGAATGATGGTCTAACCAGCACAGGAAAACCAATTGACTCAGCAACCCTAAATGCACTCGCGTGATCGGTTGCAATGTCGTTTGCCGGAGCCTTTAGGCCACTCTTTTCGAGAATTTCGCTGAACTCACCCCTTTGTTCCGCTGCGTCAATTTGGTCTGGGGATGTTCCCAAAATTGGAACACCACTTTTTTCTAGACCTTGAGCCAAACCAAGCGCAGTTTGTCCGCCAAGTTGAACGACCGCTCCAATGAACTCGCCCGATTGAGATTCTGCGTGAACCACCTCCAGCACGTCCTCTAGCGTGAGTGGTTCAAAATAGAGCCTGTCGCTGGTGTCGTAGTCGGTACTGACGGTTTCAGGATTGCAGTTGACCATGATGGTTTCAAAACCAGCATCACTGAGTGAAAAGCTTGCGTGAACACACGAGTAGTCAAACTCGATTCCCTGACCAATTCGGTTTGGCCCACTTCCAATGATCAGAATTTTCTTACGCTCACTGGGAACCACCTCGGTGGTTAGTTCATAACTTGAATAGTGATAGGGCGTGAGGGCTGGAAATTCGCCAGCACATGTATCAACGGTCTTGTAAACAGGTCTAATTTCAAACCCATGTCGAAGATTTCTAAACTCCTCTTCACTCATACCGCACAGTTGACCCAGTTGAATATCGCTAAACCCATGCCTTTTTGCCCGGCGGATGGATTCTGCAGTTGGCTTCTGGCCTGCAAAGAGTTTTGACTCTTCGTTGAGAATCTGGATTTGATGTAAAAACCAACGGTCAATCTTGGTTATCACATAAATCTTCTCAACCTCAGCGCCCAGTAGTAGCGCTCTTTGAACCTGGTTGATTCTATTTTCAGTTGGCATCGCCAGTTGCTTATAAAGCTCATCTAATGACTCATCGGAGCCGCCGAAGTAAAACTCACTACCCTTTTTTTCCAATGACCTGAGGGCTTTTTGCAAAGCCTGACCAAAGGTTCTTCCAATGGCCATTGCCTCACCAACACTTTTCATAGTGGTTGTCAAGGTGTTATTCGCTGCTGGGAATTTCTCAAAGGCAAATCTCGGAGCCTTCACAACAACGTAATCAAGTGTTGGTTCAAAACTTGCTGGAGTGACCTTTGTTATGTCATTTTCAATCTCATCCAATGTGTAGCCAATTGCCAATTTCGCAGCAATTTTGGCAATTGGGAAACCAGTTGCCTTTGAAGCTAGTGCCGAAGACCTGGAAACCCTTGGGTTCATTTCAATAATGACCACCCTGCCGGTGTCAGGATCAACAGCAAACTGAATATTGCAACCACCCGTGTCAACACCGACCGCCCGAATCACGCCAATCGAAAGGTCTCTAAGGTTCTGGTATTCCCTGTCGGTCAGTGTCAAAGCTGGCGCAACCGTAATTGAGTCACCAGTGTGAACGCCAACGGGGTCTAGGTTTTCAATCGAACAGACAACCACCACGTTGTCATGCTTATCCCGCATAAGCTCAAGTTCGTATTCTTTCCAACCAAGAATTGACTCTTCCAGCAAGACCTCATTCGTGGGCGATGCATCTAGCCCACCACCTGCAATCCGGTAAAGGTCTTTCTCGTCAAAAGCGATACCACTGCCAAGACCACCCATGGTGAAACTTGGCCTAACCACCAGCGGGTATCCGAATTCCACTGCGGTCTCTAAAGCTTCCTCCATTGTGTGAGCAATAGAACTCCTGGCAACCTCTCCCCCAAGCTCAACGACCAAATCTTTGAATGTTTGACGGTCTTCCCCAGCTCGAATTGCATCAACATTGGCACCAATTAGCTCGACGTTGTATTTCTCCAATATCCCCTGGTCGTGAATCGCCATGGCTGCATTCAGGGCCGTCTGCCCGCCAAGTGTGGGCAGAATTGCATCTGGTTTTTCAACCTGCAGAATTCTTTCAATCACCTCAGGTGTGATCGGCTCAACATAGGTTGCATCAGCAAATCCCGGATCAGTCATGATTGTCGCTGGATTTGAATTAATCAGGATCACTCGGATGCCCTCATCCATCAAAACTCGACAGGCTTGAGTTCCCGAATAGTCAAACTCTGCAGCTTGACCAATAACAATCGGTCCACTCCCTATAACTAAAACAGACTTTATGTCACTTCTTTTGGGCAACGCGGTTTCCAATCATGTCAATGAATTCGTCGAACAGGTAGTGGCTATCATGCGGCCCGGCGGCAGCTTCGGGGTGATACTGAACGCTGAATGCTTCAATCTCCTTGCACTTCAGTCCCTCAACAACGCCATCGTTCAAACTTCGGTGCCTAACCTCGACTTGACCAAAGCCCTCCGGTGAGTTCGCACTGTCCTCATCAATCTTTACCGCAAACCCATGATTATGGGCGGTGACCTCAACTCTTCCGCTTTCGTGATTGAAAACAGGTTGATTGATGCCTCTATGTCCAAACTGTAATTTATAAGTTTCGAAGCCCAATGCCCTACCAAGTAATTGGTTTCCAAAGCAGATTCCGAAAAATGGAACTCCTGCTCTTAATAGCTCCCTGAGTGTTTCAACCTGAACATTTGATGCTTCAGGGTCACCGGGACCGTTTGAATAGAAAAGACCTTGTATGTCTTGCTTGGCAATCTCTGCAGCTGTTGAAGTGGCAGGCATCACCACAAGCTCCAGACCCCTGTTGCGAAGATGATCAAGCGTTGCCATTTTGATTCCAAGATCCAAAACAGCAACCCGAGCAAATTTCTCCCCGACTGCTGGCAGGACGTATGTTTCACTCGTGGTGACTGTGTCTGAAAGTGATAGACCACTCATTTCAGCGCTAGACCTAACAGTTTCAATCATCTCTGTGTTTGGCTCTGACAATCCCTCAGCTGGGAAAATTCCTCCCCGCATCGCACCACTCTCACGAATGACTAGCGTGATTGCACGAGTGTCAACGCCTTGAATTGCAACTATCCCGTCTTTTTTCAATTCTTCCGCGAGACTTCTTTGGGATCTGAAGTTACTGGGAGTCTCGGAGTATTCGCGCACAACATAACCAGAAACCCAGTTTCTAGATGATTCCATGTCATCATCATTCATCCCGGTGTTTCCAATGTGTGGGGCTGTCTGAACAACTATCTGTCCGGCGTAGCTTGGATCGGTGAGAGTTTCTTGGTAACCAGTCATGCCGGTAGCAAACACCACCTCACCGGTGGTTGAGTTATCAGCCCCAAACATTTCACCCTCGAAAAAAAGACCGTTTTCTAAAACTAGAAATGCTTTCACGCTGAAACCTTCCTTTCAAAGATTTGCCTGCTTTGAGAATCACTGAATCGAAGATTTGTAATAAATTCCCTTCCGTGGTGATTCCAATTAATGCTCACAAGCCCGCCCGGTTCAACAGCTCTATCAATGGTTGCCGAGGACTTGCCAACACCTTTAATCTCAGCCTTGGGAATCAGATAGCTTCGCTCTCCCTGTCGACAGACCGATATGCCATCGTCATTCACGGCAACTGTTGCCCTGCCTCTTGGTCCCATTCCATGGGCCAATAAACGCTTCAGCGGCGTCTCGGCATAAACCGTGGAAACATACATGCACTCAACACCATTGCAGTCAGTTGCTTCAGCGAGTGGTGGCGTTGCAAGAGTCTCAGCACGGGATTTGTTTCGGTAACCAATTGCCACCAAGGAAGCAATCAAAAACACCAACATGACCATGGCAAAGCCGATAATTTCTCGGGTCACTTTATTACCTCGCCGTCTCTAAAACTGAATTTTCCGCGGAACATAGTGTGTTGAACCGAGGATTCAAACTCCATGCCGATGTATGGGTTATTGGAAGACTTTGAATAAAGATTTCCATGCACCTGCACTGATTTGTTTGGGTCGATAAAGGCCAAATTGGCCTCTTTTCCAATCTCAATTCTGCCATGGTTGTCCAAGCCACCAATCACGGCAGGTGTTGATGACATAACTTCAGCAAGTCTCTGCCAATTACCGTTCCCGGAATCTATTAGCACCCGGTGAGCAACTTGGTAGGCCTGCTCCAATCCTGTCATTCCGAAAGCTGCTGCATCCCACTGTTGTTGCTTCGCATCACTTGCGTGAGGGGCGTGATCAGTTCCAATCACATCGATTGTGCCATCAACTAACCCTTCAACTAATGCCTTTGTATCCTCTTGGGTTCGCAATGGTGGGTTTACTTTAAATCTTGTGTCATAGTTTTTTGCTTCAAGCTCTGTGAGGACTAGGTGATGAGGTGTTACCTCGGCGGTCACCGGAAACCCTCTTTGCTTAGCCCAGCGAATAAGCTCAACACCGAGTTTGCTGGTGACGTGACAAACGTGTAGTCGACACCCTGTTTGTTCGCTCAAGAGAGCGTCACGAAGAATGATTGATTCCTCAGCACTAGATGGCCATCCCTTCAAACCAGTGATTCGACTAATCTCGCCTTCGTTCACCTGCGAGCCAATTGTTAGCGTTGGCTCCTGGGCGTGTTGAGCAACCACGCCACCAAGTGGCTGCAAGTACTCCATCGCAGTTTTCATAAGGGCTGCATCGGAAACACAGTGTCCGTCATCGCTGAATATGCGGACCCTTGTTTTTGAATTAAGCATGCTTCCCAGGGAGGCAAGTTCTTTGCCTTGAAGTCCTTTGGTGATTGCCCCGATTGGTCTTACCTCAACCAATCCTGCAGCTTCTCCCAACTCTGCCACCTGCGTCACCGTGCCGGCATTGTCCGCAACGGGTTGGGTGTTAGCCATTGCAAACACGGCGGTATAACCACCGCTGGCTGCAGCTTGAGAGCCTGTCAACACAGTCTCACTTTGTTCAAAACCTGGCTCTCTCAGATGGGTATGAAGATCAACAAATCCAGGCAAGACAATCAGGTCCTTACAATCCAAATCACCGTTGGTGCTTGCTGGTTCTATTGCCGAAATCTGACCTTTTTCAATGACAATGTCTCGTTTGTCTCCATTGGCCAAAGTGCAATTACTAAGCCTCATTTTTACTCCCAAGGATCATAGACAAAACCGCCATTCGAATGGCCAAGCCATTTTTCACTTGTGACAGCACCAAACTGTTTTCACTCTCAGCTGCATAGGAGGATATTTCCAGACCTCGATTCATTGGACCTGGATGCAGAATAAGGCTGTTTGGAACCTGTTTTACTCTCTGTTCGGTCAATCCCCAGAATCGCGAATACTCCTTGTCAGATGGAATCAGTGGCTGGTTCATCCGCTCCTTCTGAACTCTTAGCATCATGACCGCATCAGGCTTAGTCTCTAAAGCTTCATCGAGATTGGCGTATTTGCAACCTGGGCTAAAACTCCCCGGTCCGACTGCATCCACTTCTGCGCCGAGAGTGGGAAGCAGCGAAAGATTCGACCTTGCTACACGGCTGTGCAAAATGTCACCAACAATCAAAATCTTTTTTCCGTCAAGACCCTCTCCGTCTTTAATCTCAAACCCCTGCCGCAAGCTCAGTGCATCCAATAATGCTTGTGTCGGATGTTGATTGGTTCCGTCTCCTGCGTTCACGATGGAAGCCGAGGTCCAACCATTATGAGCCAAGTTGTAGCTAGCGCCGCTGGCAGAGTGTCTAACTATTAGGGCATCTGCTCCCAAAGCTTCCAGCGTTTGGGCGGTGTCTTTTAGATTTTCACCTTTGCTCACGGCACTTCCACCTGAGCTGAAGTTAATAACATCAGCGCTGAGTCTTTTGGCTGCTAGCTCAAAGCTGATCCTGGTTCGGGTGGAATCCTCAAAAAACAGTGTCACCACGGTTTTGCCCTGCAGGGTGGGGAACTTGCGGGTGGTGTCTTGATTCAAACGAGATATCTGTGAGGCAGAATCTAGAATTTCAATCGCTTTTTCACGACTTAGCTCATCGGTGGAGAGTAAGTGCCTCATTCAATCACAACCGAGTCTTCAGAGTCGTCTTCCATTGTTTTCACGCTCACCTTTTCAGATAGCGATGTTGGAAGGTTTTTACCAACATAGTCAGCCCTGATAGGGAGCTCGCGATGACCTCTGTCGATTAACACGGCAAGCTGCACCATTGCAGGTCGCCCGAAGCTACTCAGTGCATCGAGTGCTGCACGAATGGTGCGACCACTAAACAGCACATCGTCAACAAGAATTATCGTTGTGCCATCAACTGAGCCGGGAATAACCGTTTCAGCGATTGGCTTGGCTTTACGAGTGTCTCTGTCGTCTCTGAACAGACCCACGTCAATTTGCCCAACCTCACAAACATCGGGACTGATTGAATCAATTGCCTCAGCAAGGGCTCTTGCTAGGGAAACCCCTCGAGTTGGGATTCCGAGCAATAAAAAAGGCCCAGAGTTTCTCTCAAGAATCTCATGAGCCATACGCCTGATGGTGCGGGCGATGTCGCTTTCGGACAATACCGTTTTCACGTTCTCTCCTTGTTCGCCTCACGGGACGAAGTTAAAGGTTTTGCAAATACTATCAAAGTGCTTGTTTAGATTTTGAGATTGAATGCAAAATTCCAGAAATGAACCTGGCTGACTCGTCCGTTGAGTATTCTTCGGCGAGGTTTTTCGCTTCCGCTATAGCAACCGCGTCGGGAACCTCATCGTTATAGAGGATTTCGAAGCTAGCCACGCGCAAAATAGTCAGATCAAGCGTCGGCATTCTGTCCAGTCGCCAGCCTTGGCTGCTTAATTCTATTCTTGAATCAATCGCTGCCTGATGCTCACCGAAGCCATTCACCAGCGCCCTGGCGTAGTCAAAGATTTCTTCTTGGTTCTGCCTGACTTGACCCTGCTTGAATGTCTGTTCCAACAGTTCTGACGGATCCTGACTTCTGATGTTCCCTGCAAAAAGTGCATCGACTGCTCTTTTGCGTGCTTTTGATCTTGCGCTCACCTAGTCGTTGACCCGACCGAGGTAGTCACCGGTGCGAGTGTCAACCTTCACCTTGGTGCCTTGCTCTAAAAATAGTGGAACTTGAATGACGGCTCCCGTTTCAACCGTTGCAGGCTTTGTGCCACCACTAGACCTGTCACCCTGTAAACCGGGTTCAGTGAAGGTAACCTCCAACACAACCGATGGTGGCATTTCGATATAAAGCGGTTCTCCGTTGTGGGTTGCTACCGTAATCAGCTGATTTTCCAAGATGTAGTTAGCTGCATCGCCAACGACCTTCTCGCCAACCGTTATTTGGTCATAAGTCGATGTGTCCATAAACACATAACCTTCGCCATCGTTATATAGATACTGCATCTCTGCACGGTCAACGCTTGCAACATCAACTTTCACGCCAGCGTTAAATGTTTTATCAATAACCTTGCCGTTGACTACGTTTTTTATTTTCGTGCGAACAAACGCGCCACCCTTGCCAGGCTTCACGTGCTGAAAATCGGTGACCATCCACAGTTGACCATCAATTGCTAGAACGGTTCCGTTTTTTATGTCATTGCTTGTTGCCAACTAATTGCCTCTTCTTGATTTGATTTCTCGCAGTGCGTGCAGATAAACATTTTTGCCAAGACCCGCAATGGTTCCGGTTACCGCTGGAGAAATGACACTATTTTGTCTAAAACTTTCCCTGGCAGCTGGATTGCTCAGGTGGCATTCTATTGAAAAAAGTCCAGCCGCCCGGTGTGATGAAAGAGCATCATGCAAACCGTAGCTGTAGTGGGTGAAGGCACCTGGGTTTATAACTATGTCTGACTTTTCAATCTGTGCTTTTTGGATCAGGTCAATCAACTCCCCTTCGGAATTTGACTGAAACCACTGAAACTGCATCCTAGATTCAGTTTTCAACCACTGATTAATATCCTCAAGCGTCTCAGTTCCATATATCTCAGGCTCTCTTTGCCCAAGCATGTTTAGGTTGGGTCCATTGAGAATAACTATCTGCATAGTCTTAGGCTAGTCAATTATTGACTGATAAGTGGTAAATAGCTCTTCCTCAGTCAATGAAGAACTGATTTCTGGCTTGCCAAAGTCTTCCAATGTCACAAACCTAATGATCCCTCCGCGTACTTTTTTGTCACGTTTAAGAGCATCAAATAATTGTGGCCAACGGTCTCCGCGATAACTAATTGGAAGTCCTAGCGAACTGAGAATTGATCGGTGTAAATCAACCTGTTTCTCACTGAGATTGCCCCTTGCCAGTGATAGCTCAGCTGCGAACACCATGCCGATTGAGATGGCTGCACCGTGACGCCACTGATATCTTTCCACGTGTTCGATTGCGTGACCAAGGGTGTGACCGTAGTTCAGAAATTCACGCTCTCCAGTTTCTTTGAAATCACCTTCGGTAACCCTGCGCTTTATTTCAATTGACTGCTCAATCAAAGAAAGCAGTAAATCACTATTTGGGTCAGTGACGTCATTCAAATTTGCTTGGATTTCGTCCAGGATTGATGGTTTATACACAAAACCACACTTAACAATCTCAGCAAAACCTGCGATTAGATCATTTTTTGGCAGAGTGGCGAGCGTGTCAATGTCTGCTATCACAGCTGATGGCAAATAAAAGGTTCCCACCAGGTTTTTGCCCTCGGTTGTATTCAGACCGGTCTTTCCGCCAATTGCCGCGTCCACCATTGCAAGCAGGGTGGTTGGAATTGCAACATAGCGGACCCCGCGTAGCCAAGTGCTAGCGATGAACCCAGCCATGTCGGTGGTTGCGCCACCGCCAAAACCAATCACGGCATCGTTTCGGTTGAAATCAGACTGTCCCATGATTTGCCAGGCGAAGCTTGCAACCTCAACCCGTTTGCTGTCATCACCATCTGGAATTCCAGCCAAAATCACCTCAAAGCTGTGATCATCCAGATTCGCCTTAAGTTGCTCGGCAGAACTAGTCAGCGCCTGCGGATGAACAATCAATACCTTTTTTACACCGTCAAGCTGTTTATGGACCTCGTCCAATAATGCTCTTCCAACAATGACTGGGTAATCATGCATTTTCTAAACTCCTAAAAAATTCAACACACTCATCTGCAACAGAGCTCAGAGATCTGTTATCAATAGATATTTCTTTACTATTTACACTTTCGTACAGGGGTTTTCTCTGTTCGTAAATCTCGACCCAGTCCTCATAGCCATTTTTTAGAAGCGGTCTTTTTTTAGAACTTAACATCCGAGTTTTCATCTGCTTACCAGCAGTTGAAAGATAAATTACAGGACGGCCCTTGAGAAATTCAAAATTAGCGGGTCTCAGGACGATGCCTCCACCGGTTGAGATAACACCCTCGAAATCAGATTGATCCAATAGTTCCTTGGTTTCCAACTCTCTGAATTTTTGCTCCCCATGTTTTTCAAAGATTTCAGGAATTGGACCATGCTCAGCAATAATCAACTTGTCGGTGTCGCGGAATTCCACTTCTAATCGTTTGGCAACCTTTTTTCCAATGGTGGTCTTGCCAACACCCATCGGCCCCACTAAAAAAAGTTGTTTCATCCTCTTACTATTCGTGACCTGAGGTGCTCGGGCATGGTTTCTAAGTATGAATTGATGTTTCTTGCAATCTCAGAAACGCTATCCCCACCGAATTTCTCGGTAATTGCATCAGCGATTACCAAAGCCGCCATTGCTTCCGCAATGATGCCAGCCGCGGGCACCGCGCAAACATCACTTCTTTGATGGTGAGCAGTGGCCTCCTCACCAGTTAAGGTGTCAACAGTGGATAAAGCCTTGGGCACAGTTGAAATTGGCTTCATGCCTACTCTCACTCGAAGCACCTGGCCATTTGACATCCCGCCCTCGATGCCACCGGCACGATCTGTTTTGCGAGACACTTCACCATCAACTTTTTCAATTTCGTCATGCGCCTCGGAGCCACGCCGACGGGTTGTCTCCAACCCATCACCAATCTCAACGCTCTTCATGGCTTGAATGCTCATCATCGCCTGAGCCAACCTGCCATCAAGCTTTCTGTCCCAATGAACATAACTTCCCAGACCAGGGGGCAATCCATAAACCAACACTTCAACGGTTCCACCAAGTGTGTCCCCATCTTTTTTTGCCTTGTCGATCTCAGCAACCATTGCCTCAGAATCTGATTTGTCTAGACATCTCACCAGATCCTCATCAAGTGCAGCAACATCAGCTGGCGTTGGGATTGAACTGGTGGAAACAGTGCCAATGCTTGTGGTGTGACTGACAATCGTGATTCCCAATTCTGAAAGCAAGGCCTTAGCAACTGTGCCCAAAGCCACTCTGGCTGCTGTTTCACGTGCACTAGCACGCTCCAACACCGGCCTGGATTCTGAAAAACCGTATTTCTGCATGCCGGTGAAATCAGCGTGTCCAGGTCTGGGTCTGGTTAATGGCTGTGCTCGAGCTCCTGTTAGCTCTTCTGTGTCTACTGGGTCAGCAGACATAATCTGCTCCCACTTAGGCCACTCTGTGTTGCCGATGCGAATCGCTATTGGTCCACCCTGAGAAACACCATGGCGGACACCAGATGAGATGGTTACTTCATCCTGCTCAAACTTTTGACGAGAGCCTCGTCCGTAACCCAACCTGCGCCTTGCTAGCGCAGAGACCAGGTCTCCCGTTTGAATCTCAACGCCTGCTGGAAAACCCTCAAGCACACACACCAGTTCCGGGCCGTGCGATTCACCCGCAGTAATCCATCTAAGCATTGGACCATTCTCCCACACGATGCATCAACGCCTGACGCATAACCTCGGTAACTGACAAAAGATCAATCATTTTGGACACGAATGGTGCGCTGAAAGCTATATGTTGCACCGCAGCCTGGTGCAAAAGCATCTCAAGACCACTAATCAAGTGCTGCTCAGACTGGTTTCTATTCGATGAATACGCAACATCTAAAACGTATTTGTGTTCAAGGTATTCAATCGTGGCATCCCCGGGAGTGGTGTCAATCACCAGATCAGCTTTGCCGAGATTGGAAACCCTTATTCCATGAGACTCGGCCCAGTGGTTGACCGCTGAAACCTTTTGTTGATTTCTGCCAGTAAACGTGATCTTTCTGTCTCTAACAGCAAGTGCTGCACTCTTAGCCGTTGCACCGGTGCCAATTATTTGCACTGTTTGAGCTTCGGTGCCCTCAACTGATTTAGCTATTCCATAAACATCTGTGTTCAAAGCACTGACCTGGCCGTTATTAATCAACAAGGTGTTGCTAACACCAGTTGCAAGTGATTCATCATCATGCGAGTGGGCAATATCGAATGCTTCTATCTTTAGGGGCATGGTCAGCGACAACCCCCTAAAGTCAGCTAATGCGATGTCTTTCAGTGAATTCACCTCTTCTGCATCGTAGCTTGCATCAACTTCTAAAAATTCAAATGCAGCTCTGTGCAGAGTCGGTGAATGGGAATGATTGATGGGAGAACCCATCACCGCAAATCTAGCCACAACGACCTGGATTCGCTCGACAGAAGGCTTGGAAATCCAACACGGCTATCTCATGCTGACGAAGTGTTTCTGAAAACACAGTTTCACCCGTGTCCAGGTCAACGGTAACGAAATACAACCAATCGCCAGCCTCTGGATTCAAACTGGCGTCAATAGCCAAAGAGCCTGGATTACCAATCGGCCCGATTGGTAATCCACGATAGAAATAGGTGTTGTAGGGATTGTCATCGGCACGCTCTTCATCGGTTGTGGTCACCGATTCGCTTCTGTTTGCATAGTTCACCGTGGCATCACTTTGCAATGGCATGTCAATATCCAGGCGGTTATTAAAAACAGTAGAAACCTTATAAAAATCTTGAGTTTGCCTGGCCTCCAGCTGAATCACGCTGGCGAGGGTAAGCAATTCATGAGCCTCACTTCTGTCCAAGTCATACTGAGCCAACTCCTGATCTAATCTTCGGAGCATGGTTTGTACTAATTCAGTCGCCGTTGTGCCGGGGTCTAATTGATAGGTAGCTGGAAACAAATAACCCTCGGCGGTGTTTGCTGGATTGTCAATGCCAAGAGCTTCCAAATCGACAAGTTCAGCCTGCATTTCTTCAACCGAAATTCCAACTTGAGATTCAATCTCGTTCAGTGTTTGTGTGAGCGTCAAACCCTCGCGTAAACGTAATTGGTCAAAAACACGGTTATCGCCCTCGAGAATTATCTCAACTGCTCGAATGCCTGGAATTTGCGTGGGAAAGCTGAATGTTCCTGGAAAAATCGTAGGTTCGAGATCAAGCATTGGTTGATAAACGGCATCAAAACTTTGCACAACATCGGCCTCAACCAATAACCTCGCCACGTCCTCACCGTTCGCACCAGCTGGGATGACCACTTCGACTGGATCACCACCTGGACCCGGATAGTCTGCAACGGTGAACCTATCGACAATTTGTTGAATACCACCACCAACGGCATTTACGACAAACACCCCGGCACCAACCAAGACAGACAGCGAAATGACCACTGCAACCATTCCACCTAAGCGTCTTGGTTGTTTTGACCTGCGAGTGGGGAGATCAGTCTCAGAATCCATTGATGTCCTTTGCCAGACTCGGGTTCGACAATCCTAATTTTAATATCTCAGCTGCACTAAGCGAATCAACCTCCGCCTTGGCAGCTTGTCTCCCCTTGGACATTCCTTGAGCAATATTGGTGGTCATGCGCTCATCAATCATTCTGATTGGTAACTCAACCTGAATGTCCTTTGCAAAACTGATCGAATCATCGGTGCTTGCGGTGTTGTCGCCTTTTAAATTAAGCGGAAGACCAACAAAAATTACTTCAACCTTTCGGTTGGAGCATTCCTCCTTGATTTGTTGGATTGCCACATCGCGACCAACGGTCCTTAGTGGCAACACAACTCCAGCCGACTCAACTGCCAAACCAACCCTTGCCCGACCAACATCAATTCCTAGGGCGGTCATCGCAGTGCCCCATCAACCTGAGCTAAGGCCTCACCAATTTTCTCTACCTCAGAGCCACCGCCCTGGGCAAAGTCGGCCTTGCCGCCTCCGCCGCCACCTAGCACGGTTGCGGCAAGTTTCACCAAGTCACCGGCTCGGTTATCTGCCTGTGCTTCACGTCCGACAAACGATGCCACCAATGGCCGACCTGCAACATCAGCAATCAAGACAACTCGGGCCTTTGATCCAAGTTGCTCACCCGCAGCCATGGTAAGGTCTCGGAGTTGATCGGCTGAGTCGACATCAACTTGTTTGACAAGTTTTTCTCCCTGCGCACTCTGCACCAAGCTGGGAACTATTTGCAAAGCTGCCTGGGTTTTGAGCGTCTCTATTTCTTTGTTTAGCTTTTTGAGAGTTTCTTGCTGTTCCAAGATCTTCTCGATCAACTGCTCATCATTTGCCTTGAAAGCATTGGCAAGCGTTCGCATCTGGTCTCTATGGGTGAACAGCGCATGCAGTGATTCGATGCCAACGTGAGCCTCGATTCGACGAGAGTTGGCCCCAATTGAAGACTCTCCAATGATAGAAACATTGCCAATCTGGGCGCTTCTGGAAACATGTGTTCCACCACAAAGCTCTCTCGACCAGGGTCCTCCAATTTGGATAACCCTTACTGTCTCGTCATAGGTCTCTCCAAACAAAGCCAATGCTCCGAATTCCTTCGCTTCTGGCAGACTCATCTGGTGGGCACTCACGGCAAGATCCGCTCTAATCGCTAGGTTTGAAACCTCTTCAATTTCGGATTTGGTTTCGGCACTGAGTGATTCAGACCAACCAAAATCCAGGCGCATGTAGCCAGGCTTGTTGTAGCTTCCTGACTGCAGAGCATCTGGCCCCAAAACTTCTCGAATTGCAGCGTGCACCACGTGGGTGGCGCTGTGAGCTTGACAGGCACCAAGCCTCCACTCCCTGTCCACCTTTGTAAAAACATTCTGACCCGGTTCAGGCTGACCCAAAACGGCGCGAACTTTGTGGCTGATTAGTCCTCTGACTGGTTTCTGAACATCCAGGACCTCTAGTTCTAGGTTTTCGCCCAGAATCAATCCAGCATCACTGTCTTGACCACCGCTTTCGGCATAAAGACTGGTTCTGTCAACAACCACTTCATAAATATCTTCACCTAGGTGATTCACGCCAAGCACCTGAGCTTCGGATTCCAACTGCTCGTAGCCTGTGAAGAAGGTCTCACCGATTGCACGCATGTTGGTTATGAATTCATCATCGTTTAAGCCCGAACGCTTAGCCTTCGCATCAGCTTTTGCTCGTTGCTTCTGTTCTTGCATCAATTTTTCAAATCCAACCCGATCAACAGACTTTGAACTCTCTGATGCAACTTCTTCGGTCAGATCAATAGGGAAACCGAAGGTGTCATGCAACCTAAAAGCAATTTCTGCAGGGAGCTGATTACCAGTCATTTCCTCCAGCTGCTGTTCAAGCAATAGCTCGCCTGCCACCAGCGTCTTCAAAAAGCTTGTTTCTTCATTGGTGGCCAATTTTTGGACGCGAGCAAAGGTATCTTTTAGTTCTGGATAAGCATCAACCATTGCCTCGTAACTGGTCTGGAACAGCTCCGCCATGGCCTTGCTCTCGACACCGAGTAATCTAAGTGCTCTAACCACCCTTCGAAGCAGTCTTCGGAGGATATAACCCCTGCCCTCATTTGCTGGTGTTACTCCATCGCTCATCAGCATTAATGAACTTCTTACGTGATCAGCAATCACTCTCATCCGAACGTCAGATTCCTCAGATTCCCCATAGCGAATGCCAGATAGTCGCTCAGAATGCTCAATTAGAGGCCTCACTTGGTCAATTTCGTAGATATTGTCAACACCCTGCATCAGGAAGGCAACCCGCTCCAGGCCCATTCCGGTGTCGATGTTCTTGCTGGGCAACTCACCCAAAATTGGAAAGTCGTCTTTTCCACCACCATCCCCGCGCTGGTACTGCATGAACACCAAGTTCCAAATCTCTATGTAGCGATTTTCGTCTGCTTCCGGACCACCCTCTTGGCCGTAATCCGCTCCGCGATCATAATAAATCTCGGAACAGGGACCTGCGGGCCCAGCCTGACCAGTGGACCAGTAGTTGTCTTCCATGCCGCGCTTTTGGATTCTGGAGGCGGGAACGTCTGTGTTTTCTAGCCAAAGATCCTCTGATTCCTGATCGTCTTTATAAACGGTCACCCAGAGTTTTTCTTTATCCAGACCCAGACCACCTTTGGATTGATCAGCGGTGAGAAACTCCCATGCATAGACAATTGCTTCTTTTTTGAAATAGTCCCCGAAGCTAAAGTTTCCATTCATCTGGAAAAAGGTTCCATGACGGGTGGTCTTGCCAACCTCTTCGATGTCCAGAGTTCGCACACATTTTTGAACGCTGGTGGCTCGCTTATAGGGTGCTGGCTCTATACCGGTCATATAGGGAATGAAGGGAACCATTCCCGCTACGACGAACATCAAATTGGGGTCATGGCTGATCAGAGGTGCACTGGGCACAACCTCATGGTTTTTTGATTTGAAAAAATCTAGCCATCTCCGCTTAATCTCAGCGGTTTGCATGCCTACTTCTTCGCCTGCTTGCGAATTTCTTGCTCGCGCTCTCTAAACCCATCAAACACTGACTGTCCGAACTCTCTCGCGGTCTGCTTTCCATCCTCAGCAAGTTTTTGCGCCTGCGGATTGTCGCGCAGTTGCTGCAGTGTCAGAACTCCAAGTCCTATGCCTGCTATAAACCAGCCGAATTTACTCATTTTCCGCTCCCTCTAAAAATTCCTTTACCAAAGCCCTTGGTTATCCCTATCAGCTTAGCCAATGGTCCTCCGATACCAGCAGTTAGAACCGCCACCAGGCTGTTGACGTTCTCAGTTACCTGCTCAACATCCTCAGTGATTGAATCCACTCTGCTTAGCTGTTTATTCAATTCGACTAGAGAGACATTGGCCTCCTTAAGCATGGGCTTAAGTTCCTGGTTAAGCAATTTCACGGTAACAGTGGTTTCATCAACCACCTTGGCAAGTTTGATTAGTGGAAGACCAAGGAAAATAACCAGCAGCACAAACCCGCCTGCAAAAAGCAGGCCGATTATGTCACTGATATTCAAGGATTACCTCGCTGCGTAGTACTCAACCACGAGCTGAACATCACAGGTTATTGGAACTTCGGCACGCTTTGGTCGACGTTGCAGGGTTGCCTGAAGTTTGTCAAGTTCCACGCTCACGTAATCAGGCACTGCAGGCAAAACGTCTGCGTGGCCACCAGCTGCTGCAACCTGGAACGGCTCGGTTTTTTCACTGTCTGGGTGGACGTGAATCATCTGACCTGGCTTGATGCGGTAGCTAGGGCGGTCAACTCTCTGGCCATCGACCATGATGTGGCGATGAACTACTAGCTGTCGTGACTGGGCGATTGTTCGAGCCAATCCTGCTCTTAGCACCAATGCATCCAAGCGCATTTCCAACAGCTCTACCAGGTTCTCACCGGTCAGCCCCTCGGTTCTCTTGGCTTCTTTAAAAGTCCTGCGAAGCTGTGCTTCGCGAATTCCATACTGTGCGCGTAGGCGCTGCTTCTCCCTTAGTCGCACCGCGTAGTCGCTGTCACTACGCCTCTTGGTACGTCCGTGTTGGCCTGGACCGTACGGACGCTTTTCCATGTATTTGGCGGCCTTTGGGGTAAGCGCAAGACCCAATGATCGAGACAGTCTAGTCTTAGACTTGGTTCTGGATGTCTTTGACAAAAAATACCTTTCGTTATTTATTCCTTGGACTCAGCCGCTAGCCCAAACAACCACGAAAGCATAGCACGCGGCATTCAGCTAGCGCTAGAGCCTGGCCTCAAAATCCCTTGAATTTTTGCATATCTCTCAGCAAATGATTTTTCAGCATCCAGGTCCCCAGGAATGTAATACTCGGGTAATTCGTGATTGCTATAAGCCTGTGCAACAATCTTAGAATCAAAATCATGTGGGTATTTATAGCCTTTAGCCCTTGGCAACAGATACTCAGGAATTGAACCTTTTAGACCGTTGCTGACATCATCCATGGCTCGATTGATGGCGTTATAGGCAGAGTTGGATTTCCCGCTCAAACACAGCATCACCGTGAGTTGTGAGAGTGGAATTCTTGCCTCGGGCATGCCAATTTGTTGCACGATCTGCATGGTTGCAGCCGCTGCCGTCAGCGAATTGGGGTTAGCGAGTCCGATGTCTTCACTGGCCAAAATTGCTAGCCTTCGGGCTATGAACATCGGGTCCTCTCCCCCGACTAGCATTACCGCCAAATAATGAATGGCGGCATTCACGTCACTTCCCCGCACCGCTTTGATAAATGCACTTATCGCCTGATAGTGGTTATCCCCAACGCGGTCATAGTGCAATTGGAGCTTTTCCTGAACGGATTTGATTGTCTTTTCATTTATTGGATCATCGGCCATTTCAATTATCGAAATCAACCTTCTGGCATCTCCACCACTGAGCGCTGAGAGCAATTCAAGCGCTTTGGGTTCAATTTTTTTCTCAACAGCATTTGCTGCCCTGGTGGCAATCTCTAAAACATCATCATCAGTCAGTGACTGCAGTCTGAGGATCAGCATCCTTGATTGCATTGCAGGGTTTAGGGCAAATGAGGGATTCTCAGTGGTGGCCCCGATCAAGCTGACTGTTCCGTTTTCGGTGACCTTCAACAAAGAATCCTGCTGTGATTTAGAAAAGCGATGAATCTCATCCAAGAACAAAACCGTGTGACGCTGATAGGTCTGCCAAATCTCCAAGGCCTTTTTTGTAACATCACGAATCTCTTTGACCCCAACATCGATTGCACTGAGCTCTATAAATTCAGCATCAATCGCTTTAGCCAGCAATCTCGCTAGGGTTGTCTTGCCAGTGCCTGGTGGACCCTGCAAAACAATTGAATGTAATTGCCTGCTGGCTATCATCTTGGCCATTGGTGCAGTTGGTTCAAAAAGGTGAGATTGGCCAACAAAGTCCTCAAAAGATTTTGGCCTAAGAATCTCGGCAAGCTGTTTTTGCATAGCAGCAACTCTATGAGAACTACAATAGTCGAGGCTAGGAGACAAATGGCAAAGAGAAATCAGCAACAGGAAATCACTCGTCGCTTCGAAGCGAAGCAAGAGATAGCTAGACAGCGCGCTGAGCGGGCACCAAAGGACAATCGTCTGTTTGCAACCATTGCACTAGCTGCGGTACTCGTCACTGCTGTTGGACAGATTTTATATTTCGGACCTGGTGAAACACCTGCGGCATCACTTGAAGATTCAGTAGAAGAATTAACTGAAGAAATCGAGCGAGAGGTTCCGGATCCAAGTTTGAGTGAGAACAGAGACTGGACCGGTTCACTGTTGCTGAATGACCAACCACTGGAAATCACAATGTTCGGTGAGCAAGCACCGCAGGCTGTTGCCAACTTTGTGAGCCTTTCTGATGCTGGTTTCTATGAAGACATGGAGTGCCACCGATTGGTTACTGATGGAATCTTTGTACTGCAGTGCGGAGATCCAAGTGGGGACGGTAGCGGTGGACCCGGATACACCTGGGGTCCCATCGAGAATGCACCCGAGGATGATCTCTACCCAGCGGGTAGCATTGCCATGGCCCGAGCGAGTAATCTCGGAGACAGCATGGGGAGCCAATTTTTCATTGTTTATGAAGACAGCGTGATCCCAAGTGATGTCGCCGGTGGCTACACAATCATGGGGCAAGTTGATAACGGTCTAGAAACAGTTATCGAAATCGCCTCACAAGGAACCGCTGATGGCAGTAATGATGGAACTCCGGCAGAACCAGTAATTCTGAATTCTGTCGAACTTCAATAAACAGGAGCTTCGAAATTGGCTATAGAAACCTCGCACGCAAGTGTTGATGAAAACAACAACGTGTATCTGATTGACGGGGGTGAAAAAACACTTGTTGGTCAGTATCCAAACGTTCCAGCTGAAGAGGCCCTTGCCTACTTTTCAAGAAAATTTGACGACTTAGAAGCTCAGGTTCGACTGCTTGAGCAGAGGATCAAGACAACCAGTGCCACCCCAAGTGCTGTTGAGGAAAACCTAAAAGCCGTTGAGAAGGAGCTCAGTGAGCCAAAATTTGTTGGTGATGCTAATTCCCTAAGAACCAGAGTTGAGGCGCTCAAACCCGCCCTGGAAGCGCTTAGAGAGCAGCACAAGAAGAAAACCGAAGAGGAAATTGCCAAAGCGCTGGCCGAAAAGGAAAAGATAGCGGCTAAAGCCGAACAAATCGCTAACCGTGATCCCGCAAAAACCATTTGGAAAAATGCTGGCAAAGAAATGCAGGAGTTATTCGAAGCCTGGCAAACACTCCAAAAAAACGGGCCGAGAGTTCCAAAGGCCCAAGCTGACCCGATCTGGAAAAGATTCAGCAAGGCCCGCGCAAAGTTTGAAACCGATAAGCGTGCATTTTTTTCAGACCTGGACAAGCGTGTCAAGGAAGCCAAGAAGCTGAAAAACGATCTAGTGAAGCAAGCCGAGGAGTTGGTCAGCAAAGGTTCCCAAGCAGCCGACGAATTCAAAGGCCTGCAGGACAAATGGAAAAGGGCAGCCAGAATCGGTAAGGGTGAAGAAGCTCTATGGGAAAGATTCAAAAAAGCCGGGGATGCCATCTTTGAACAAAAGAAGGCTGAGAATGAAAAGCTCCGAGAGCAGGAGATGGCAAACTACGAGCTGAAGTTGGAGCTTGTAAAGAAAGCCGAAGCGGTCAAGATTGATGATCTCAAGAAAGCTCGAGAAGAGCTCTCAAGGATCAACATGGAATGGTCAAAGATTGGTCGCGTCCCAAAGGACAAAATCCGCGAGCTCGACACACGGATGTCAAAGGTCGAAAATGCAGTGAAGCAAAAAGAGGAAGATGAATGGCGTCGCACAGACCCCGAGAGTCAGCACCGTTCAAATTCACTGATAGAACAGCTCGAGCAGTCCATTGCAGATATTGAAAAACAGATTGCTGATGCTAAGGATGCCAAGAAAAAGGCAGAGCTTGAGAAAAACCTTGAAGCTAGAAAGTCTTGGCTAGAAGCTGCCAAACAGGCTGCTAACTAACCTCCCTGCACCCGATAGACGTCATAAACGGCGTCAATTCGTCTGATTTGATTAAAAATATGATCAAGATGAGAAGGGTCCGCCATCTCAAATGAGAACCTGTTCAGCGCAACGCGGTCTTTTCTGGTGGTGACAGCTGCACTCAGGATGTTCACATGGTTCTCGCTAAGCACTCTGGTGACATCACTCAAGAGCCCTGAACGATCCAAAGCCTCGACCTGTATCTGAACTAGATAGATTCCCTTGGTGGTGTCTGACCAGCTCACATCCACAACTCTTTCTGGTTGCCCCTGGAGGGATTTTACGTTTTTGCAGTCCTCACGGTGGATGCTCACACCCTCTCCCCTGGTGATAAAACCCATGATTGGATCCCCAGGAACGGGTGTGCAGCAACGAGCAATCTTGGTCAGAACATCGGGACTGTCTTTCACCAAGACATGATTATCTGAGCCGCGCTTTGATGGCTTGGTGCTGATTTGGGTAAGTTCACCGGTGTTCAGATCTTCAGCTGCCTGGGTCTTATTAATTAGCTTTTCAACAACACTCGTGGCAGAGACGTGACCCTCACCAATACCAGTCAGAAGACCTTCTAGGGAAACGTATTTCATATCCGCAACTACCTCGAGTAAAGCATCGCTTCCCATCAGTTGCTGCAGTGGCAGTGATTGCTTGCGCATGGCTTTCGCCAATAGATCTCTGCCTGTGTCTTCAGCCTTTTCTTTACGCTCTGCACTGAAGTGCTGCTTTATCTTCGCCCTAGCTCTGGCGGATCTGACAAAGTTCAGCCAGTCCTTGCTGGGGGCGGCTCCCTCGCTCTTGCTGGTGAGAACTTCAATTACATCCCCGCTGTTCAGAGTGGAATCAAGTGGCACAAGTCTTGAGTTGACCTTTGCACCGATGGTCTTGTGGCCAACCTCGGTGTGCACCGCATAAGCAAAATCAACAGGAGTTGCATCTGAGGGAAGTCCAATAACCCGTCCTTTGGGGGTGAATACATAAACCTCTTTGGCGCCGATTTCATATCTCAGGCTGTCAAGGAACTCTCCGGGATCTTCAGTTTCACTCTCCCAGTCACTGATTCTCTTAAGCCAAGCCAAACTGTCATCTTGAGCCTTCTCACCTTTTGCTGCAGCTTTGTATTTCCAGTGGGCGGCAACACCGTACTCAGCTCGCTGATGCATCTCATGGGTCCTGATCTGAATCTCTACGGCTCTTCCGTTTGGTCCAATCAGCGTGGTGTGCAGAGACTGATAAAGGTTAAACTTAGGCATTGCGATGTAATCTTTGAACCTGCCAGGAACTGGTGAATATTTAGCGTGCAGAGCACCAAGTGCCGCGTAACAATCTTTTACAGACGGTACCAAGATGCGAATACCTACGAGGTCATAAATGTCATCAAACTCTCGGCCCCTCAGAACCATCTTTTGATAAATCGAGTAATACTGCTTGGGGCGACCCTCAACCTTGGCCTTGATTCTGTTTTGTCTGAGTTCGTAATCAATGTCGTAGATGACCTGATCTGTGTATTCGCTACGCTTTGGGGTTCGCTGTTTGACTAGGTTGATGATCTCCTCATAAACCTTTGGGTATAAAACACCAAAACTTAGATCTTCCAACTCCCATTTGATGGTGTTAATTCCAAGCCGGTGGGCAAGTGGGGCATAAATCTCAAGTGTCTCTTGAGCTTTTCGCTTCGCCAAATCAATTGGAACAAACCCCCAGGTGCGAGCATTGTGCAATCTGTCTGCCAGCTTGATCACCAGCACCCTGATGTCCTTGCTCATCGCCACAATCATTTTACGAATGGTTTCTGCCTGAGCTTTATCCCCAAGCTTCACCTTGTCCAGTTTTGTGACTCCATCGACTAGCAGTGCAATCTCTTCACCAAAATCACTTTGCAACTGCTCGAGGCTGTAGCTCGTGTCCTCAACCGTATCGTGAAGCAGGGCTGCAGCAATAGTGCTGGGTCCTGTTCCCAGTTCAGCAAGAATTTTGGCGACCGCTACGGGGTGAGTGATGTAAGGCTCGCCAGATTTACGGAACTGTCCCTCATGTGCCTGCTCAGCCCGCTTGAACGCTCTTTGAATAATGAGCGTGTCACCTTTTGGATGGTTGGCTTTCACAATGCGCACGACATCGCTCATCTCATTGTTTGAGTAAGGACTCTCGCGAGTGAAGATTCGAGGCAGTCTGGCACGCAGAGTTGAAAGACTGTCCGTCATTCCGCACCACCTCCTGTGGTGAGAATTCTACGCCCGGTTGGCGATAACTCGCTCAGCAGCCTCGCGATATTTGGTCTCATTTTCGCGAAGATGGGCATAAACGGGAGCTGCGATAAACACAGAAGAGTATGTTCCAACAATGGTTCCAACGAATAGTGCAAGTGCGATATCGGTTAGTGTTCCGGCACCCAACAGCAATGATCCAATAAACAAGATTCCTGCAACTGGCAAAACTGCAACCACCGAAGTGTTTATCGAGCGGACCAATGTCTGGTTCACTGCCAGGTTTACCTGCTCTGCAAAGGTCACACTCTCACTGAATTCGACGTTATCGGTGTTTTCGCGAACCTTGTCAAAAACCACAACAGTGTCATAAAGCGAATAACTAAGAATGGTCAAAAAGCCAATGATCGCTGCTGGAGAGATTTCAAGCCCCAAACCACCATAGATGCCAACCGTGATAATCAAATCATGCGCAAGGGCTGCCAGGGCCGCCACAGACATCTTCAAAGATCGGAAGTAGAGGGCCATTAGCAAACTAACCAGAATCAAAAATACGACTAAGCCCTGAATGGCTTGAGCGGTGACATCCGCTCCCCAGTTAGGCCCGATGAAGCTGCTTGCAACCTCACCACCTTGGACTCCATAGGCGTCAGCTAGAGCCAGTCTGAGCTCCTCTGATTCCAAATCAGCCAGCTGTTCGGTCTGAACTCGAATGGAATCTGTTCCAACTGTGGAGACAACACTCTCACTGCCTGGAAAAAGTTCAGCAACAGTATCGGTGGCCAGTGCCTCGCCCTGCGAACTCACGCCGTCGATACGGAATTCGCTACCACCGGTGAACTCAATTCCGAAACTAAACCCACCTCGCAAAATAGGTGCCAAAATGGCTGCAATCACGACAACTACTGCGACTACATACCAGGTTTTGCGTCGCCTAACGAATCCATAGGAGCGCTTTCCTGAGTAAAGTTCGTTTCCAAAATCCCTAAAGCTAGCCATTATGACTCGCCTCGCTCTCTGATTTCTTGGGCCTTGCGCTCAGCAATGGTTTGCCTCTTTGCCGCTTCTTTTCCAGAGCTTTCAATCTTTCCTCTGGCCTGACCTTCGCTGACTCTGAACTGTCCACGACCCACGTAGCTAGCCGCTACCTTGCCAACCTCAAAGCCTGACCATGGACCACCAGATTTGAAAAACTTAGTTCTCGCAAGAGTTTGCACCATTGGGTGGGTGAACAGAAGCACAATTAGAAGGTCTAGCAGAGTAACCAGACCAAGAGTGAAGGCGAATCCACGAACGCTGGATGCTGTCAACCAGTACAGCACCACAGCAGCTGTCAAAGTCACGGCATCGCTGATCAGAATTGTTCTAAATGCTCGCTGCCAACCAGCTTCCACTGCATTTTCTAAAGTTCTACCGTCACGAATCTCGTCTCGGATTCTTTCAAAATAAACAATGAAGCTATCAGAGGTAATACCAATGGCCACAATCAATCCAGCCACACCTGCTAGCGATAATCTGTATCCCTGCCTCCATGCGAGGTAGAGAATGACCAGGTAGACCAAAATACCTGCAACCACCAGGGATCCAAGAGTCACGATTGCCAGCCCTCGATACTGGAACGTCATGTAGACGACCACCAGAATCAGTCCAATCAATCCAGCAATCAGACCCGAGTTCAAGGACTCGGTTCCAAGAGTTGCAGAAATGTTTTCCTGACTCTGGACTTCAAAACCAATTGGCAGCGCACCATACTTCAGCTGGTCGGCCAAAATTTGTGAGCTGTCTTGGGTGAAGTTTCCGGTGATCTGGGCTTGCCCATTGGGAATCACGTCATTAACCCGAGGTGCCGTGATGATAAAACCGTCTAAGGTGATCGCAAACTGGTTTCTTGGCTCAGTCAGCCCAAACAGCCTCGAGGTCACTTGGGAGAAATTTTCTGTTCCTACATCATCAAACTCGATGTTTACAGCCCACTCGTTTGTGGATGCACCGGTTGAGGTGGTAACTGTACCGCTGGTGGCGTCGGCAATGCTTGCACCCTCAACTTCGACTGGTCCAAGAATGTATTTCTGAGTCAATGACGTGTCGCAGGTGACAAGCGGAAGGTTTGGGTCATCCACCTGTCCCGGTTCTCTAAACTCTTGAGAGCAATCAAGGTTGTCAAATTCATTCTGAATTGCAGGTGTAATCCAACTTGGATCACTGGCATTTTCAGGTTCAACTGCAGGAGTTTCCTCTAGCTGTTGTCCCTCTTCGTCAACACCACCAACTTCTTCGCTTGTTGTGCTGGCAGAGGTTGTCAAAACTGGTCTGAATTCAAGTTTTGCGCTGGCGCGGATTAGTTGCAGGGTGTTTGCGTCAGGAGTCCCTGGGATGCTGACAACGATGTTTTGGCTTCCCTGAGTCGCCACTCTTGCCTCGGCCACACCGCTAGCATCGACCCTCTGCCTGATGATTTCAACCGCCTGCTGCAATTGTTCTTCGGTAGCTCGATCACCATCTGCAACAGATGGTGCCAGAATTATTTCCGTGCCACCCTCCAGGTCCAAAGCTAGCTTTGGACTCCACTCGGCATTTGGTTGATCGCTGATATTGGCCCACCCAACGATTCCAGTTAGACCCAGGATGATAACCAACAGCCAAAGTAATCTTCGGCCCGCTGATCTGCGAACATTGTTTTCCGCCAAGATTATGCCTCTTCGTTGTTTGTATCCGTAGTGTCAGCTGTCTCCACGGATCTAACAGCCTGTTTGATTACAGTTAGATGAACCTTGGGGGCGGTCTCAATGGTCAATCTATCTTCTTCCAAATCAGTAATGGTTCCGAAAATGCCGGAGTGCAACAAAATCTTGTCTCCCACCTTCAGAGAATTCATTAATTCTTCGGCCTGCTTACGGCGCTTACGGCTGTTGGCGAACATAAATAGAATCAGAGCACCAAGGGCAAGCACCAAGATAATGTCTGGTGTAATCAAAACAACCTCACAACTCGGTAACCCTGAAATTATAGGGGTTAGTCGAACAAACTGCTTGGTTCGGACTCAATTCCGATGGCAAAAAGACCACTATTTGTGATTAATCTGCCCTTCGGTGTCCTTTCAATAAGACCCAATCTCACAAGGTATGGCTCGACAACAAGCTCAACAGTCTCTGGCTCCTCCCCGAGTCTGGTGGCTAAAGTGCCAAGTCCAAGGGCTCTGTTTCGGTTTTCTGAAAGCGCCATGAGATACTGCCTGTCAAGACGATCTAATCCAGTTGCGTCAATTTCATAAACTTCCAGCGCTTCTGATGTTGTCTTCTCATCAATCATGTCTACTTTGGACACCTGTGCGTAATCCCTAATTCTGCGAAGCAGTCTGTTGGCAACCCTGGGAGTTCCCCGACTGGAGTTTGCAATGATTTCTAAACTTCGATCGTTGAGCTTGACTCCAAGCACCTCTGAAGCTCTTGATAGAACCTTGATCAAATCATCCTGCTCGTAAAATTCCATATTTGCGGTGAAGCCAAACCTGTCGCGAAGTGGGTTTGGGAGCATTCCAGCCCTGGTAGTTGCCCCGACTAACGTGAATCTTTCAAGGTCCAGCGGAACGCTTGTTGCGCCGGGGCCTTTGCCAACCATGACATCTACCCGGAAATCCTCCATCGCC
The DNA here is from genome assembly GCA_913062975.1 of uncultured Micrococcales bacterium. Classification (GTDB taxonomy): domain Bacteria; phylum Actinomycetota; class Actinomycetes; order Actinomycetales; family Microbacteriaceae; genus CAJXVY01. The sequence goes on from CAJXZO010000003.1 coordinate 49,325, forward strand.
AGATAAAGCATTTCCTCAGCCGCTCGGCTCACTCTGTGGATCTCATCTATAAATAAGATCTCACCGTGTTCAAGTGAGGACAAAATTGCGGCCAGGTCACCCGCGTGCTGGATGGTCGGACCGCTTGTAACTCTGATGGATCGGTTGGTTTCGGCTGCAACGATCATCGCAAGCGTTGTCTTACCAAGTCCCGGAGGACCACTAAACAGCAAATGATCGGGCACCCTTTGTTGTTGCTGCGCAGCTTGCAGTAAAACTTCAAGTTGTTTCTTCACTTTGTTCTGACCAACAAACTGTTGCAGGTTTGAAGGCCTAAGCTCTCTCTCTAAGGCAGAGTCGTCTGGATGGGCGAAGGGTTCTGTTTCAAAACTCATGATTTAGTTTTACTCCCCCCGAGGTATTTCAAAGCATCTTTCAACAGTTGCTGTTGAGAAGCACCGGGAATTGCAACATTGTTTAGTGCCTCGATTGCTTCTTTCTCTTTCCAACCGAGGTTCACCAAAGCGTCCAGCAGAGTTGAATCTGTTTTCTCTTTGGATTCAAACCTTCCACTCAGGGACAAAATCATCAATTTAGCGGTCTTGGAACCAACGCCGCTCACCGATTGCAAGGCTCTTTCATCACCCGCTGAGATTGCAGAGGTGGTGGCGTCGTAACCAAGTTCTTCCAAGATGGTCATTGCAAGTTTTGGTCCAATGCCATTCACGTCACACAGCGAATCAAAGAGATCTCTGTCTGAGCTGGTCTCGAACCCATACAGCGATATCTCGTCCTCTCTCACCACGGTTCTAATAAACACAGAGAGCTTGTCACCGGTTTTTGCCATCATCCGAATGTTGGCAAACACCTGATAACCAACGTCGTGAACATCCAGAATCAACTCTCTGCCATTTTGGGCCAAGACAGTTCCGTTTAGGTGCGCAATCATTGACTCAGGTTACTTTGAGCTTTTGTTTATTGCGTCACTCCACGCCCGTTGGGCCTTAGTTGGTTTAGCAGATTCCACGGATGGGTTAGCTATTGCTGTCAGAGCGATAGCTGCGGCATCAGCGCTATCAGGACTGTCAAACTCATCAGCATTTCCAATCAGGGTTCTAGTCATTTTAGCAACCCCTTCCTTGCTGGCTCTGCCGTCTCCCGTCACCCCGGCCTTGACCTGAGTTGGTGTGAAGAATCGAATCGGTAAGTCAAACTCTGCTGCCAGGTATAAAACAACACCACTGATTTGAGCAACACCCATCACGCTTTTTAGGTTGGCTTGGGCAAACACTCTTTCCAGGGCAATCTCCGTTGGTTCCAGTTGTTGAATGATTTCCCTAACGCGATTCCCAATCACCCACAGTCTTTTGTCTAAATCGTCACTGGCTGCAGTTTTTATGGTCTCGGAGAATTCCAATGTGCCCCTGTTCAGCGCTTTGCCACTCACCACTGAAATCCCACAGCGGGTTAATCCCGGATCAATGCCCAGAACTTTTCTCAATTTGCCTCAAGCTGAGCTAAGACTTCTTCGGATATCTCCATGTTTGTGAAAACTGTTTGAACATCATCCAGGTCCTCTAATGCATCAATCAGCTTGATTGATTTTTGTGCGGTTTCTTTATCGCAAGGCACCTTCAGGCTAGAAATAAATTCAACATCAGCACTGTCATAATCCAAGCCAGCGTTCTGCAGTGCAGTTCTCACCGAGACCATGTCCTGTGGCTCGGTGGTTACAACAAGCGAATCAGCATTTTGTTCTATGTCTTCGATGCCTGCATCCAGGGCTGCTTCCATGGCTTGTTCTTCGCTAACGCCAGAGAGGATAATCACTCCCTTTCTTGCGAACTGATAGCTGACGCTGCCGGGGTCTGCCATGTTTCCACCGCTTCGACTCATAGCAAGTCGCACCTCAGCTGCAGCTCGATTCTTGTTGTCTGTTAGACATTCGATTAAGACAGCAACTCCACCGGGAGCATAACCCTCATACATGATGGTGTTGTATTCCACTCCATCTCCATCAATGCCCGCCCCACGCTTGATGGCTCGATCAATGTTCTCGGCTGGCAGGGAGTTCTTTTTTGCCTTATTGACGGCATCGTAGAGAGTCGGGTTGCCTTCCATGTCAGCGCCACCCAATCGGCTGGCCACCTCGATGTTCTTGATGAGCTTGGCAAACAGCTTTGCTCTTTTAGCGTCGTTGGCAGCTTTTTTGTGTTTAGTGGTTGCCCACTTTGAATGTCCTGACATGACTGCTTATTTTAGTTGGAAGCTGCCATTTCAAGTAATTTTCTGTGAAGCATTGTGGAATTAGTCAATTCTGGGTGATAGCTAGCCGCCATGATATTACCGTTTCTAATTGCTACGACTTCATCGCTAACCTTTCCAACAACCTCAGAATCTCCAGAATCTAAAATCTTTGGCGCTCTGATGAATGCTGCGTTTTCGCTTCCCTGCTGGTAGTCAACAATTGCCTCAGCACTGGCTAGCTGAGCCCCATAGGCATTTCTTTTCACCTTGATTGGAAGTTTTTGAAAATAACCAGGCTCTCCATCAACCTCTGTTGCTAACAAAATCAAACCAGCACAGGTTGCTAAAACGGGATTTCCGGCATCTATGAAATCTCCTACCGGTTTCTTGAGCTCAAATACAGTTAGAAGCTTGCTGATTGTGGTGGATTCACCACCAGGAATTATAAGGGCGTCTATGTCGCCCAGATCACTTTGCTTTTTGACGGCAATGGCTTTCCCACCAAGAGACTCAATCAGTGCCAGGTGTTCCCTAGCCCCGCCTTGCAGTGCTAGGACGCCAACAGTTACCAACCGCGTTCGGCGAGCCTGTGTGGAGCTGGTAAGTCATTGACATTAATGCCAACCATGGCATCCCCCAGGTTACGGCTAACCTCAGCAACAACCGCTGGGTCCTCAAAGTGAGTGGTTGCTCTAACAATTGCCCTGGCGCGCTGTTCTGGATTGCCACTTTTAAAAATTCCAGATCCAACAAAGACGCCATCTGCCCCAAGCTGCATCATCATTGCAGCATCGGCAGGAGTAGCAACACCACCAGCTGTGAAAAGCACCACTGGAAGCTTGCCGGTCTCAGCAACTTCTTTTACCAAAGCATATGGCGCCTGAAGCTCTTTGGCTGCAACGTATAGTTCCTCTGAGGATTTTGAAGAAAGGTGACGAATTTCACCCAGAATGGTTCGTATGTGCTTGGTTGCTTCACTGACGTCACCTGTGCCAGCCTCACCCTTGCTTCGAATCATGGCGGCACCCTCGGTGATTCTTCTTAGTGCCTCACCCAAATTTGTCGCACCACAAACAAATGGAACATCAAAACCAAGTTTGTCGATGTGGTTTACATAGTCTGCAGGGCTCAACACTTCAGACTCGTCGATGTAGTCAACCTCTAATGACTGAAGCACCTGAGCTTCAACGAAATGACCAATTCGAGCTTTTGCCATCACTGGGATCGAAACAGCCGCTTTGATTTCATCAATGAGCTGTGGGTCACTCATTCGAGCAACCCCGCCTTCGGCGCGGATGTCTGCTGGAACTCTCTCTAGAGCCATCACCGCAACTGCGCCTGCATCCTCGGCAATTCTTGCCTGATCGGCTGTGACCACATCCATGATCACGCCACCTTTGAGCATCTCTGCCAAACCGCGCTTAACAAGCGGTGTACCTGTTTCAAAATCTGTCATGTGCCTATCCTAGAGAACTTAGGGTTTTTCAAACGTTGTGTTACGCCGAATGAATCAACTGTCGGGATCTTTGAATTCATCCCATCTTTGCTGCAATTCTTCCCGAACATCACCAATCAATCTTGGAAGTGCCTTGGTTTGACCAATGATTGGGAAGAAATTCGCGTCATTTCGCCAGCGAGGAACGATGTGCTGATGTAGGTGACCTGCAATTCCTGCACCCGCTATCTCTCCCTGGTTCAATCCAATATTAAATCCATGTGTGCCACTGATACCTCGCAAGACCCTCATCGCCTCTTGGGTCAACTGGGTTATTTCATCACTTTCTTCTTTAGTTGCAATATCTAGTGTTGAGTAGTGTCGATAGGGGCACACCAGAAGGTGTCCGGAGTTGTAGGGAAACAGATTCATCAGCACGAAGCCGGTCTTGCCCCTTCTGACAATCAGGCCATCCTCGTCAGTTTTACCAGGCGCTAAGCAGAAAGGGCAATCCTCATCTGCTGGTTGCTGACCGTTTTGAATATAAACCAATCTATGAGGAGTCCACAGCCTGTCAAAACCATCCAACTGCTCACCCAGGCCAGCGCTTGATTCAGCTTCCATCTAAACCTGCTCCCTGCTTGCTACTGCATCCATAATTTCTTCCACAGCCTGTTCCAACTTGATTCCATTGCGCTGTGTTCCATCGCGGTATCTAAAGCTCACTGCGGACTCTGCCTCATCGCTATCGCCCGCTATCACAATGAATGGAATTTTGGACATGGTGTGGTTTCGAATCTTTTTCTGCATGCGCTCATCGCTCAGGTCAACCTCAACCCTTATGCCCTGCTCTTTGAGGGTGTCTGCAAAATCAAGAAGGTATTCGTGTTGGTTTTCGGTGATTGGCACACAAGCAACCTGGACCGGGGCCAACCATGGCGGGAAATGACCGGCGTAGTGCTCGGTCAAGACACCGAAGAATCTTTCAATAGAGCCAAAGAGTGCTCGGTGCAACACAATCGGGCGATGTTTCTCGCCATCGCTCCCCACATACTCAAGGTCAAACCTTTCTGGAAGATTGAAATCAAGCTGGATAGTGCTCATCTGCCAGGTTCTGCCTATAGCGTCTTTGGCTTGAACCGAAATCTTTGGACCATAAAACGCAGCCCCGCCCGGATCGGCAACAAGCTCTAAGCCTGTTGCCGAGGCAACCTTGCTTAGGGTTTCTGTGGCAAGTTCCCAGGCCTTTGCATCGCCGACGAACTTATCGCCATCATCTCTGCTGCTTAGCTCTAGATAGAAATCATTAAGACCATAGTCGCGCAGAAGATCCAGCACGAACTGCAAAACCTTTTCTATCTCTTCAGCCAGTTGTTCCTGAGTCACGAAAAGGTGAGCATCATCCTGAGTCATTCCCCTGACTCGAGTGAGTCCGTGGACGACACCGCTTTTTTCGTATCTATATACGCTTCCAAATTCGAACATTCTTAGGGGCAATTCGCGATAGCTACGTGAGCGGGATTTGTAAATCAGAATGTGAAACGGGCAGTTCATTGGTTTCAGGTAATAGTTCTGTCCCTGTTTTTTCAGCTCCCCCTCTTGGTCATATTCCGAATCAATATGCATGGGTGGGAACATGCCCTCTGAGTACCACTGCAGGTGGCCACTTATTTCAAAAAGATTCTGCTTGCTGATGTGTGGGGTATAAACAAATTCATAACCTTCTTCCAGGTGCTTTTTGCGGGAGTAATCCTCCATCACCTGGCGAATGATTCCACCCTTTGGGTGAAAAACAGGTAAACCTGAACCAATCTCAGATGGGAAGCTGAAAAGGTCTAGCTCTTGACCAAGTTTTCTGTGATCGCGCCTTGCGGCCTCTTCAAGTCTTTCCTTGTATTCAGCCAAGCTTTCAGCATCTGGCCAGGCAGTTCCATAAACGCGCTGGAGTGACTGCCTGGATTGATCTCCCAACCAATAGGCAGCGCTCACCCGAGTTAGAGCAAAGCCCTTATCAGCAATTCTGGTGTTTGGAACATGTGGGCCTCTGCAGAGGTCTTTCCATTTGGTTTCACCATTGCGGTCAATGTTGTCATATATGGTCAACTCTCCCGCATCAACCTCGACGTTTCCCTCATCTAGGGATTCTGATCTTCTGTCGAGCAATTCAAGCTTGAGAGGTTCAGCAGACATCTCTTCACGTGCCTCAGCCTCACTAACCACTCTTCTAGTGAAACGTTGAGATGACTTCACAATTTCCTTCATCCGCTTTTGAATTTTGGCAAGGTCCTGCTCAGTCAAAGGCTCATCAATCATGAAGTCGTAATAAAATCCATCTTCAATGGGTGGACCAATTCCCAACTTGGCCTCATACAGGTCCTGAACGGCCTGGGCGGCTATGTGGGCAACGCTGTGGCGAAGAATTCTTAGTCCGGCATCGGAGTCAATGGTGATTGCTGATGTCTGATCGTTTTCTTGAAACTTATAAGCAAGATCTACTTCTTCGCCGTTTACAAACATCGCAATGATGTTTTTATCTGGGAACAGCTCAAAACCATCTCCGCCAGGTTCTAGCGTTACATTTTCACCATCAACTGTTATCTGCACGCCCAGAAGTCTATCTGTTGGTTAGGGGTGGCTAAGTTGAATGAGATGCGATTTGAGGCATTATTAGCTCTCATGAACAAAAAGCTGGACAGCAAACTGAATTGGCTGCGTGCCGCGGTGCTGGGTGCGAACGATGGAATCGTTAGCGTTGCTGGAGTCCTGATGGGTGTGGTTGGGGCTGGGGTTGGCGACACTGAGGTGCTAATTGCTGGAATTGCCGCAACAGTTGCTGGTGCGTTTTCTATGGGTGGTGGCGAATATGTATCAGTCAGCGCACAGAAGGACACTGAGGTAAGTCACGGCAGAACCAAGCACGAAATCACCGCCAATCCCTTCCAGGCTGCCTGGAGTTCTTTTCTAGCTTTTGTTTCCGGTGCTCTGCTACCAATGATTACGGTCGTCATCTTCCCAACAGACCTCAGAGTTGCAGCCATCTTGATTGGTGTCTTTGTGGCACTAACTGTCACCGGAGTGCTGGCAGCACTCGTTGGCAAATCAAGCCCCATCAAAGGCTCAATCAGAATTGTGGTGGTTAGTGTGATCACGATGGTTGTTAGCTACCTCGTCGGTGCAGCCTTCGGCGTAGCTGTGCTTTAAACAGTAGACTTATCAAGTGATGGATCAAACACCCAGGTATGACTATGTGCTGATTGGCGCTGGGATAATGAGTGCCACCTACGGCATTTATCTGAAACTTCTGAAGCCTGAGCTAAACATTGCCATCATCGAGCGCTTGGACTCGCCAGCCATGGAATCAAGTGATGTTTGGAATAACGCCGGCACCGGGCACGCAGCACTGTGTGAACTGAACTACATGCCAGACAGCACCGATGGTTCACTCCCCTCCCCCAAAAAAGCAATTGACATCAACGAGCAATTCGTGTTTTCAAGGCAGTTGTGGTCCTATTTCGTGCAACAGGGAATCCTTGATGATCCTAAGACATTCATCAACTCCGTTCCACATATGACATTCGTTCGAGGTGCAAAAGACGTTGACTATCTGCGCAGACGCCATCGTGTTCTCAAGGACGAGCCGTTGTTTGAAGGCATGGAATACAGCGAGGATTTCTCCCAAATCAGTCAGTGGACACCACTATTGATTGAAGGTCGTGACGACGAGGTCATTGCCGCCACAAAAATAGACAGCGGAACAGATGTAGACTACGGCGAGATGACCCGCCAAATGATTCACTGGCTGGAAGAAAATGGCGTTGAGCTGATCACCAACACCGATGTCTCCAGACTCAGGAAACTGCAAGACGGTGGCTGGGAGATCAAAACCAAAAACCCCAGAAATATATATTTCGCTGCAAACAAGGTATTTGTGGGTGCCGGCGGTTATGCATTGAAGATGTTGCAATCGGCGGGGATTGAGGAAGCCAAAGGCTATGGAACTTTCCCCGTAAGCGGTCACTTCCTAAGAACGGATAACCCAGAAATCGTGAAGCAGCACTGGGCAAAGGTTTACTCCCAGGCTGCAGTTGGAGCACCGCCAATGAGTGTTCCACACCTTGACACCCGACTCGTAAACGGACAGCCATCTTTGCTGTTTGGTCCTTTTGCCGGGTTTAATTTGAAATTTTTGAAATCTGGATCCTTCCTTGATCTTCCGATGAGCATCCGCCCAGCGAACCTCATCCCCTATATTTCGGTCGCGGTTAACAATCTTGGGCTTCTGAAATACCTGATCACTGAGATTTTGAAATCTAAGAAGAAGAAATTTGAGGGTCTTCGTGAATTTGTTCCAGCGGCCAGAGAAGAGGACTGGGAGCTATACGAGGCTGGACAGCGCGCCCAGGTGATTGCACCCAAGGGAAAGCTTGGAACGCTTCAGTTTGGAACACAAGTTATAAGCGCATCAGATAAAACCATTGCAGGACTCTTGGGGGCTTCACCCGGAGCAAGCGTTTCGGCGAAAGTGATGATGGATGTCCTCAGCCAACTTGAACCAGAAATGGTAAAAGCCAACACGGAAGAAATAAGAAAAATGGTTCCAAGCTTCCAAAAGCCAGTTAATTCTGACTCAACATTGGCAAAAAAGATTTTGCAAGATACCGCGAAAGCCTTAGACCTCACCAAGTAGTTGGTGGGCGATACTGGGTTCGAACCAGTGACCTCTTCCGTGTCAGGGAAGCGCGCTACCACTGCGCCAATCGCCCTTCTTAGTTTCTCTTGCGAGGTGAAGACGGGATTCGAACCCGTGTAGACGGCTTTGCAGGCCGCTGCCTCGCCTCTCGGCCACTCCACCGTTAGATCAAAAAGCGAAAACTCTCCAATCAGAGCGGATGACGAGATTCGAACTCGCGACCCTCACCTTGGCAAGGTGATGCGCTACCGCTGCGCCACATCCGCATGCCCTCTTTTGAGTGCTTGGCTATTATGCCACAAAACCAGGAGGTTGTGATTGAACCAATTGGGGGTTAGGCATATTTTTTAGTTAGTGCTAATCTTATGAAGCACAAAGCGGCGGAGCCAGGCTCCGCCGCAAAGTGCTTATGGCATTACTTTTGTGACGCGGTGTCCTCGCCGAAGCTGTATGCAGCCTCACCGTGTACCACTACGTCAACTCCAGCGATCTCATCTTCTGATGTCACCCTGAAGCCCATTGTCTTCTCGATTGCAAAACCAAGGATCAAAGCAACCACAAAGCTGTATGCAAGCACACCGAAGGCGGCGATTGCCTGAACAACTAGTTGACCGAAGTCACCACCGGTGAACAATCCGGTGTCGATTGCGAAAAATCCGAGGTAAAGGGTTCCCACCATTCCGGCTACCAGGTGGATACCAACTACATCGAGGGAGTCGTCATAGCCAAGCTTGAATTTCAGTTCAATTGCGTAGGCACTGATTGCACCGGCAATTACACCAAGAAGAAGAGCAAAGCCTGGGGTTACGTTGGCACATGCTGGTGTAATTGCTACTAGACCTGAAACCGCACCGCTGGCTGCACCAACACTTGTTGCCTTACCTTCCTTGAACTTCTCAACTACCAACCAACCCAAGATGGCGGCTGCAGTTGCACCCAAGGTGTTTACAGTGATTAGTCCAGCGTTAGCCATTCCATTGGCAAACTCCGCTCCAACGTTGAATCCGAACCAACCGAACCAGAGAAGTGCTGCACCTAGAAGCACCAAAGGCACTGAGTGTGGCTGCATGATGCCCTTTGAGAACCCAAAGCGCTTACCCAAAACAATTGACAGCGCCAATGCCGCAGCACCCGCGTTGACGTGGACGGCAGTTCCACCCGCGTAGTCAATTACCTCTGGCAGACCCAAAGCTGTTCCCAGCTCCATGATCCATCCGCCACCCCAGACCCATGCGGCAACTGGGAAGTAAACAAGTGTCGACCAAATTCCTGCAAACACCATCCATGCACCAAATTTCGCACGGTCAGCAATTGCACCAGAAATAAGAGCGACAGTAATAATTGCAAATGTTGCACCGAATGCCGCACCAATCAGATCTTCATTTCCAAGACCCTCAAGTCCGAATGATGCAAATGGGTTACCACTGAAGTCATATGGATTCTCCACGGCGGACATGCTAAATCCGTAGAGCACCCACAGGACCGAAATCAGTGCCAATGAGCCGAAACTCATCATCATCATGCTGACAACACTCTTTGCCTTCACCAATCCTCCATAGAAGAAGGCCAGACCGGGAGTCATAAGTAATACAAGTGCGGTCGCGGTGACCGCCCAGCTGAATTCGCCAGTATCCATAAGATTTCCTTTCCAAGAATATTTCTCGTGGCTTAATAGTCGACCTTTGGTGTTACAGGCGATGGTTAGAAATGTTTCAACCATGTAAAAAAAATATTGGACAAATTATCGAGTGAGAAAGCCCAAATTCCAGCGAAACAGCAGGTCTGCTATCTAACTGCACATGGTTGGTTTAGTGCAAACACACTAAGAAAAATGAAGTGTTCGGGAACTGAGAGCAGATATCCGAGAAACACTGCGCATATATTTCTTGCGATAACCACCAGCAATCATCTCATCGGTGAAGATGTCGGTCAGCGGCAAATCACCACTTGACCTGACAGGTATCTGGAGTTCGTAGGCTCGATCTATAAAGCTCACGAAGCGCAGGGCTTCCACCTGATCGTGAAGCTTATGCACATCTGTCAGCAGGATTCCCTGAAGGCCTTTTAGCAAATATCTATACTTCGTCGGATGCAGTGTTCCTAGATGTTTCAGCACAGCAGGAAAGCTGTCCAAAGAGACCCCCTCTGCTGTTAGCTTTAGAAGCTCAGAATCATCGAGTAACTCACTGTGTGCATCTATGTCGCGATGACGATAATCTTCACCGTCAACGCCGACAATCTTGAATCTTTCTCCCAGCCCCTGAATCTCACGCTTGAAATCCTCAGCTGCGAATCGCCCCTCCCCCAAGGCGTTGGGTGGTGTATTCGAAGTCGCTGCAAATTTCACTCCACCTGCAGACAGTTCTTTCAAGAGTCTGGACATGATCATTGTGTCGCCTGGGTCATCTAGCTCGAATTCATCAATGCACACCAACTCATACTTGAACAATCGCTTGACCATTTCCTGAAAACCTAGATAGCCAGTGATGGCGGTTAGATCTAAAAAGGCTCCGAAAACCTTAGGTCCTTTGTATTGGTGCCAAATGCCTGCCAACAGATGTGTCTTGCCAACTCCAAATCCACCATCCAGATAGATGCCCGGATAGGACTGTTTCTTGCCAAGTAGTCGTTTTCTGCCACTGAGAAAACTCTTAGCTTCACTCACCGCCTGCGCCTGCGATGGATAGCGAGAATCTGGTCTGTAACTAGCGAAGGTTGCATGTTCGAATTCTGGGGGTGGAACCAAGTCTGCTATCAGCGTATCTGCGGAAACAGTTGGAGATATTTTCACCAGGGATGCCCCAGAGTGAGATGATTGTTTCATTAAATACCTTCGAATTAACTAAAGTCTAGCGACCTAGGACGGATTAGATATGAATCTTGATTCAAGTGAAAAAATTGCAGGCTATGCGCACCCAGAAGCTTTGGTCTCAACTCAATGGGTAGCTGAAAATCTTGGTAAACACGGAATCACCCTGGTTGAGAGCAATGAGGACATCTTGCTTTATGAAACCGGGCACATCGAGGGGGCGGTAAAGCTTGACTGGCACACAGAACTAAACCACCCGCTGAGGCGCGACTACCTTGAGCCAGAGCAGTTCGCCGAACTGATGAGCAGAAAAGGTATCTCTAGGGAAGACACCGTTGTTATCTATGGAGACCGCTCTAACTGGTGGGCAACATACGCTTTCTGGGTATTCAAGTTATTTGGCCACGAGGATGTTCGCATCATGGATGGTGGCAGGGCACTGTGGATCAGTGAGGGCAGAGAACTAACCAAAGAGATTCCCGAGGGAACAACCGAGTATCCAGTGGTTTCCAGAAGGGACTCTGAAATCCGTGCCTTCCGCGACGAAGTTTTGAACCACCTCGGCAAGCCATTGATTGATGTTCGAAGCTTTCCCGAATACACCGGGGAGAGACTACACATGGCGGATTTCCCGAATGAGGGTGCGACAGTTGGTGGTCACATTCCAACAGCCCACAGCATTCCCTGGTCCACAGCAACAGCAGAGGATGAAACTTTTTTGCCTAAAGCTGAACTGGAGCAGATCTATATTGAAAAAACTGGTTTCAGCAAAGATGCAGACTTCATTGCCTACTGTCGTATTGGCGAAAGAAGCAGCCACACCTGGTTTGTTTTGAAATACCTTTTGGGTCTGAGCTCTGTCAAAAATTACGATGGAAGCTGGACCGAATGGGGTAACCTGGTTGGCGTTCCAATTGCCAAGGGAGAATTACCTGGAGAGGCCGCTTGAGTGGTAACGAAGTAATCGACAATTTCACTCTTCTGCCGGAGGCAGAGAGGCTAAATATGCTACTGGAGTATTCAGAGGCATTACCGGCAGTGCCAGAAGAGCATGACGGATTTGATTTCGAACGAGTCGAGGAATGTCAATCACCTGTCTATTTGGCGGTTGAGGTTGATAACGGCAAAGTGAGTCTTTTTTTTGATGCTCCCCGAGAAGCCCCCACCACCAGGGGCTTTGCATCAGTGCTGCATTCTGCTCTAGATCAATCAAGTGTTGAAGAGGTCATAAACTTCGATGACTCTTTTCCAGACAAGCTAGGCATTGCCCACCTCATCTCCCCCCTTCGCATGAGGGGCATCAGAGGAATGATTGGGCGCATAAAGAGACTCACAAGAGAATTGAGTGAGTAACTCCCCCAATTTGCTATCCAAACTGGATAGCAGTGTTTTACTCATGGTGTTCGAGTTGGAACACGGATTCTCAATTGATGGGAAATCAGCACAACTTGGTGGTGCTTACGACCGAGAGCTAATTGTTGCACTGAGACAATGGGCTCAAATCATTGTCACCACCGTGAAAACAGCGGAGGCTGAAGCCTACGTTCAACCAAAAAAGCCTCTTGTTTTGCTAAGCAGACAAGGATCTGGGGCTGAGTGGCTAGAAGCAAGCAGGCTTGACTGGTCGCAACCAAGCTTTGAAGATGCGATTGCAAACAAAAAAGTACTTTACGAAACAGGCTTGAGTTCATCCAGAGAGCTAATCAGCTTGGGTTTTATAAGGCAGGTCCTAATTCACCATGACAAGCCAGAATTCCACCCAGAGGAGCATATGAAGTTTGGTTTAGATCACATTGCCACAGAGCCTTACTACAATCGTCACATTTCGCTATTTCAGCGGCGTGGCAGAGAATAGAGCTAGCTTGGCAAAACTAGGTTTGTCGAGTGAAGCTTGAACTGCCAAAAGAGATCAGCGAGGAATTCGGCCAGCGTCTCGCCCCGATAGCCAGCCTTGCAGAACGAAGTGAAATCCATCTAACTCAGATTGCAGCCCCAAAGGGCATCGCCCAGGAGGCCATTGCTGTCTCTGCTGAGGTCATTCACGCGGACCACTCTGATGCCGATAGAGGAATTGGTCGATTGGTTATTTGCAGAGACACCAGCTACCCAGAGGGCTGGAACAGCGAATATCGAATTATTCTCTATGCCAAATCACCGGTCGATATCGATATGGGCAAAGACGCAGTTGTGGATGAACTTCCGTGGAACTGGCTCATGGATTCACTTGAGCAAAAATCAGCCAATTTCCACAGCGAAGCAGGAACCACAACCAGAATCCTATCCACCGGCCATGGCTCACTAACATCACAGTCTCAGCATGCTGAAATTGAAATCAGAGCCAGCTGGGCCCCAGAAGATGAAGATCTTTCAAAACACCTGGATGCGTTTCAACAATTGCTGGCATTGATCAGCGGTTTGCCCCCAGCGGACGTGACAGTGGTGCCAGTTTGAATTCCTATGTCCTAATCGATAGTGATGACTCTCTTGAATCCACTCTTGATGATTTGGAAAAATCACAGGTATTGGCAATTGATGCTGAACGGGCAAGTGGCTTCAAATATGGCCAGAGTGCTTATCTAGTTCAGATTCTGACCAATGAGATCGCCTATCTAATTGACCCAAAGGGTTTGTCTGAGGCGGTTTTACTAAAGCTTGCGAAGGTCACAAATGACTCAGAGTGGATTCTTCACAGCGCAACCCAGGACCTCCCCTGCTTGAACGAACTTGGTCTTTATCCTGCAAAGATTTTTGACACCGAGGTTGCGGCAAAACTGCTTGGCTTTGAAAAAATTGGGCTTGCATCCCTGGTTGAGCGTTACCTCAGCGTGGAGCTTAAGAAAGAACACTCTGCAGCAGACTGGTCCCTTAGACCACTAACCGAGGAGATGCTGGAATATGCAGCTCAGGATGTCTATTACCTGCATGAACTTCGAGAAATGCTGATGAATGAATTAGAACAAGCGCAGAAGATGGCTTTTGCAGAACAAGAATTTGAATTCCTGCTCAGCTTCAAACCTAAACCGGCACCTGCAAACCCTTGGCGAAAAACCTCTGGAGTACATGCCTTGACTAAACCAATTCAACTTGCACGGTTGAGAGAGATGTGGATGGTGAGAGATGCCTACGCCTCAACCAACGACATAGCTCCCGGAAGAATTGTTAGCGACCGGTCTCTTTCACACGCAGCATCCTCGGAATACAGCTCCATTGGCCAAATGAAGAGCGATAAGCAGTTTCATGGTCGATTGATTGGCAAGCTTTACCGGGATCTCTACAACGCTTATAGCTCAGCACCCAATACCGAAATGCCACCACTTAGAGAACCATCAGAGTTTTCCATCCCCCATCACAAAAACTGGCAAAAATTAAAACCAGAAGCCGATAAACGCTATAAGAAGCTAAAACTATCTTTGGCTGAACTGTCTGAGCAAATACAGATTCCGGTTGAGGTGATTATTTCCCCAACCATCATTAGAGAAGCTATTTGGAATGAGATTGCTGGAACTGAACTAGAGGACTACATGAGACAAAAAGGGGCTCGGTCCTGGCAGTTAGGCCTCATACTCCCGCTGTTCAGCGCTCTGGACTGAATCTGACTCCAACGGCCTAGCCTTGGGCACCTTCGCTCCCAACACCTGTGCAGTTATGTCTCGAGCAATTGCCTTTGGAGTCAATCCAACCCGTTCCATGATTTCATCTCGAGAGGCGTGCTCTAAAAACTCATCCGGCAATCCAATTTCTTGCAAACCAGTCTCGATTCCAGCTGCCCTCATTTGTTGACGAATCCGGGTGCCTATGCCACCAACCCTAATGCCATCCTCAATGCTCACCACAAGCCTGTGTTGGCGACTGAATTCAACAATGCTCTGCTTGACAGGAATGACCCAACGAGGGTCAATAACAGTTGAACCAATGCCCTGAGCGGCCAACATTGAGTGAACCTCCATGGCCAAAGTTGCCATGGCTCCAGTGGAAACAATCAAGACATCCATTGACGCAGATCTAGCCAGAATATCCACGCCATCGTCAGTTGTTTCGAGACTTGAAATCTTTTCAATCGCTGTTCCCTTGGGGAATCTAATCACTGTTGGTCCATCAGAAACTGCCACCGCTTCTCTTAGCTGCTCCCTGAGTGACTCTGCATCCCTGGGAGCGGCAATGGCAATGTTTGGAACAACTTGCAAAAGGGCCAAATCCCACATGCCGTGGTGGCTTGCTCCATCAGGACCGGTGACGCCGCTTCGGTCAAGCACAAATGTCACCCCGGCTTTGTGAAGAGCAACATCCATCATTAGTTGATCAAAGGCTCTGTTCACAAAGGTTGAATAAATCGCCACTACCGGGTGCAAACCGCCATAAGCCATCCCGGCAGCACTGGTGGTGGCATGCTGTTCAGCAATTCCAACATCAAACACTCTCTCCGGAAACTTCTTGTGAAACTTATCTAAACCAACAGGAATCATCATTGCTGCGGTGATGCCGACAACATCCTTACGCTCAGTCGCTATATCCGTAATTTCATTTCTGAAAACTGATGTCCAACTAACACCATTGCTTTTTTTGATCGGTAGTCCGGTCTCTGCATTTATCTGCCCAACCGCATGGAACTGGTCCGCCTCGTCTGAAATGGCTGGGTCGTAACCCTTACCCTTTTGAGTGATCGCGTGAACAATCACCGGTGCGTTGTAGTTTTTCGCCTGTGCCAAAGCAGTTTCCATTGCAGAAAAGTCATGGCCGTCAATTGGGCCTATGTATTTGATGTCGAGGTTTGGGAACAGCCCCTTTGGAGCAAAGGTGCTAATCCACCCCTTGCCAGCGCCCTCGGCAGCCGAGAACACTAGCTTTCCAAATAACCCAAGACCAAAAAATGCCTTTCTTGAAAACCTGTGCAATTTTTTGTACCAGCGCTCGGTTCGAATGCTGTTGAGGTGCTTTGCGAAACCGCCAATAGTTGGTGCGTAGCTTCGACCATTGTCATTGACAACAATCACCAGTGAACGATCATTATCGTCACTGATGTTGTTTAGCGCCTCCCAAGCCATACCTCCAGTCAGCGCACCATCACCGATTACCGCAACAACATGTTTATCGGTGTCTCCTTTAGCGGCCGCTGCTCTGGAAATGCCATCAGCCCAGCTGATTGCTGTCGAGGCATGCGAGTTTTCAACGATGTCGTGCTCACTCTCAACACGCTGCGGATACCCTGCAACGCCATCTCGCTCTCTAAGGTTTTTTAGATCAGCGCGACCGGTTAGCATCTTGTGCACGTAGCTTTGATGGCCCGTGTCAAAAATGATGCTGTCTTTTGGAGAATCAAAAACCCGATGGATGGCAATTGTGGTTTCAACAACACCCAGATTGGGACCAAGGTGACCGCCTGAAGCACTCACCGTTTCAATCAGCTTGGTGCGGATTTCATCCGCGAGCATTTGTATCTGAGACTCAGAGAGATTCTTCAGATCATCTGGGGTCTTAATATTTTCCAGCAACATGAGATTTCAAACAAACCTAGAGAGCTTGCTATTTCCTAAGCCACCAGACTTCTCAAAACGTATTGCAAAATACCTCCGTTGCGGAAATAATCGGCCTCACCCGGGGTGTCAATCCTCACCTTGGCATCAAACTCGACCACTGCCTTCTCACCGGAGTGAGTAGTTGGGCTAACCCTCACTCTCACGGTGTCGGGAGTGACCCCATCATTGAGCTTTTCAATTCCAATGAAGTCATAGCTCTCGGTTCCATCCAATCCAAGGCTCTCAGCAGTTTCACTCGCTGGGAACTGAAGGGGCAGAACACCCATGCCAATCAAGTTGGAACGGTGAATACGCTCAAAGCTTTCAGCTATAACAACCTTGACGCCGAGCAAGCTGGTTCCTTTAGCGGCCCAGTCGCGTGAAGAACCAGACCCGTATTCTTTGCCAGCCAGAATAATCAGTGGCACATCATTTGATTTGTAGTTCTCGCTGGCATCAAAGATGAAACTCTGCTGACCATCTTCGGTTGTGAAGTCTCTGGTGTAGCCGCCCTCAACATCGTTTAGAAGCTGATTGCGCAAACGAATGTTTGCGAAGGTGCCACGAATCATCACCTCGTGATTACCCCTTCTCGAGCCGTAGCTATTGAAATCAACTCTGGACACACCCTTGTCTGACAAATATTTACCAGCTGGGCTCTCTAGTTTGATGGTTCCTGCTGGTGAGATGTGGTCAGTTGTAACTGAGTCACCAAGTTTGGCCAAAACCCTTGCATTTGAAACATCTGTGACAGGCTTTGGTGTCATGCCCATGCCATCGAAATAAGGTGGCTTTTTCACATAAGTTGAGCCGTCATCCCATGTGAAGGTATCGCCCTCTGGCGTGGGAAGTGACTTCCACCGGTCATCACCCTCAAACACTGATGCATATTCGTGGGTGAACATTTCACTACTAATCGAGCTATCGATGGTCTTTTGAACCTCATCAGGGGTTGGCCAGATGTCTTTTAGGAAGATTTCATTTCCATCTGCATCCTCACCAAGGGAATCACTTTCAAAATCAAAGTCCATGGTCCCTGCCAGGGCATAAGCGATGACCAACGGAGGTGATGCCAAGTAATTCATCTTCACATCAGGGTTGATTCTTCCCTCAAAGTTTCTGTTACCGCTCAAAACACTTGTGACAGCCAGGTCATTCTCTTGAATTGCCTCACTGATTGCGGGATCCAAGGGTCCGCTGTTACCAATGCAGGTGGTACAACCATAACCAACCAGCTGAAAGCCCAACTTGTCTAGATAATCAGTTAGACCCGACTTGTCGTAGTAATCAGTCACTACCTTGCTTCCAGGTGCAAGTGAGGTCTTAACCCATGGTTTCGCCTTCAATCCCATCTCCACAGCCTTTTTGGCCAGCAGTCCTGCTGCCATCATCACCGAAGGATTGGAGGTGTTGGTGCAGGAGGTGATACTGGCAATTGAAACATAGCCATTATCAACGGCAAACTCTTTGCCCTTCACCTGTGCTGGGTTTGATTCAACTCTGGAGTAGTTAGCAAGGTCCTTTTCAAAACTGGTCTTCGCGTTGTCCAAAGAGATTCTGTCCTGTGGTCTCTTCGGACCAGCAATCGATGGAACCACAGTGGAAAGGTCTAACTCTAGGTATTCGCTATACTCGGCCTCTGTTGATGGGTCATGCCACAGTCCCTGAATCTTGCTGTATTGCTCAACAAGCGAAACCTGATCCTCATCACGACCGGTCAACCTCAGATAATCAAGTGTTACCTCATCAATTGGGAAAATAGCGACGGTTGAACCAAACTCTGGTGACATGTTTCCGATGGTTGCCCTGTTGGCCAAAGGCACCGAGGCAACACCGTCACCATAAAACTCAACGAATTTGCCGACAACCCCGTGGTTACGAAGCATTTCGGTAATGGTCAAAACCACATCTGTAGCTGTTGCACCAATTGGAATTTCGCCAGTTAGCTTAAAACCAACAACCCTGGGGATCAGCATGGAAACAGGTTGACCGAGCATGGCTGCCTCGGCTTCAATTCCACCAACTCCCCAACCAAGGACCCCAAGTCCATTGACCATGGTGGTGTGAGAGTCTGTTCCAACACAGCTGTCTGGGTAGGCAGTGAGTTCTCCATTGACCTCTCGAGCCATTACCGTTCTGGCCAAATACTCGATGTTCACCTGGTGCACGATTCCAGTTCCTGGCGGAACAACCTTGAAATCTTGGAAGGCTCCCTGTCCCCACCTCAAAAACTGGTAGCGCTCGCCGTTTCGCTGGTATTCAAACTCCACGTTTCGCTCTGCAGAATCTGCAGTGCCTGCAACATCAATCACGACTGAGTGGTCAATAACCATCTCTGCTGGGGCAAGTGGGTTAATCTTCTGAGGGTCTCCGCCAAGCTCAGCAACTGCCTCACGCATTGTTGCTAGGTCAACCACACAGGGAACACCGGTGAAGTCCTGCATGATTACTCGAGCCGGAGTGAACTGAATTTCATTGCTTGGTTCCGCTTTGGCATCCCAGTTTGCCAAGGTATTGATGTGATCCTTAGTGATGTTTTTACCGTCTTCTGTGCGAAGCAGGTTTTCTAACAAGATGTTCAAGCTGTAGGGCAACTTCTTTGTGCTTGCCTTGTTGATGTTATAAATACTGTAATCCTTGCCAGCAACTGTTAATTTCTGCTTGGCGTCGAAACTGTTAGCCATATCACTCCTTATGTGTTTCCCTGTTAATAAATCTATCGCTTTTGTAAAAACACCGCTTTTAGTATTAACCAACTCGCAACCAGCAATAATGCATACATCGGAGCTCCCATGACTAGCCTGGCAGTGGCCAATGCTTCGATCGCACCCGCGAAATACAGCGGCAGTTGAACCAGCAATCTCAGGCTAAAAAAGATTACCCAAAGCGTTGTCACCAAATAAAACCGATAGCTAATCGATGGAACTTTTTTCCACTCTTTGTTGCCAGTCAATAAGGCAACCGCGACTCCGATTAGTGGTTGTCGAATCAGTATGCTGATAAGCAATACAGAACCGTAGGCAGCGTTTGTATAAAAACCAAGTAGAAAGTAGTCCTCTGTTTGGCCACCTTCTCGCAATGCTAGAAAAGCAGCGATTGCAACACCGAGACCGCCGACCAGAACTTGACTGAGCATTCCCTTGGTGACGAGTCGAACAATTAGAAACACAACCGAGGCACTGGCTGCTGCGACAACAGCTGGCAAACCCTCTTGCGTGAAGGTGAAAACTGAAATAAACAAAATTGTTGGAAGAACGGCCTCAACAATTCCAAGCCTTCCACCCATAGAGGACAAAAGTGATGAAGGTGAGAAGCTGACCTGATCCCCGTCGCTATTCAGACCAAGACGACTGGCTACCTGTTTTCTGACGCTGTCGTCACTCACTTTGTTCCACCTGGGACTCAGGAAGTTTTAGGGGCAATAATTCATTTGGGGGTAGTGGAACATTACCTCTGTCAACAACGGTGGACCTGAACGCTTCAATTGCCTTTTGATAGTGCTCACTATCGTGAGCGGCTTTGCCGAAAATCACACCCCTCAACATCCACCTGGGCCCATCAGCTCCCAGAAAAATACTGGTGCGAAAACCTTTTTTGCCATCAGACTCTATTGGGATCTGGGCTCTTACCTCTTCACCCAGCATTCCCTTGACCACCTCAGCAGTTCCACCCTGTTTTCTAATTGAGTTCTGGATGGGCTCAAGCGCTTCGTGCCAAATTCCTGAGCTCTTTGGTGCCGCGAAGGCCTGCAACTGCATGGTGGTTTCACCAAAAAGAATCGTGATCGCAACTACCTTTTTGGATTTCTCTTCTAACTCAACTCGAAGCTTGGCATCCTTGTTGGGGGAAACTCGAATTGAACCAAAATCGATATACGGTCGCAGCTGACCAACCTCGGAAATGTCGAAGGGTCCATTCTCAACTCTGTCTTGTTCCCTCATTAATTCCTTCCGGATGACCCAAAGCCACCCTCACCGCGTTCAGTTTGAGGAAGTTCAGAAACCTGAACGAACTCTGCTTTTTCATACTTTTGGATCACCAATTGAGCAATTCTTTCACCACGTTCAAAAACAAATTCCACATCGGAGGTATTCAAAAGCACGACCTTTATTTCTCCGCGGTAACCACTATCAATCGTTCCTGGAGTATTCAAAACGGTAATCCCGTGCTTCACTGCCAACCCACTTCTGGGGTGCACAAGTCCAACGAAACCATCTGGAAGGGCAATGCTTATCCCTGTTGGCACCAGTTGCCTCTCTCCTGGCCCAATCTCTCCCGACTCACTGGCCCGCAGATCAGCACCCGCATCGCCAGCCTCGGCGTAGTTGGGGATCAGTTCGCTGTCGCCAACAATTAATACCTGCACAGAATTTTCCACGGTTAGAGCGTAATCTATAAGTGATGTCCATTTACTCAGAGAAGCTCAATCCGCCAATCGGGTTGACCCTTTCCACCCTCTTGCTAATCCCGGGCTTCACGCTGATGCTTGGCCCATTCAACTGGTACCTAGCGTTCGTGATTGGGATTGCTGTAACGCTTACGGTCAATGTTTTGCTCTATGCGATGTCTCCAAGCATTGCCGTCACAGACAAGGAACTTGTGCTGGGAAGGGCGGTAATACCCCTAGCTGTCCTTGCAAACCCTGAGCCGCTATCGGGAGACGATGCCTTTAGGGCGAGAGGGCCAGAATTAGGTCCTGATACTTTTTTTCAGATCAGGGGTGGAATTGATTCAGTTGTCAGAATCGAAAACACTGACCCAGAAGATCCCTATAAAAAAATTCTAGTTAGCACGCGCTACCCGAAAGAGCTAACCAAAGCTCTAGCTGGAGCAGTCAAGGCAGATTGATCCCTGGCGGGTTTTCTTGCCCAACTGGGTGGCTGGTTTCAACAGGAAGCACTCCATGCAGGTGAACTCGTTTTCCTGCTTTGGCATCACCACGACATCTAGCTCTTCATTGACAACATCCGGAGCGCTGTAGGGTTCTAATTCACTATCGTCACCATCGCTTATGCCACTTGGTTTATCGGGCATGCGCTCTTTTAGAACCTCGATACTCTCGGTATCGTCCTCGCCTTTTCTCTGCGCATCGTAGTCAGTGGCCACGAAACACCTCTTCCATCTGTATCAGGGCGAAACTATGCCTGATAAACCTTTCTAAATCAAGCTTGCCACGGTAAATTCACAGGACAAGTTCAGGGAAAATCATAAATCACACCGCTAAATCAGCTGGTTTTGGAATTTAGATGCCAAAGTATCAGCAGGAGGCGAAATGAAGGATCTACATTTTTCTCGTCGAGAGGGTGACTATCTAATTCTCGAGGACGAACACGGAGCTACTGTTCGCCTGGAAATTACCACCGAATTGCGCCAAGCAATGCGAAATCAGTCAACACAATCAGCAAGTTTTTCACCAGGTGAGATTCAAAGCATGATTCGGTCTGGCAAGACCGTCGAAGAAGTCTCAAAAGCCTTAGGTGTTGATACAGAGCAGATTGAACCCTTTGCGGCTCCTGTCGTAGCCGAACTTGATTACGTTCGAACCTCAGCACTGGCTGTTTATGTTGTTGCACAGGAATTCGATGAAACGATAGAGCTATCAAAACTGATCAATCATCGGATGGGCGAAGTCGAATACAGAGTTTCCAAGAAGGATGATCAATGGCTTCTCGCAGCAATTGCTGGCGAAAACGAAGCGATTTTCAGTTATGAGCCAAAGAATAATTGGCTAAGACCCGTAAACGAAAGTGCTCGAGAAATTTTTGATGAGCAACCATCTCCAGTTTCACTGAGTGTGATTGAAACGGCTGACCCAGAACCTGAGGAATCAACCTCAGACGCAAGTAGTGTTGCCACCGATTTACTGGAAGAACTTCAGCGCAGAAGAGCCCAGAAAGAATCTGAGCCCCAAGAGCCAAAACCTGAATCTAGTTCTAAACGTCCATCACTTCCAAGCTGGGATGAAATTGTTTTTGGCGCGGGGGATGGCAAAAACAAAGAGGATGAGGACTAGATTCCAATCCTCATTAGCGGAACCTCAAGCTCTCTTGGGTCAAAGGTTCCGTGATGACCCACCATTTTATAGGCCCGCTCGCTGTTGAAATCCTTGTGAAGCAATACGTGATCACCTCTGGCTATCAAAACTAACTCAGGTAATCGGTATCTAAACTCAGGTCTAACCTCTCCTCCAAACCAGCCAGCTTCTTCAATTTGTTGAATGCTGTAAACATCAACTGGCTCATCAGATAGGCGCTTGGCTACATCCTCCAGAGTCAACATGGTGTGCAGGTAATTGCAACGCGTGTCACCTGTAATTGCCTCAATCTCTCTGGCTTCAATGTATTGATCCAAATATACCTGCAGCTTTTCAGTGGTGTTCACCATCCCATGGTCACTAACTAGCACCAAACCGATGTTCGCTGATACGGCCTTTCTCAGTTCGGAATCAACCTGTTCCAAAAAGCTAAGCCATAAATCACTTCCCCACCCTTGTTTGTGACCGGTTTTATCTAGCTCGGGTATATACAAATAAACCAGCTGATTGGGTTTTCTTGTTATCTCCAGCGCTGTTCTAAATCTCTCTTCAATGGTCTCAGCGGCAACAAAGTTAGATGCACCCATGGTTAGTTTTGAAAAACCAGAGTGCTCATATTCCGCCATGGATACTGTGGAGATTTCTACTCCATTCTCCATTTCTGGAATGTTGACTACCGAGGAAAATTCAGAGATATCAAATTTGTCCATATCGCTTAGCAGATTGCTTATACCTTGGTTGTGCCTCAGTCGATATCCCAAAAAACCATGATCGCAAGGCATCAAACCGGTTGCAAAGCTTTTGATGTTGTTGCTGGTGGTTGCTGGAAACGCTGACTTAATTGGCTTTGAGTTTTTCCACAAAGTGGGCGCGTGCCCAGCCACCTGTTCTAGCTGCCTGTAACCTAGGCCGTCTACCAGCACGACAATCGCTGAGGAGACTTTTGAGAAACCAAGTGGATTCGCCTCCCCCTTGATAGCAGACACTGCAGAATTCAAAACATGCCGAGTCCTCCCCAGCGATTTCGGGGCTTTAGGTAAAGTTTTTTGCATCCTAACTATCTTGCCACAAGGGATTGATGACTAACTCTGAACGAATAACGGATATTGACGTCACTGCTGAGATGCAGCAGTCATTCTTGGAATACTCCTACTCGGTTATTTATGCCAGAGCGCTACCAGATGTTAGAGATGGACTAAAACCGGTTCAGCGCAGAATCATCCATCAAATGCGAGACATGGGGCTTTTGCCAAGCAAGGGACACGTTAAGTCTTCACGAGTAGTCGGCGATGTGATGGGAAAACTGCATCCACACGGGGACCAAGCCATCTATGACGCACTGGTTCGCCTAGCACAGCCATTCAGTATGAGACTCCCTCTGGTTGATGGTCACGGAAACTTCGGAAGCCTAGACGACGGTCCTGCCGCTGCTCGCTACACAGAAGCCAGAATGAGCCAAGGATCAGTCGCACTGACTGATGAAATCGAAGAAGACACCGTTGATTTTATTCCTAACTACGACTCGCAGCTAACAGAGCCAAGTGTGCTGCCCGCGGCTTTTCCAAATCTGTTGGTGAATGGTGCTAGCGGAATTGCTGTTGGCATGGCAACCTCCATGCCACCCCATAACCTCGGTGAGGTAACCAAGGCTGCAATAAAGGTCCTGCAGGGAAATTATTCGTTGAAGAAAATCATGCAGGTTCTTCCTGGACCTGACTTCCCAGGTGGCGGGATTATTACAGCCGTAGATGGCATTCAGCAAGCGTATGAGACGGGTAAGGGAAGTCTCAAGGTAAGAGCTCGGGTTTCCATTGAAACCCTGTCAAAACGGAAGCTCTCACTGGTGGTGACAGAACTTCCCTATCAAGTGGGCACCGAGCGAGTAATTGAAAAGATTAAAGACGCTGTGGGGTCAAAAAAGCTTTCGGGCATCAGCGACGTGCAGGACTACACAGATCGTAAACACGGGCTTCGCTTAGTCATTGAAATCAAAAATGGGTTTGACCCCCAAGAGGTATTAGAAAAGCTTTATAAACTCACCCCCCTTGAAGAGAGCTTCAGCATCAACAACATCGCCTTGGTTGATGGCAGGCCAAAAACCATGGGCGTGATAGAACTTCTAGAGCACTTCATTGAACACCGCAAGGACGTTAGCACCAGAAGAACAAAGTTCAGACTCCAAAAAGCTATATCCAGACTTCACCTGGTTCAGGGACTAGAGATAGCGGTTTTGAATATTGATGAAGTTATCGAACTGATTAGATCTGCTGAAACAGTCTCCGAGGCCAATCAAAAGCTCAGAGATGTTTTTGATCTGTCAGAGGCTCAGGCGGAGCACATTTTGGAACTAAGGCTTCGTCGCCTAACTCGCTTCAGTGTCATTGAATTGCAAAACGAATCCGAAACACTTCGCCAACAGATCGAAGAATTTGAATCAATTCTCACTCACCCAGAACAGCTAACCGAGTTGGTCAAGGGAGAACTCGAGCAGATCAGCAAGCAACTAGCCACCCCCAGAAGAACTCAAATCAGATCAGCACTTGATGAGACGCAGGAACTAATTACATCATTTAGCTGCGATGGCAAGTTAGTTCGCATGCCAGAGCAGCAGTCCAACTCCAGTGGATGCCCAACCGAAACAATAATCGGTGAGGTGATTGCGATAACCCAGGGTGGGATGCTTTATAAGATCAACGCAATTGACATCCCGCCAGTTGAATCCTCGGACCAGCTTGGCTCGATCCCAACCATCAATGAGTTTTTGGAACTGGCCAACGACAATGTTGTTGCAGTTGTCGGACACAACGGTCAGCCAATAGCAATGGCCACAGCAAATGGTGTTGTAAAGCGTATTTCAGAGCTTCCAGAGAAAGACGCGGTGAAGGTTATGACTCTTAGCGAGGGAGACAAAATTGTCTCCGCCAGCGAAAGCAAGGAATTTCTCCTATTTGTCAGCAAGCAGGGTCAGGGGCTCAAAATTGAGGCCAACAGTGTGCGCACGCAAGGATTGCCTGCTTCTGGAATGCAGGGAATCAAGCTTGCCGAAAATGATGAATTAATCGGTTTTGCCAGCTGCTCGGATGAAGAATTCTTACTAACCGCATCCGAAGCAGGCGATGGACTGCTGGGCGCAGAATTCGGAAAAGGCAAATCAACATCGATTAGTGAAATTCCGAAAAAAGGCAGAGCAACTCAAGGAGTCAAGCTTCAACGTTTTGGAAAACAGGAAAAGCAACTCTATTTCGCCCAAGTCTCCACATTGGGAGAGTTCTGCTTCCTCGATTCAAGACAGAAGCTTGAGCCAAGCAAGCGTGATAGCGTCGGCGTCGGCCTGGACTCCAGGGCTGTTGGAGCACACTAGGCGTCGATATTCTGTCTTTCGAAGTCAGCGGCTGAAGAGATGATGAAATCTCTTCTTGGCTGGACCTCACTGCCCATTAACAGCTCAAACATTTCATTGGAAACCTGTGCATCGGCAGTGGTGATTCTCCTAAGTGATCGCATGTCGGGCTGCATGGTTGTTTCAGCCAACTGATCGGCATCCATCTCCCCCAAGCCCTTATATCGCTGGATGGGTTGTTGATACTTCAAGCCCTTTTTTTCTAAATCATCAAGCAACCTGTCAAGTTGTTGTTGGCTGTAGGTGTAAACAGTTTCATTTGGCTTGCTACCGGAGTTGATAATCACGACCCGGTGCAAAGGCGGAACTGCAGCGTAAATACGACCTGCCTCAACCAAAGGTCTCATGTAACGGAAAAACAGTGTCAGCAACAAGGTGCGGATGTGGGCACCGTCGACATCTGCATCACTCATCAGAATGATTTTTTCGTAGCGCACACTCGATAAATCAAAGCTTCTGCCACTGCCTCCGCCAATCACCTGCGTAATTGATGCACATTCAGCGTTTGCGAGCATGTCAGCAATAGAACTTTTTTGGACATTTAGGATTTTTCCCCGGATTGGAAGTAAAGCTTGAAACTCGCTGTCTCTGGCTAACTTTGCAGTTCCCAGGGCACTATCACCCTCAACGATGAATAATTCACTTCCCGTGCCAGAGCTTGACCGGCAGTCAACCAGTTTTGCGGGGAGCGATGATGACTCCAACGCATTTTTTCTTCTCTGGTTTTCCTTGATCTGCCTGGCACTTATTCGAGCTTTACCCTCACTGACAATCTTTTCAGCGAGAGCCGCTAGAGCCGCTTTGTCTTCTCTTTTAGTGGACTTGGTCAAGCTTTTGAACCACTCTGCAATTGCCTGCGAAACGATCTGACGAATTGGTGGAGTTCCCAAAACCTCTTTTGTCTGTCCCTCAAACTGTGGCTCAGAGATGCTGACTGTGACAACCGATGTCAAACCAGCCAGAACATCGTCTTTTTCAATCTTCAATCCGCCCAGTTTGAATTTTCTGGAGTTATTTTCTATGTAACCCTTGATGGCTTTCACTAAACCTTGTTCAAAACCAGCAAGGTGGGTTCCACCCTTAGGGGTTGAAATGATGTTTACAAAGCTTTTCACGTTAGTTTCATAACCACTACCCCAGCGAAGACTGATTCTCACTTTGCAGTCTCTATCAATTTCGGTTGAAATCATGTTTCCAGAAACCTCATCCAGCACTGGGACCGTTTCTTTATAACTTCCCCAGCTATCAATAAAGTAGGTGGGGGTTAGAGATGTGTCTGGGGCTAGGAACTCAACAAAGTCATTCAATCCACCCTCAAAAACAAATGGTTCTGCATCCCCGCCCAGCCAATGCAGGTTAAGGGCAAGGCCAGGCACTAAAAACGCGGTCTGCCTGAGTCTTGAGACCAGGGCCTCACGATCAAACTCGGTGCTCGTGAAAATTTGCTCATCTGGCCAAAACCTGACCTCAGTTCCAGTTTTTTTCTTCGCAACTTTTTCTGCTTTTGTCAGTTCACTTGCATTCACAAACGGTGTGAAATTTTGATTTTTGCCATCAGCTTCGAAATTTCCGGGCTCTCCCCTATGGAAACTCATCTCCCATCGATGCCCGTCCCTGAAAACTCTGGCATCAAGCCGCTCACTCAGCGCATTAACAACACTGGCACCAACACCGTGCAGACCACCACTCGCACCATAGCTACCGCCACCGAATTTCCCACCAGCATGCAGCTTGGTAAAAATTAGTTCGACACCACTTAGTCCAGTCTTCGCCTCATTGTCAATTGGGATGCCTCGACCATCGTCGGCAACAATGGCAGAACCATCAGCGTTTATGTATACATCTATGTTTTTGCAGTGTCCGGCCAATGCCTCGTCAACACTGTTGTCAATGATTTCCCAAAGGCAATGCATGAGACCTCTGGAGTCGGTTGAGCCGATGTACATACCAGGTCTTTTACGGACTGCCTCAAGGCCTTCTAAAACGCTTAGGTGTCTTGCTGAATAATCACTCACCCCGATAATTTATCTCCTTAAGCTTCCACTTCGTTGCTGACACTTCGCCCTTGGCGAAACAGGCCCATTTTGAGCAATCCTCATGGCTTTCGTGGCGTAATCTTGGAGTATGTCAGAAACCAGCACACTAAGCACCCTAGATCGATGCGACATTTGCGGAGCCCAAGCTTACGTGATCGTAAAACTCGAATCCGGAGAGCTTCTATTCTGTGGTCACCACGGAAAAGTGAACAAAGAAAAGCTGGAGCCAATCATGATTGACTGGCAGGACAAGACAGACTCAATCTCCCGCTAGTTTTTTATAGTGACCTGTTAGGTCACCTCTCGAGGCGGTCTCCAAACCAAAGCAGTATGTTTCAAACCATGGATTAACAACCGCAACAGGCCCGAGTAAAGCGCAGCTGATCAGTGACCCCTTTTCAACATTTGTCTCCACAATCAGATTCTCTAGATCATGCCGTCCATTCACAAACCCATATAAGGACTTCCCTTGAAACTCGGTCTTTACGAACTGACTCTTATAGCTGTCTATCACCGGCAACCCCCCGACAAGCTTGGAAAGTATTTGCCCGGCTCTGCCAATTGCTAGCACCGTGAGTCCATTCTTCATCTCTGTTTTCAACCAATGACTCTCCAGCAAAGACTCAAGCACCACTGCCCCCTGCTCAGAGACATCGCCAACAACTAAACCTGTCAACCCCGATACTCTCTCGACTTCAACAGCACAAGTAGATACCCCATTATTTTCCAACCAATCACGGTAGCCCTGGTCGCCCTGCTGGTTGCAAATCTCTGGAAACAAAAACCCAATCATGAGCCAAGCTCCAAACTTCTCTTCATTCGCCTTAAGGTGTCAGCCGTCACAATGAATATACGTTCACCAGTGGTTGGTTTTTCAAACTCCAAAAAGTTTTGCAACGCTTCATCAAAATCGTTTTCTAGCAATCTGGTCTCAATCCCACAGCTTTGCAGTCGGTACTTCATCGGTATTGCATGATGACCGGTGAGGATATCAACTGGGCCAAGCTCTTTGAAATCCACACCCCATAACCATGATGGGTCTTTCACGTCTGTGCCGATGGCCATAAACAATTGCTCAGCGTTTTTGGCTCTAAGTAGATTCAAACGAAAGCTCTCTCGGTTTTGAACAAGTAAAATCCTGGATTCAACTCCGTCTATAGTCTCCAGAGTGTCCCGTCCAAACACGCCTTCCAAGTTGGTGGCTGTCGTGGCTAGTTTTGCCCGGTCGAAATCTGGGAGCAATTCAAGCGCTGCCGCTACTGAGGCTGCGAAGTTCAGCACCATGTGCAGGCCTCTGTCTGAAAGTTCTAGTTCTATCTTGTTACTGGTTGTTTTTAGCCAAAAAGGTGAAGCTTTAGTTATCTCATAATCTAATTTGGAAACCGGCTTTGCAACCGAAAAGGCATACCTAGGTGCTCCCTCATCATTCACCAGAGTTTCATCAAATCCAAAAAACAAGAAGTCTTCGTTGCCAATGCTGGAAAGCTTTGGGTCGTTGCCGTTAGCGATGACCTTTTTGCTTTCCGAAGCAAGCCCCTGCAATGAATTCAAAACGTATTCACTGTCTGTGAATCGATCAAGTTGCTCATCCATGACATTTGTAATGACACTGAGAGCTGGTTTCAGTGGAGCGCCAATCCTCAACGCGTACGCCTCATCCATCTCAATCACCGCTATGTCCGCCTTGGGAAGAGAAAAGCCTTTGGCTCCTTGCAACACTGCACTGAACAGCCCTTGCTTGATGTTTGCAGTAGAGGGGTTTGTGAATACCTTCAGCCCTTGGTCTTGAAGTATTTGCACTAAAAACTTTGTAGTGGATGACTTGCCACTGCTACCACTGACCACAACCAAACCCATCGGAAAATTAGAAATTGCAGTCTCAAATAGCTTTGGCTGAATTTTGGAAGCTACGGTTCCAGGAACAGCTGATCCGCCACCATGGCGAAAAGTTCTAATTAATTTCCTAACCGCCCGGCCGATGGCCAAAGCGATTAAGGTCCTCACGACTGGTCCAGGTAGTCCCTAAGTAATTGAGACCTTGAAGGGTGGCGAAGCTTGGACATGGTCTTTGACTCAATCTGGCGAATTCGCTCTCTGGTTACACCGAACTTCTCGCCTATCTGGTCAAGGGTCATCTGAACACCATCTCCCAAACCAAAACGAGAGCGGATTACGCCCGCCTCTCTTGGGTGGAGGCTGTCCAGAACTCTTTCCAATTCGCGCTGAAGCATGGTGTATCCAACCGCATCCGCTGGCACCACTGCCTCGGTGTCTTCAATCAAGTCACCAAACTCACTGTCGCCATCTTCACCCAGTGGTGTTGACAATGAAATTGGCTCGCGCCCGTATTTCTGAACTTCAACCACCTTCTCAGGGGTCATATCCAACTCTGCTGCCAGTTCCTCGGGGCTTGGCTCACGACCAAGGTCCTGCAGCAACTGGCGCTGGACACGGGCAAGTTTGTTGATAACTTCAACCATGTGAACGGGGATACGAATGGTGCGAGCCTGATCGGCCATGGCACGGGTGATTGCCTGACGAATCCACCAGGTTGCATAGGTTGAGAACTTATATCCCTTGGTGTAATCAAATTTCTCTACGGCTCTGATCAGACCCAGGTTGCCCTCTTGAATCAGATCAAGAAACTGCATTCCACGACCGGTGTAGCGCTTTGCAAGGCTCACAACCAAACGCAGGTTAGCCTCCAAAAGGTGTGCCTTAGCTCGCTGTCCATCTTTCATCACCCATCGCAGGTCACTCCGCATCTCGGGTGAAAGTTTCTTTTCCGTCTTCAGCTTCTCTTCTGCAAACAGCCCTGCTTCAATTCTCTTAGCTAGCTCTACCTCTAATTCAGCATTGAGCAGTGCCACTTTACCGATTTGCTTTAGGTAGTCCTTTACTGGGTCTGCAGTGGCACCGGAGATTGTCGCTGTTGCTGAGGGGATGTCATCTTCATCAGATTCGTTGATGACCAGAATCTCGCTTGTTTCTTCACTCACCTGGTCAGCGAGATTTATAGCATCGGTAGCCTCGGCCACAATATCTTCAACTGCTTCTAGGTTCTCACCGTCTGATTTTTGGTTCGCCTCAGCCTCAGGCTTGGCTTTCGAAGCGCTTGCCTTGCTGCTCTTAGATGCTTTTACAGCGATTTTTCTATCCTTCCCCGGGCAGAAATTAATCCCATGTCAAGTGCTCTTGCATGGGTAAGCCTCCATTATGTCAGACTTCCCAATATTTTTCACTAGGCTGAGTGCAACATTTTTTAGTAACTTTCTATTCCTCTCTCAGAAGCTTCTGGGTCTTAGCGTTTTCTCGCAAAAACATGCTTAGCCCAAACAGCAATATGACACCTTGTCCAATCATCGCTAGTCGGAATCCCTCGACCGCAAATCTGGATTCACTGATTCCTGAAGCAAGCGCAAAATCAAGCCCGGCACCCACCACAAATATAATCAAAAGACTTGCAAAGAACCCGCCGGTGTTGATGAAGCCATTTGCGGCACCACGCCTATTTTCGGGGATGAGCTGTGCTGAGTATTCGAAGGCCAAAAAAGACACGGGTCCACCTGGGGTGATGAGCAGCAGGAATAAAAACAACAGCCAGATTGGAATTGGTGCCGGATAGATCAAAACCGCTATCCATGCCACAAAAATCAGCACCACTTGGGTGACCACAATTCGTCTTCTGTATTCGGGATGCCTCGCACTGAACGGACCAATAATGCCTCCTGCAACGATTCCCCAGATCACCATGAATGTGAGGGCAGCAAAAGCTATCCAGGATTCAAAGCCTTGAGCCTGAACCATGAACGGAACTCCCCACAGCAAACCAAATGTCACAGGAGTTGGCTGAGCAGTGAAGTGAACCCAGAAAGACATTCGTGTCCCAGATTCAGAAATAGTTCCGCGGAGTTCAGCAATGGCGCTTCGCCAACTCACATTTGCTTTCTTAGACGCCTTATCTTGAATCAATAACCAAGACAGCGCAGCAATTAGCGCCCCCATTGCGGCGAGTGCCAAAAACGCACCGGTCCAACCACTGATACCCAAAAAATAAGCAAATGGGATGGCGCTCACTATTTGCCCCAATTGCCCAAGATTGCCAACATACTGCTGCAAGATCGCACTCCGCTTGGCATCAAACCAGGTATGCACCAACCTCAGAACGCTAATGAAGGTGAATGCATCCCCCAACCCAAGGATCCCTCGACCAATAACCGCCACAGACAAAACAGGAGCGATTGCAACCAATAGCTGACCAAGAGCCATCAGTGCAGCTCCAAGTGTGATTAGTCTGCGAGAGCCATACCTATCAAGCAGTAAGCCGACGGGAACCTGCATGCTGGCATAAACCACCAGCTGAAAAACAGCCAGATAACTCAACTGCACCGCGGTGGTTTCAAACCTGTCACTGGCTTCAATGCCAGCAACGCCCAACGAGGTTCGCTGGGTTACGCTCACCAGATACGCAATAGATGCAAAAATTAAAACCCGCCAAGCGAGTTTGCTATTCATCTTCTCCGGTTTCGCCTCTGCGCATTTGGGTGAGATATCCCTCTAATTCTTCGGCGATTTCATCAGCCGATGGCACTTCAACATCTTTTTTGCCAATTGGAGCTCTCATCGGTCCCATCTTGCTGTTTTTGTAGCCAGCCTCGAGATTGCCAATCATCTTTTGAAGCTCTTCGTTTTCCTGAACCTGTTTCTCAAGCTTGGTCAGAAACTTTTTTCCACTTTCGCGCAAGCTGTCGCTTGGAAACACCAATCCAGTTGCCTTCGACACTAGTTCGATAGCCTTTAGCGCCGCTTGTGGCATTTCAGAATCACCCAAGTAGTGAGGAACCAACATCACAAACCCAGCAACTGGCACCCCGTAACCAGATAGTTTGTACTCAAGAAGGTGTAAAACGTTTCCGGGAACTTCCGTCTGTGGCTTCCACTCGCTGTATTCGTCGATCAGGTCATGTCGATTACCACTGACCGTCACACCAATGTCTCTTGTGTGAGGAATCGGGAAGGGAATCGCGTGCATCCAGGTGAGGCTGCTTATTTCCAAGATTCGACTGATTTCCAGCACCGACTCGGAGAATGCATTCCAAGAGAAGTCTGGCTCGTATCCATCCAGCAATAAAAACTTCTTTCCAGCTTCATCGCTGAACTGATAAAGGGCCAAGGTTGGCGACTCGTAGCTTGTTATGTGGTCCTTTTCAAAAAACATGCGTGGACGTCTTGACCTGTAATCCAAAAGGCGATCATTGCTGAATTGTGCAATCAACTCATTATCTAGATGCCCGAATAGTTGGTCCGAGAATTGAGAGATGCAACTTCCAGAGTCGTTGAAGCCAGTCAAAGTGGCAATCAATGGCAATCCGGATTCCACTAGATCCGATTCAACAACCCACTGATAAACATCTGACTCGGTCACGGCTAAATCTTACCTCGCATAAACTATTCGAATGATTTCTCTCACTGTGTCAACAGAACCAACAAACGCATCCATCCCAACCATTCGACAGTACCCTGACTCACCAGATGAGCAGTTAGCACAGCATGCGAAGCACAACAAATTCAAAAACAAAGCTGGGCAGGTCTTGGTTCACTCTCCCGATATTTATTTTGGCGTGGGTGAAAATGCTTTAGACGCCACTGCAACCAGAAAGCTTGCAGGTAAGGTGGCAAGAGCTATCTCCCACCTGGAGCATGCATTCCTTGCTATTGACCTTGAGCACCCTCGTGCTTTTTTCGAAGGACTATTGCTGGGTGGATTCGACCCAAGGCTTTATGGAGCCACGGAGATTGAGCAGACAAAGCTCGAAGTTGCAAGCGAGCATCAAAAAGACATGCAGCAGGCAATTGAAATCGCCGAGGCTGTAAACCAAACTCGAAAAATTATTAATACCCCTGGAAACCACATGTATCCAGAGATAGTCGCCAATCTTGCCTCCAGCTTGAAGGGGGTCGAGGTTGAAATCTGGGATGAACAAAAACTGGTCGAAGAAAACTGTGGCGGAATTTTGGCCGTTGGCCAAGGAAGTGAGAGACCACCAAGATTGGTGAAGATTCATAAGCCCGGTAGCGGAAAGAAAATAGCGCTAGTCGGCAAGGGAATCACATTTGACACCGGTGGGCTAAGCCTAAAACCACCAGAGGGCATGGTTGGCATGAAATACGACATGGCAGGGGCGGCCACCGTGCTTGGAGTGATGCAGGCAATTGCAGGCACTGAAACCTCAGCTGATGTAACCGCATATCTTTGCCTGGCCGAAAATATGCCGAGTGGCAGAGCAACGAGACCCGGTGATGTCATCACCATTCGCAATGGAAAAACAGTTGAGGTTCTGAACACAGACGCCGAGGGCAGATTGGTTTTGGCCGATGGACTGTCACTGGCAAGTGAGAAAAACCCCGACTTAATAATCGATGTTGCCACGCTCACCGGAGCTGCTGTGATTGCTTTGGGAAATAGGTATGTCGGTGCAATGGGTGATTCAGATGCGGTGGAGCAGGTTCAGACTGCGGCCGGCAAAGCTGGGGAACTTGTTTGGCACATGCCATTGCCAGAGGAGCTTGCCGAGCTCTTAGAAAGCGACATAGCGGATCTGATGAACGTCAAAATTGGCAATAAGGCTGGTGGCATGCTGATTGCTGGGCAATTTTTGTCGCAGTTTGTCGGTCAATCCGATGGAAATCAAATCCCCTGGGTGCATCTTGACATTGCCGGTGCAGCAAATAACTCTTCCGCACCATACGATTACACGCCAAAGGGTGCCAGCGGAGTCATGATCAGAACTTTAATCGAGCTGATTATGCAACAGGGCAATCAGGAGTAAGCTGGAGCAAAATAACAACTCAATTTGGAGAATCCTTGGCAGAACACAATTTTGACTTAGTAATCCTTGGTGGCGGATCTGGCGGGTATTCCGCGGCCCTGCGAGCAGCTCAACTGGGCATGAATGTCGCACTGGTAGAAAAAGACAAACTGGGCGGAACATGCCTTCACCGCGGTTGCATTCCAACAAAAGCCCTGTTGCACGCGGCCGAGGTCGCGGATGTAACGCGTGAGAGTGAGCAGTTTGGAGTCCACGCAGAATTCCAAGGAATAGACATGACTTCGGTAAACAGCTACCGCGACAACATCGTTGACCGCCTCTACAAAGGTCTGGGCGGACTAATCAAGGCCAAGAAGGTCACAATGATAGAGGGCGAAGGACATCTAACTGGTCCCAAGTCAGTCACCGTTGGTTCTGATGTTTACACCGGAAAAAATGTTGTTTTGGCAACTGGTTCAGTTTCCAAATCATTGCCAGGCCTTGAAATTGGTGGTCGCGTAATCAACAGCGACCAGGCACTGCAAATGGACTGGATCCCAAACAAGGTTGCAGTTTTGGGTGGCGGAGTTATTGGCGTTGAGTTTGCCAGTGTTTGGAGAAGCTTCGGAAGTGAAGTTGTAATCATTGAAGGGCTAGATCGTTTAGTTCCCAATGAAGACCCCTCCATGAGCAAGCAGTTGGAAAAGGCCTATAAAAAGCGCGGAATTGAATTGAAACTGGGAGCCAGATTCGCTGGGGTTACCCAGTCTGACGCTGGTGTGGACATCTCCCTCGAAGGTGGAGAAAACGTCCAAGCAGATTTGATGCTGGTAGCGGTTGGAAGAGCTCCCAACGCAACTGGTTTTGGCTATGAAGAGCAGGGTGTTGAAATGGAGCGAGGCTGGGTAACCACCAACCCCAGACTGCAGACAAACCTTGAGGGTGTTTATGCAGTGGGTGACATTGTCCCCGGGTTGCAACTGGCTCACCGTGGATTCCAGCAGGGAATTTTCGTAGCGGAGGAGATTGCAGGTCTAAACCCACAGGTAGTAGACGAGATGGGAATTCCAAGAGTCACCTACTGTGAACCTGAAATTGGTTCAGTGGGACTAACTGAGGATGAGGCCAAAGAAAAATTCGGCGCTGACAAGATTTCAACCTATGAGTACAACCTGGCAGGAAATGGCAAGAGCCAAATTCTTGGCACCGCAGGTGTAATCAAGCTAATCCGAGAGGTCAACGGACCCGTGGTCGGTTTCCACATGATTGGCTCACGTGCCGGCGAGCAAATCGGTGAAGCGCAACTAATTGTGAACTGGGAAGCACATCCTGAGGATGTTGCACCACTGGTGCACGCCCACCCAACCATGAACGAATCACTCGGCGAGGCTCACCTAGCACTTGCCGGTAAACCACTGCACGCGCACGCCTAGGAGAAAATGATGAGCGAAGTACAGCTACCAGCACTCGGTGAATCAGTAACCGAAGGGACCATTACTCGCTGGCTAAAAAACGTAGGCGACACCGTTGAAGTGGATGAGCCATTAGTGGAGGTCAGCACCGACAAGGTTGACACAGAGATTCCATCCCCCGTCGCAGGTGTTTTGCAAGAGATCCGTGCTCAGGAAGACGACACTATTGAGGTGGGCGCGGTGCTGGCCATCATCGGTGAAGGTGCAGCTGCTGAATCTGCTCCAGCAGCACCAGCGGCGGAGCCGGCAGCGGAAGCGCCTGCAGAGCCTGAGCCTGCACCATCCGAGGAAGTGCCAGCAGCTCCAGTCGCTGAATCTCCAGCACCACCCGCAGATCCGGCGCCGGTTGCCGAAGCTCCTGCGGCTCCAGTTGCAGCACCGACCCCTCCAGCGCCACCTGTTGCACCAGCAGCTCCAGTCGCAGAAACACCAGCTCCCGCTGCACCTGCTGAGCCAAACGAGGGCGATGCAAATTACGTAACTCCGATTGTTAGGAAACTGGCCAAAGACAACGGCGTTGATCTTTCAAAGGTCAAAGGTTCAGGAATTGGTGGCAGAATCCGAAAGGAAGACGTTGAGGCCATGATTGGCTCTGCTCCATCTGCTTCACAGGCGGCCTCCACCGCTGCTCCAGCGAAACCACATGAGGTTGAGGTCAGCCCCCTTAGAGGCACAACCGAAAAAATGTCTAGGCTTCGCAAGGTTCTGGCTTCCAAAGCTGTTGAATCGATGCAGAGCTCAGCCCAGCTGACAACAGTGGTTGAGGTTGATGTGACCAAGATTGCTGAGCTTCGCAAGAAGATTCAGGCTGATTTCACGTCAAAGACAGGCGTGAAACTATCCTTTATGCCATTTTTCAACCTGGCAGCAGCTGAGGCCTTGAAATCTAATCCAAAAATTAATTCAACAATTGAAGATGAGACGATTGTTCACCACCCAAAAGAAAACATCTCATTTGCTGTTGAGACCGATAGAGGACTTCTAACCCCCGTAATCAGGGATGCAGCTGAGCTCACCATTGCGGAGACCGCTCAGCAAATAGCTAATTTGGCTGAGCGCACTAGAAACAACCAGCTCACCCCAGATGAACTTACAGGTGGCACCTTCACTCTGACCAATACTGGATCTAGAGGCGCTTTGTTTGATACACCAGTGGTGTTTTTGCCACAGAGTGCGATTCTGGGAACAGGTATTGTCACCAAACGCCCGGTGGTGATGCAGACAGCTGATGGCTCCGATGTGATTGCCATCAGAAGCATGGTCTACCTGGCTTTGAGCTATGACCACCGCAACATTGATGGGGCAGACGCAGCCAGATACCTAACAACCCTGAAATCCAGGTTGGAAGAGGGGGCGTTTGAGGGCCAACTAGGAATCTAGCCAGCCATCCGCAGGGTTGTAGGGTTGCCTCACAAAATGCATCTTTCCGGGAAGTTTTTCAAAATAGACCCTCCCGGAGGAATCCATTTTGGGATTGAGCCTTGCGGACTGTGCATAGCAGGTCCAAGCAGGATATACAGGGTAGTAACGGCCTTTGAGTTTTAGGCAAAGACCGCCGCTAAATCGAATGAGCATCATTCTCAGAGGATAAGGGGTTGGAACATTGACAGACGGTCAACCAACTGTTCGCTGTGTAAAACTCAGCGTAGAGCGGAATCATGCCTGAATTCATAAACCTTCTAGATCAGCCTCCGATGGGCTACACCGACGGTTTAGAGCTGCAACAGTCAATCCATTCGGAAGTTGCCTCCGGCGTGCGCGACGATACTGTGATTTTGTTGGAACACTCCCCTGTTTACACAGCAGGCAAAAGAAGCGAAGACCATGAGCTACCAACCGCTGGCACCGAAGTGATTCGCACCAATCGCGGCGGGAAAATCACCTGGCACGGTCCGGGACAGCTCATTGGTTATCCAATCATGAATCTGCCAAGACCAATCGATGTGGTTGGCTACGTTCGCTGGCTAGAAAATGTCTTGATTTCGGTGCTTGCTGAATTTGAGATTAGGGCGAAGACCGTCGAGGGACGCAGTGGGGTTTGGGTGGATGGAGATAACGGTGAGGAAAAGATTGCAGCCATCGGAATTCGAGTTAGCGAGAAGATAACCATGCATGGCTTTGCCTTGAATGTGAACAATTCGTTAGAACCCTATGAAAGCTTTATCCCCTGCGGAATAGACGATGCAGGAGTGACAACCATGGCAAAGTTTGCAAATAAACAGTTTACGGTGGCACAAGTGGCTCAAAGTGTGATGGGATTAATGGGAAAGATAGGTGACAATGTCCAGCCAGCAAGGTGAGCGAAAATTACTCAGACTAGAGGTCAAAAACTCTCAAACCCCAATTGAAAGAAAACCGGAGTGGATTAAGACCACTGCAAAAATGGGGCCTGAATACAAATCGATGCACAATCTTGTTCAGGAAAAAAACCTGCACACTGTCTGCCAAGAGGCTGGTTGCCCAAACATCTTTGAATGTTGGGAAGATCGCGAAGCAACATTCCTAATTGGTGGATCTCAGTGCACCAGGCGCTGTGACTTTTGCCAGATTGACACCGGTAAACCTGCCGCATTTGACGCCGACGAGCCCAGAAGGGTTGCAATCAGCGTGAAGGAGATGGACCTTCGCTACGCCACCGTCACAGGCGTCGCTAGAGACGACCTTCCAGATGAGGGTGCATGGCTTTACGCCCAGACCATCAAGCAGATTCACAAAAAATCACCAGGCACCGGTGTTGAAATTTTGATACCCGACTTCAGTGGCAAGCAGATGCTATTGCAACGAGTGTTTGATGCAAAACCAGAGGTGTTTGCTCACAACGTCGAAACCGTTCCAAGGATTTTCAAGCGAATCAGACCTGCGTTTAACTACCAACGCTCAATGGATGTAATCACTATGGCAAAAGAGGCTGGGATGATTACCAAATCAAACCTAATTTTGGGAATGGGAGAAGCCAGAGAAGAAATCTCTGAAGCACTCCATGACTTGCACAACGCAGGTTGCGACATCATTACCATCACCCAATACCTGAGACCCTCCCCAAGACATCTGCCTGTTGACCGTTGGGTAAAACCTCAAGAGTTTGTTGAGCTGAAGGATGAGGCTTTAGAGATTGGTTTCCACGGGGTGATGAGTGGTCCGCTGGTGCGCTCCAGCTACCGTGCAGGGAGGCTTTGGGCACAGACCATGATGCAACTTGGACGAGAAATTCCTGAGGACCTACAGCACCTTGCAGACAAGGCCGCTGAAGGGTTTGCTCAGGCTGTTTAGTAAGCTGACGCACTATGGCTAAAAAAGATAAAGAACCCGGAAGACTCAAACAACTTTGGCGCGCTTATAAAGTGACAGCGAAAGCCGATCCATCCTCCGTTTGGATCGCACTTGGAATCGGTCTAGCGGCTGGTGTTGGAGTATTCGCGATTGGATTCTTCAGCTCCCAGGGAAACCCCTGGCTACTGGCACTTTGGGGCCTAAGCTCAACGCTGACAGCGGTATTGCTTGCCATGGTCATTATGTCTAGAAAAGCCGAGCAGGCCGCCTTTGCTCAGATTGAAGGTCAGTCAGGAGCGGTTGGTGCTGTAATTCAATCATCGCTTAGAGGAAGTTGGACTGGAGCAGCTCAGCCAGTGCAAGTGAATGCGCGAACCCGAGACGCTGTTTACAGGGTGATCGGAAAAACTGGTGTGAACCTGATTGGTGAGGGTGACCCACAAAAACTCAATAAATTATTTAACGATGAATCCAAAAAAATTCTCCGTGCAGCCCCAGGTGTTCACATCAAAAGAATCGTGGTTGGTAGTAATGACGGACAGGTGAGACTTCACAAAATGATGAAGCAGGTGAAATCCGGGAAGAAGAAACTCTCCAGGGGAGAAATCCGAGTAGTAGCGAAAAGACTTGATGCTCTGGGAAATTCAATGCCGATTCCAAAAGGAATTGATCCGATGAATTTCAGGCCATCAAGAAAAATGTAGCTTTTTACATAGTTGAAACATTAGTGAAGTATCTTTTTCTAAAACCGCATTGCTGACTCGAAAGGATACCAATGTTTAGCAGCGCTTCCGAAGTAATGAAGTTCATCCAAGAAGAGGATGTGAAATTTGTCGATGTCAGGTTCAGCGACCTTCCCGGCGTTCAGCAACACTTTAACCTGCCAGCAAAATCAGTAGATGAAGATTTTTTCACCAACGGTCAGCTGTTTGACGGCTCTTCCATCCGTGGATTCGCAGACATTCACGAATCAGACATGCAGTTGATTCCAGATGTGACAACCGCATATATGGACCCATTCCGCATCGAAAAAACTTTGATCATCACCTTCGATATCTACAATCCACGCAATGGTGAAATTTACGCCCGCGATCCACGTCAGGTAGCAAAAAAGGCAGAGGCCTACCTAGCAACCACCGGAATCGCAGACACCGCCTTCTTTGCACCCGAAGCTGAGTTCTTCATCTTCGATTCAGTGCGTCACACGGTCCAGCCACACATGAGCTACTACGAAGTAGACAGCATTGAGGGACCGTGGAACTCCGCCAAAGACGAAGAAGGTGGAAACCTAAGCCACAAGACCCCTCACAAGGCAGGTTATTTCCCAGTTTCACCAGTTGACCACCTAGCCGACATCCGTGATGCGATTGTTTTGGAACTAGAAGCGGCAGGCCTGACCGTTGAGCGAAGCCACCACGAGGTGGGAACAGCTGGTCAGTCCGAGATCAACTACCGCTTTGACACGATGGTGCACGCAGCGGATGACCTTTTGAAGTTCAAATACATCGTGAAAAACGTTGCGAACCAGTATGGAAAAACAGCAACCTTCATGCCCAAGCCAATGTATAACGACAACGGTTCGGGTATGCACGTTCATCAGTCACTTTGGAAAAACGGCGAGCCACTGTTCTATGACGAGAGTGGTTACGGCGGACTAAGCGACACCGCCCGTTGGTACATCGGTGGAATCCTGCGTCACGCTCCTTCGCTGTTGGCATTCACCAACCCTTCCCTGAACAGCTACCACCGTTTGGTTAAGGGCTTCGAGGCTCCTGTGAACTTGGTTTACTCAGCCGGAAACCGATCAGCAGCTATTCGTATCCCACTAACTGGAACAAACCCCAAGGCTAAGAGAATTGAGTTCCGTGCTCCCGACTCATCGGGATCTCCTTATCTAGCCTTCGCTGCAATGCTGATGGCAGGAATTGACGGCATCAAAAACCGCATTGAGCCACACGAGCCAGTTGATAAAGACCTCTACGAGTTGCCACCAGAGGAAGCTAAGAACATTCCTCAGGTTCCAACCAGCTTAGATCGCGTGCTTGATGCACTAGAGGAAGATCACGAGTATCTAACTGAGGGTGGAGTGTTCTCAAGCGAGTTGATTGAAAACTGGATTGAGTACAAGCGAGTGAATGAGATTCAGGAAATCGCTGCACGTCCTCACCCATACGAGTACGAGCTTTACTACGGAGTCTAAAAACTTCTCAGAAAAACCGCCTCTTAGGAGGCGGTTTTTTTATTCAAAAAATAATCTCTCGAAAACAGTCCTGGCCCGTCGACTGGTTGATAAATACTGCTCTTCTAATTCGCTTCCTGAGTTCACACCAGGCAGATGAATCAGCTTAGTAACAGATTCCAAGACTCTGTGGTCTACAGGTAGTGAATCATTCCTCTTACCGGTTGCCAGCACAATGCCAGAGCGAATAGCTGATGCCATTAGCCAAGCAGATCGCAGGATCTCAGAATCTTGCTCGGAAATCAGACCAACCTGCTGCATGTTTTCTAGTGCACTGAGCGTAAATGGTGTTTGAATCTCAGAATATTCTGCCCCAAAGCGAAGTTGATACAACTGAACCAGCCACTCAACGTCACTGATTGAACCTCTTCCCAATTTCAGATGCCTCGCTGGATCTGCACCCAGGGGCAATCTTTCGTTTTCGACCCTTGCCTTGATTCTGCGTATTTCACGGATTGAACCCTCTTCAACTCGCTCTGGATAGCGATGACTATCAGCCATTTCGCTGAACTTGTTTCTGAGCTTCTCAGAGCCAAAGATGGGGCGGGATCTCAGCAGAGCCTGCGCCTCCCAGATCTCTCCCCACTTTTCGTAATAAGACTGGTAGCTATCCAGAGATCTAACTATCGCTCCCTTTTTTCCCTCTGGCCTGAGTCCAAGATCCAATTCAAACTCCAAGGATGTGTCCTTGGCTGCCTCGCTTATGGCAGAAACTGCTTCCTCGGCAGTTTTTGCCTGTGACTGATCTCCTTCATAAACAAAAACTAAATCAGCATCAGAACCAAAACCAAGTTCTCTTCCACCGAACCTCCCCATTGCAATCAATCCAATGTCCAGATCTATGTCTTTCATGACCTCTCTGGCTATGTTTTCTAGATAAATCTCGTATAAATCACTCAGTCCTGCCTGCTGCTCAGACAGATCAGCTTCATCAAAAATTGACGCAATGGCCAGTCTCAGAGTTTCTTTCCGCCTTAGCTTTCTAAGTCCATCAAGTCTCTGCTCAGAGGAATCATGTCTATCGAAGGCCGCATCAGCCTCTGTTTGCATGGCCTGCTTGGACCTGGGTTTTCGCTGGCTTGGGTCTGCAAGCCAGGCGGTTGCTTGTGGGTTTTTCTCTAGAAGCATTGAGCCCAGTTGGCTGAAACCAAGAATGGTGCAGAGGTTTTCTGCAGCTCCGGAGGAATCTCGAAGCATCCCTAGAAACCAATGCGAGTCACCTAAGTCCTCACTGAGTCTTCTAAAGGCAATTAGTGCTCGATCGGGGTTATCTCCTTCAGATAGCCATCTGAGGATGACTGGGAGCAACTGTCTCTGCATGCTTGCCCTGCGAGAAACCCCCTTGGTTAGCGAACGGATATGACCCATGGCTGATCTTGGGTCAGCAAAACCAAGAGCTTGCAAACGGTTTTTAGTATCTTCCTCGCGTAGTGAGAAATCATCAGTCTCTAAGTCAGCAACCATATTCAAAAGCGGTCTGAAATACACACTCTCGTGCATTTCCCGAACCTGCCGCCTGATGTTCTGCAGTTGACCTGAAAACTCCTGTGGATCCTGTTTTGGATCCATTGCCCGTGCTATTTCTCTTAGATTTTCAGGCTCTGGAACTATGTGTGTTCTCCGTAGACCTTTTAGTTGCAGCCGATGCTCGACCGCACGAAGGTATTTATAGTGCTCTGTGAAGCTCTGGGCATCTTTTCTTCCGAGATAGCTTGCCTTGGTGAGGGCTTGGATTGCCTCCAGGGTGTTTTTCTGTCTGACTGAATCATCGTGTCGTCCATGAACCAATTGCAATAACTGAACGCTGAACTCAATGTCGCGCAAACCGCCATAACCGAGTTTCAAATTAGTTGTTCGATGATGCTCGGGCAGTGTGTCAATCACTCTCTGCCGCATCCGCCTTAATTCCTCAACCACTCTGGAGCTATCAAGTGAACTCCAGGCAAGAGCGCCAACCCGATGCTCGTAGAGCTCGCCCACTGTTTTATCACCAGCAACAAAACGTGCTTTGATCAAAGCTTGAAACTCCCAGCTCTTTGCCCATTTTTGGTAATAGCTCAGGTGAGACTTCAAGCGCCTCACCATGGCTCC
Source organism: uncultured Micrococcales bacterium (assembly GCA_913062975.1). GTDB lineage: Bacteria > Actinomycetota > Actinomycetes > Actinomycetales > Microbacteriaceae > CAJXVY01. Next base: position 93,349 of record CAJXZO010000003.1, read on the forward strand.
GTCCTTGCCCTCTGGTCTAAGGTTTGGATCCACCTCCCATAAAGCAGGCTCCGCCGAGGTCTCATCAATAATCCGCATTAACCGGTTGGCAATGCGGATGGAGGTTTGCAAATCCTCATCACTGATTTCATCGCTTGCCACAAAAACAACATCCACATCACTCACATAGTTCAATTCAGAACCACCGGTCTTACCCATGGCAATAATGGCTAGCGGGAAGTCGGTGGACACTTGATTTTCCTCACACGCAAGCTCAAATGCCCTCTGCAAAGTTGCACCCGCAAGCTGAGCCAACTTTTGGGACGTTTGGTCAAGAGATTCCTCGGGTCGCATTTGTAGATCAAAAGCAATTACTCGAAGCAACAAACCCCGGTATGCCCTTCGCAAGTCATCTTGATTAGTGGCCGATGACAAAGTATTGGACATAAAATCCATATCTACGTCAAAAGACTTGGATAGGAAAACTTCCATCAAATCAGGTAGTCGGCGGAGTATGTCCTGGACTCCGGTACTGACACCCAAAGACTTATAAAAAGCACTAGCTGATTTGTCGGAACTCAGAATCTTTTGCTGAATAGCTGGGTGGATTTCAGCCATCTCAACACTGAACCTCAGTGCTGAATCGGGATCCGCAGATAAAGCCAAATAAGCCGTGGCGCTATGAGCGGTATCTCCAAGCAGCTGAACTAGCTTGTCTAGATTTTCTAACGCAGCAGATAAATCAGAAAAGCCTTGTTTGGCCAATTCTGAAAGGGCACCCTGACGAGAGTTCATTTACAGGTTCAGAAGATTTTGCCTGAGCTCAAATGGTGTCACCTGAGATCTGTATTCTGACCACTCCTGACGCTTATTGCGCAAAACGAAATCAAACACACTCTCCCCCAGCACCTCGGCTGCCAATTCGCTCTCCTCCAGGCGACCAATCGCCTGATTCATGCTTTGTGGCAGAGCTTCAATTCCTAAAGCCTTGCGCTCATTGTCAGAAAGCGACCAGACATCATCCAAAGTTTCCTCTGGAAGCTCGTATCCGTTTTCAATGCCTTTTAGACCAGCTCCCAGGATAAGAGCGTAAGCCAAATAGGGATTAGCTGCGGAATCAATCGCACGGTATTCAAGTCTCGTTGACTGACTCTTTCCTGGTTTGTGAAGTGGTACACGCAAAAGGGCCGAACGGTTGTTGTGTCCCCAGGCAACATGCGACGGAGCCTCTCCACCCGACCACAATCGCTTATAGGAATTGACAAACTGGTTGGTCACCAAGGTTATCTCAGGCGCATGACGCAGAACACCGGCCATAAATCTCCTAGCCGTTTTTGAAAGTTGATACTGAGCACCTGCGTCGAAGAATGCGTTCTGATCACCCTCGAAAAGTGACATGTGGGTGTGCATTCCGCTTCCGGGTTGGTCATTAAAAGGCTTTGGCATGAAAGTTGCATAAACACCCTGCTCGATGGCTACTTCCTTGACAACCGCCCTAAAGGTCATGATGTTGTCAGCCATTGTCAATGCATCTGCATATCTCAGATCAATCTCGTTCTGTCCAGCACCCGCTTCGTGATGACTGAACTCCACAGAGATGCCCATGTTTTCAAGCATGGTAACTGCCGATCGACGGAAATCATGGGCCGTTCCGCCAGGGACATTGTCAAAATAACCTGCGTTATCCACCGGTGTTGGAAAACCGCTTTTTCCTAGCTTGTTCGACTGAAGCAAGTAAAACTCAATCTCTGGGTGGATGTAAAAATTGAAGCCCATCTCGCGGGCTTTATTCATCGACCTTCTCAAAACATTGCGAGTGTCACTGTTGGCTGGAGTGCCGTCTGGATTTGCAATGTCACAAAACATTCTGGCTGTTGAGTCAACTGCTCCGCGCCAAGGAAGAATCTGAAAGGTTGTTGGGTCTGGAACAGCCAACATATCTGCCTCTGAGTTACGACTCAGACCTTCGATGCTGGAGCCGTCGAAGCCAATCCCCTCTTCGAATGCACCCTCAATTTCAGCTGGTGCAACCGCTACTGATTTGAGTGATCCAGCAACATCGGTGAACCAAAGCCTGATGAACTTAACACCGCGCTCTTCGATAGTTCTTAGAACAAATTCTTGCTGCTTCTCCATTGTGCCTCCTACGCAGTTACTAGGCTAATGTATGTGCAAAACCTGCGTATAGCCATAGGCCAACTAAACCCAACTGTTGGGCAAATCCAATCAAACCTGGACAAGGTGATCTCGTCTTGCGAAATAGCATCTGCAAGCTATGCAGATGTGATTGTTTTTGGTGAATTGGTAATCAGTGGTTATCCAATCGGTGACTTAGCCCTGAGAAGAGATTTCTTAGAAGCTTCTGAACACGCAATTGAGCAACTTATTGAAAAATCAAAACTTTGGCCCGATCTTCACATCGTTGTTGGCTATCCAAGATTGGCAGAATCCAATCGCGTCAACGACTGGGCAATAGCTCATAACTCGGCAGCAATAATTCAAAACGGAAGCTTGATTGGCAAATATGACAAGAGGATCCTCCCCAACTACAAGGTGTTTGATGAGTGGCGGAACTACGTTCCAGGCAATAAACCATTCACCTTTGACATCAATCAAACTCGACTCTCAGTGATGATTTGTGAAGACATCTGGAGGCCCCAGGGTCCAGTTGAAAACCTACAGGGTGAAGCCGATGTCTGCCTGGTTCTTAATGGCTCTCCTTTTGAAGAAGGAAAAAACGAACTGCGCCGAGCAATCGCCGAGAAGATCGCCGTCAATCAAGAAGTTTCACTGGTTTATGCCAACCTGACAGGAGGTCAGGATGACCTTGTGTTTGACGGGGATAGCTTCATTCTGGACAGAACGGGCAAACAAACTACTCAGGCAGAACTTTTTTCAGAACAAACTTTGCTGACCAGCAACGATGAATCGGCAACCGTTGAACTTCCATCTCAGCTCGCTAGAAACTGGGATGCAATTGTTCTGGGGCTTAGGGACTATGTTGAAAAAAACAACATCCCTGGTGTTGTGCTGGGACTCAGTGGCGGAATTGATTCAGCCGTATGCGCAGCCGTTGCCGCAGATGCACTTGGTGCAGATCGAGTTACTGGGATTGCGATGCCAAGCATTTACTCCTCTGAATCCTCACTTGCAGACGCTCAGTCACTGGCTGAAAGCCTTGGCATTTCCTATTCGGTCTCTCCAATCTCTGAGGTGCATGCAAGTTTTCAAGAATCAATTGACCTATCAGCCCTAGCCGATGAAAACATCCAATCCCGAATTCGCGCTCTAATCTTGATGGCAGATAGCAACAACTCAGGGAGATTACTGCTTTCCACCGGCAACAAATCAGAAATTGCCGTTGGTTACTCAACGATCTACGGAGACAGCGCCGGAGGCTACGCACCCTTAAAAGATGTTTATAAAACAGCTGTTTATCAGCTAGCTGAATACCGCAATCAACTCTCTCTGGTCATCCCTCAAAACAGCATCAGCAAACCACCGAGTGCCGAGCTAAGACCAGACCAGCACGATCAGCAATCACTGCCCGACTATGACGTGTTGGATGCCATGCTGCAGATTTTGATTGAAGGTCACGGTTCAGTGGATAACCTGATCACTGCAGGCTATCCAGCTGATTTAGCAAAAGATGTTGCCAGCAAGCTTAAGAGCAGTGAGTGGAAAAGATCCCAAGGTGCAATAGGTCCAAGAATTAGCAAGGTGAGTTTCGGCAGAGGACGCAGATTGCCGATTGTGAATGGATACCTATGAAAATCAGAACAGAGACCATCAAGTCCCTAAAGAACAAAAGAGCAGTCAGCTGCCTGACAAGCTATGACACCCTCACTGCGAAAATCTTCGATGAGTCAGGGATTGATCTGATTCTAGTCGGTGACTCTGCCTCCAACACAGTGCTTGGAAAAAACAGCACGCTCCCGGCAACCTTGGATGAAATGATAATTTTTGGTTCTGCTGTTGCCTCAAGCGTTCAAAACTCATTGGTTGTAATTGACATGCCCTTTGGAAGCTATGAGCTCTCACCAAAACAGGCATTGGAAAACTCAATCCAAGTCATGAAAGAAACTGGTGCCGATGCGGTCAAACTAGAAGGTGGCGAAAACCGAGTTGAGGCAATCAAGCTTTTGATTGAAAACGGAATCCCTGTGATGGGTCACCTTGGATTCACACCGCAGTCTGTAAATCAAATGGGCGGATTCAAGGTTCAGGGCCGCGGAGACCAGGCAGAGAAAATCAAACTGGAGGCAAAAGCTTTGGAACAAGCTGGAGTTTTCTCGATTGTTTTGGAAATGGTGCCCAGAGACCTTGCCACAGAGATTACCACTGAGCTAGCCATCCCAACCATCGGTATCGGTGCTGGAAACGAAACAGATGGTCAGATTCTGGTTTGGCAAGACTTTGCTGGATTGAGTGAAAAGACTCCAAAGTTTGTGAAGCAGTACGCAAAGCTAAGAGCCAGTCTCACCGAAGCCACCGAGCAATACATCAAAGAGGTTCAGTCTCGGGAGTTTCCATCCTCGGGAAACTCATTTGACTGATCTTCTTCCAAGATCTTCTGTCCCCTATCAATCACTGTCTGCTCAGCGTTGAGTGCTTCCTGCTTTGTCTCAAAAGGCCCAATCCGATAAACCGATAGCGACCTTCTACCAAACTCAACTTCCTTGGTTTTGGTGTTGAACCAGAATTTTTTGGCCATGGGAGCAGTCTATCCAGAGACATAGGTCCTAAGCTGGAGGTCATGCCTCGTTCAGCCCAAGGGTTTCTACTTCCGGGAAAAATCTCTCCCCGCTTAGCAGTCCCCGATCACATCGAAAAGCCTGAATACGTTGGCAAAAAAGCTCCTGCTACCAACCAACTTGGTGATAAATACTCCCCCGATGAAATTGAGAAAATCAGGGCTGCTTCAAAACTTGCAGCGCAAGCGCTGGAGGTGGTTTCTGAGGCAATCGAACCAGGTGTCAGCACTGACCAATTGGACCGAATTGGGCATGATTTTCTTATCAAAAACAATGCATACCCCTCAACACTTGGCTATAGAGGGTTCCCCAAATCCCTTTGCACCTCTCTGAACGAAACCATCTGCCACGGAATACCCGATGACACCATTGTTGAAAGCGGTGACATTGTAAATATCGATATCACCGCCTACCTTGATGGCTATCACGGAGATAACAACAAAACAGTGATCGTTGGGGATGTAGACCCAACTGTCGTGGAACTCGTAAACCGCACTGAAGAGGCGCTCAATCGAGGCATAAAGGCCGCAATGCCGGGACGAGAGGTAAACATCATTGGTCGGGCAATCGAGAGCTATGCCAAAAGATTTGGCTACGGTGTTGTAAAAGAGTTCACGGGTCACGGTGTTGGTAGGGCGTTTCACACTGGTCTGATAATTCCTCATTACGATTCTCAGCAATATAAAGATGTGATTGAACCTGGCATGGTTTTCACAATTGAACCAATGCTTACTCTTGGCGAAGCTGATTGGGATATGTGGGAAGATGACTGGACGGTCACCACACTGGATAAGAGCTTCAGTGCTCAGTTTGAGCACACCATCTTGATAACAGAAGCAGGGCCGGAAATTCTAACCAAGGCTTGGGATGACTAGGGCAATCGGCATCGACATTGGTGGCACCGGCATAAAAGGAGCTGTGGTGGACACCGAAAATGGACAGCTCTTAACCGAAAGAATCAAACTCGACACACCTCGCGGCGGGAAACCAGATGATGTGGCCTCAGTGGTTAGCGAGATTTACCAACAGTTGAACGAAACTGCCCCGACTGGAGTCTGTGTCCCATCAGTTGTGAAAAACGGAGTGACTAAATCCGCAGCCAATATTTCCCATGAGTGGATTGACTACCAAGCCAAGGAGAGATTCCAATCAGATCTCGGTCAAAAAGTCACCATCATCAATGACGCTGATGCTGCAGGATTGGCCGAAATGCGATTCGGTTCGGGCAAGCAACGGGATGGCTTAGTGATCATGACTACTCTTGGGACTGGCATTGGTAGCGCGATGTTTATCAATGGACAACTGGTTCCAAACAGTGAGCTTGGACACATTGAAATAGGTGGCAAGGACTATGAGAAGGTAGCTTCATACAGGGCCAAGGAACGATACCAGCTCTCCTTTGACCGCTGGGCAAAAAGACTACAGCGCTACTACCAACAATTAGAGATGTTGTTCAGTCCTGATTTGTTTATTGTCGGTGGCGGCATCAGCAAATCACACGAGCTGTTTCTTCCCAATATAAACATCCAAACAGAAATAATCCCAGCAGAATTCAGAAACAACGCAGGCATCATAGGCGCTGCCGAGCAAGCATTCGAAAAACAATGAAAGAGGCTGGCCGATACGCCGGGTTCTGTACCTTTCGGTGACGGCCATCTATCTCGAAGTTTCGTTGCCGAAACCTTCTAGCGGTCCACCCGAAGACTCGAGCGAGCAGCTCTCAAACGCCTTCTGCATGACCTTGCTCCCAGTGAGGTTTACCTAGCTAAGCGAATCACTTCGCCCACTGGTGGTCTCTTACACCACCGTTTCACCCTTACCCCTCGGGCGGTTTACTTTCTGTTGCACTTGCTCGCGGGTTACCCCGGGTGGGCGTTACCCACCACCGTGCCCTGTGGAGCCCGGACGTTCCTCGACAATGTCGCGACCGTCTGGCCAGCCTCTTTCGAGTGACAAGCCTAGTTGATTGGTAGGTGCGCGCAAGCGTTTAGCGAAATCAGTTCATACTGCTCAAATCCCCAAATCCGGAAAGCACTCACACTGGCGGGGGCAAAACTCGTGGACCAAAGATAGCTGGGGTCTGCACCCATCACCGAGTGAGTCATAGCTCGGGTGGGCATCATGTGTGAAACAACTATTACGGTTCTGTTCGCATAGTGCTCCCGAAGCTCATCGATAAAAGGATTAACTCTTCGCAATAAATCATTCACGCTTTCCCCGCCGGGTGGTGCAAAATCCAAAGATCCCTGCCAACTATCTAATAATTGTCGGTCTTTGCTAAAAAGCTCTTCGTTGGTCAATCCATTCCATTCACCGAAATAGACCTCGCGGATTCTAGGTTCCAGCTTCACTTCAATGCCGAGTCTGTTGGCAATTGCCGTTGCTGTCTGTCTGGTGCGAAGCATGTCACTGGAGATTACAAATGGATCTGCCAGGGATAACTTCCAAGCAGCTGGTGGTTGGGCAATAAATTCAGCGGTCGCCTCAGCTTCTAAAAAACCAAGCTCACTTAGTTCTGGATCAGCACCATCGCCTCCCGCCACCAAACTTTTTTCAGTGTGAGTGCTGTGTCCATGCCTTACAAAAACAACTTCGGTGCCAGGAGTGGTAACTCGAGGCGACCTGATGCTACTGGGTTGGTCTGGCACAGGATGAGTTTCTGGAGCATCCAAAGCCTGGTTAGCCAACTCATCGGCTCTCGAATTTTGATCTCTGGGAATCCATTGAAACGAAACCTTGAGCCCTTGAGTTAGGGCATTTGCCTTGGATACCAGCGGCATAAGCTCTGTTGATCTGACCTTCCAACGACCAGAGAGTTGCTCAACAACCAGCTTGCTATCAAGTTGAACCAGATATTCAGCATTGCTGTCATGATTGATGGCTAGTCTCAACCCCGCAATCACACCCGAGTATTCAGCGTAGTTATTTGTCGCCTGTCCTAAGTACTCGCTAACAGTTGCAATTTCTTTATCTCCATCGAATAAGACAGCACCGAAGCTTGCCTCCCCCGGGTTTCCGCGACTGGCGCCATCGGCTTTTATTATGTAGGTCATCGGATCAAAATCGCCTGACACTCAGGACAGTGCACGAGCTCATCCACATCGGTTGACCTGATTGCACTCAGGTCGGTAGCGGTGAGATTCAGGTGGCATGCAGTGCAGGCACCCTCTCTCAACAACCCCACAGGCACTCCCCTGGTTGCCTTGCGCTGATAATCCGCTGAAGTCTCATCGCTGAGACTCTCTAAAAGCTCATTTCTCCTGACCACCAATTCCTTCAGTTGATTGGTGGCATCCAGTAATTCTTGGTCATGGTTTTTTTCAACTACTTCTAGTTGTTCCCTGAGGCTTTGCTTCTGAGCGGTAAGTTGGCCGATGATCGCAGTTAACGACTCTTGTTGTTCCATTTTTTCTAAAAGATCAGTCTCCAGCTCACCTTTTCGCCTGTTCAGCGTCTCAACCTCGTGTTGCAAACCAGTAATCTCAGATGAATTGCTGGATTGTTGAATCAAACCTTGATCGCGAAGCATCCTCGATTCGACCAGCTCCAGATCCTCACTGATTCGAGTGACCTCCAGTTGCATGTCTTCCTGCTCCGCTCTGGAGGCTGAAAGTTTCTCAGACACCTCAAGAAACTCGGCATTTGCCTGCTCCGCTGGATCTGATGCTTCGAGTCTGGATTTGCTGGCTTTCAGCTTCTGAAGTTGCATCTCGAGCTCCGCAAGCTCAACCAAAGAATCTCGTTCTGCCTCGGTAAGCTTCATTTTAGATTTCCATCCCAGGGGTCTGTATTCACTGAACTCAATATCACCTCTAGGCCAATGCCAGCTAACTCATCGGCCAATACTTCTAACCACACTGACTCAGCAGCATAATGAGAGATCTCTATTAACGATTGAGGTCTAATCAAAGACTGTTGCTTGAAATCCAGCGCAGGGTGATGCTTGACATCACTGGTTATGAAAACATCAGCTTTTACCTGGTCAACAAAACTCATGCCGGAACCTGCAACAACTGCAACGGATTCAATGTTTTGGTTCAAATCGCCAATGAAAGAAATACCTCGATTGGTTTCAGGAAGACTTGCCTTGAGCTTGCCAAGGAAATCATTCAAGGTTGTTGGCTTGACCTTGCCAACTCGACCATGGCCAACATGAGACCCGTCTAGGGCAATCGCATCTTGAATTCCAATTGCCCTTGCCAGAGAGTCACTAACGCCGTTTTTTACAACATCAGCGTTTGTGTGAGCGGAAAAGAGTGCAATCTCATTTCTGATTGCATGCGCCAACAGCCTGCCCTTGTATAAATCTTCACGAACTGTGTCCAAGCCCCCCATCAGTAGCGGGTGGTGGGCAACCACCAAAGAGCAGTTTTTGGCTATGGCCTCATCAACCACCTCGTGGGTTATATCAACCGTCACCAAAACATTTTTGTGCTCTTGGTCTAGATTTCCAGATATTAGTCCTGGATTGTCCCATGTTTCAGCCAGCTCACGTGGCCAACGAGATTCGGCCCACTCGAGAAACTCAGCTGTCCGCATGGCTCACTTCTTTGGAGTTGATGACGGAAAAAAGTCCAAATAGAGCACTCACCAAGAACGCTAATAATGCCCCAAGGCCCCAACCCGACAGGTCTGCATACCCTTCAAAACCAAGGTCTAATAAATCAAATGGGTTTTCAAGCAACCAACCAAGTGCCAAGCCAATCACCAATCCAACGACGATCAATATCAGATTGGCTGTGTCGGTCTTTGAGAAACGAACAACAAGCGAACTACCAGCAATTGAACCAATTGCCACTCCACCCATAGTGAACAGCGCTAGCACCCAATCGTTTGCCAAATACTCTGACAAAACCAATGAGCCAATCAAGACAGCTAGAGAAGAAACTTTGAGCCAAGTGCTCGAAAAATCAACTGAGCCAGTTACAACCACCAACAGCGCAAGTCCAACAGTTGCTAACCCACCAGCCTGCACCCACTGCTCGGCTCCTGGGAACGTTAAGTCAGATAGTGAAACCACTGTTGCCAACAGAACTGGAATCAGCACCAGCAAAACAGAATGCAGGGTTGCAACCCTTTTGCGACGACTGTTGAACTCGCCCGCCGCCCATGCCACTCTCTCGTGATCTGACGCAAAGCGTGGTTGAAGCAAAAGCTGCAAAGAAACAATGACTAAAAGTGAAATTGCGATGCCTGCAACGAAAGCCTCAAAATCAAAATCGCCAAATTCACTGTCTGATGCTTCCATGCCACTGAGCACAAGCACCAGCGAAACAATCGCGGTTACCGCAAATAGTCGCAGCAGGGCAAACCTGAGCATCGGTTGCCAGCTGAGGATGGCTGCAAACATTACAGCGAAAATAGCCAACAAACTTATTTCATCTAACTCGTAGTCAACAATGAGTGCAGGTTCTGCTTCTAGAGAGCTAAATAAACCAAAGTCGCGAGCTAAATTGCTAAATCCGATGAGCACCAAACCAACCGATAAAACCAACATGGGTTTCCAGTAGCTACCCAGCCAAGAGAGCTTGTTGCTAACAGTTTGAATAAAACTTGTTTTCTGAAAACTTTGAGCGGCAACCAGCGCCGTCGCTACCGCCCCACCGACCAGGTAGCCGAGAGCTGCGAATTCACTAGACCCAAGCAGGGACTGTTGAAAAATCAGCAGCAATCCAAAAATGGCTGCCGAGGAAGACAGTCCCAATACAAATTTGGATGAAAGGGCCTGACGAATTTTAGATGGCTTTTGAACAACAGCTTGATCCAGAGCCTCATCCAAGGAATCAGCAACGGTTGCAAGTTTTAGCTCGGTGACAATTGTCGAACTCTCATAACTAACTTCTACCCCTTGGTCGGTCTCAGTTAGCTCAACGCTTTCCTCGGTGCTTTCAACAACCAACTCATGTTCGGGCTGTTCAGCAGAATTGCTATCTGCGTCTTCCGTCACCAAGGCCTCAACAAAATCCAAATCCGAAACTGCTTCACTTTGCTCAGTCTCTTCAGAAACTGGTTCGGCTTCTTTTTCTGGCCCTCCCTCAGACTGCTCCGCTGATACCTCGAAAGAATCTTCCAGGGATTCATCGTCTGTCTTTGCATGTGATTCAGAAACCTGCTCCGCTTCCACTTCAGCTTCGGAAACCGTCTCTGGTTCTGGCTCTGGCTCTGGTTCTGGCTCTGGTTCTGGCTCTGGTTCGATGAGTGTTTCGCCAGTTGCTTCCTCAACTGCCCTTAGGGCTTCAACTGAGCCATCAGCAATCATGGCATCTCGCCAGTTTTGGAAGTTTTCTTGATCTGAGAGTCTGAGAGCTTCCTGCTCCTGCAGCAGTTTCATCGCGTTTTCGATGCCGTCCTCGTCGGCACTCATTCCCGATATCAGCTCGCTTAACTCCATTTCGTCCATGGCCTTCTTGGCCGGGGGTTCAAAGGAGTAGCTGGTCATACTCGCTCTCTTTACAATGCGTGGGCCCTACCGGGCTCGAACCGATGACATCCACGGTGTAAACGTGGCGCTCTACCAACTGAGCTAAAGGCCCA